>JBLFXH010000250.1:0-4948 GCA_047611125.1 Rhodothermales bacterium
CCCAAGAAGAGCGCCGCCAAGAAGCCAGCCAAGGGCGGCGACAAGCTGACCAAGATCGAGGGCATCGGCCCGAAGATCGCCGGTCTGCTCGTCGAGGGTGGCTTCGACACCTTTGCAAAGTTGGCCAAAGCTGACGTCGCTCCTCTCCAGGAGATCCTGACTGCGGCCGGCCCACGCTACAACCAGCACACCCCCGACACCTGGCCCCGGCAGGCCGCCTTGGCCGCTGCCGGTGACTGGGACGCTCTTCAGAAACTGCAGGATGAGCTGGACGGAGGTCGTCCAGCCTGACCAAGCCCTAGGAGAATACAATGGCACATAAGAAAGGAATGGGGTCGACCAGGAACGGTCGTGACTCCAACCCC
Organism: Rhodothermales bacterium; assembly: GCA_047611125.1. Taxonomy (GTDB): domain Bacteria; phylum Bacteroidota; class Rhodothermia; order Rhodothermales; family UBA10348; genus JABDJZ01. Next base: position 366 of record JBLFXH010000250.1, read on the forward strand.
AAAATGCTCGGCGTGAAGGCCTTCGGCGGTGAATCCGTCCAGTCCGGAGCCATCATCATTCGTCAGCGCGGGACCAAGTTCCACCCTGGCAACAACGTGGGACGCGGTGGAGACGATACGCTCTTCGCCACCAGCCACGGCACGGTTCGTTTCACCCGCGGGCGGAACGATCGCAAGTTTGTCCACGTGGACCCGGCGGCATAAGTCGCCCCACGTACCTGATTCCGAGCGGCCGCGTTTCCTATCTGGAGGCGTGGCCGTTTTCGTCTAAGCGGCCAGCCTGAGGCGACCTGAGACGGGAGGCGTGGCGCGGATAAAGATCCCGATCCCGGCGAGTCTCGACGCCCGCTCATCCGAGTCGGCGTCGCCAATGAAGACAGTGGCCTTGCTCGAGGCCACAAAGAGTCGGCAGGCGCGGGTTAAACCCCTCGGCGAAGGCTTGCTCTCAGACACGTCCTCCTTTCCGATGACACGCGGACGTATTCCGTCAAACACCTCGTGCTGAAGAATCGTGTTGACGCCAACCCGCGTGTTGTTCGTAACGATCGCGGTCGGGTCGGTGCCCCGATCTCGAAGCACCTGGATGAGGTCATGGGAAACCGCCTCTGCATCGAATCCCGAGATCTCGGCCATGGCGACATCCTTGCACAGGCGATTGAAGGCCGCTTCTCCATGAAGCGTTCGAATTGAACGGAGGTTGGCGTCCAGCCCCTGGGCTGGATTCCAGGGCCATTTCTGACTCCGGCATCGCTCGGACAGGGTCATCTTCAGACCGGCCCAGTCCGTTTGGAGTGTCGCCAGCGTTCCATCAAAGTCTACGAGAACGAGCGGTGCGTGCTCGATTACGCGGCGCGACGCTGAATCCATGGGGCTCCCTTGAATAGGTGGGGTTTCCGATCCACGCCGCGAACCCAGTAGAGCTCCGCCTCACAGGCGTTGTATCGCTGGACACCGTCCACACGATCGCCGAATGCCAATCGCACGTAGTAGTACGGCATGTTGGAGCCGGCGGCTGCGAAGAAATTGCTGGTGGTGAAGAAGCGCCCGGTATTGATCTCCATGACCGAGGGGATGCCCCGATCATCTTCCTTCAAGTCGACACAATAGATTCCATGCGGACGCGGACTCACGGCCTGAACGGCCCGAGTGGCGATCTCATTGACATCGTCCCGATGCACGGTCCTGGCCACGCTTGGGCTAGAGGACTGCCCGCTGGGCATGATGTTGCCCATCAGGTACTCGGTACGCTCCCGGGCCATGGACGTCAGCAACTCGCCGTCGTACCAGAGACTCTGAAAGGCGAACTCAGCACCGGGAAGGAACGAGCTCAGCATGAAATCAGTCGTGGCAAACCCTTTGTTGGCGGACCAGTAGCGAATCCAGCTGAACGCCTGATCTCCGGTGGTAACCGGAAGGGCAGCCTTGGAGCCTGCGCCCCGGATTGCCCGGACCCAGACCTGCCCCGACTCTGTCATCAAGGAATCCACGGCGTCGGCAAAGTCCAAATGCGCATGTGCCCGAATTGACCGGGGCGCCGGGACGTCGGCCGCGGCCAACATCCGATTGCAATGCATCTTGTCCTGACACGCGACCACATCGGCGTGCTCCGGTAGGAATAGAAGTCCGGGAAAGCTGTCCCGGTTCTCCGAGAGCCACCCTACCTCCGGGTCAGGCTGGGGATGAATCAGGGAGACCCGTTCCAGGGCAACGATCTTAAGCAGGGCCTCTTCGTAGTCGGGCTCATCGCACCTAGGAATCACGTATGACGCGTCAGCGTCCGTGCAGGCTAAGTGGAATGTGTTGGTATCGGTTCCGACGATGTAGAACGGCTCGGGGGCCATTCTCAGGGAAGCAATGAAATTTCTGGCTGCGTTTCCGCCGGCACCAGTGACCAGGATTCGTCTCATCTCACGCCGCGCGTTGTAGTCGGGTGTGCTTGAAGCCTGTGGCACGTACAGCCACCTCGAGAGCACGAATGCCGTCCCGCGCCGAGATCGGCGCGGGCAAGCCGTACCGAACTGAATGGGTAAAGGCGGCCAACTCAGCCTTGAGGGGTTCCTCGGCCAGGACCGGCAAGTCTTCCACGGTGTAGCCGCCGCCACCTGAACTCCGCGAGAAAGCCTGCACTGTTCGGTTGATCAGGTCTGCACGATACAGGAGGTCGTGCGTGATCACCTGGACTTCGCGGGCCTTATAGGGCGTAATCCAATTAGCCGTAATCTGCACAGCGATGCCGCCGGAGAGCCTTAGAAGCATGGATGCTGTGTCCTCGTGCTCCATGGGCTTGCTCGAGGTGACGGCGAATACCTCTTCGGTCGGCCGGCCGGTCAGGAAGAATGCGAGATCGATATCGTGGACGGCCATGTCAATGATGACTCCGGCGTCCTTGATGCGCGGCGGCTTCGGGCCGACTCGGACCACGTTTATCGCCACAATCTCATCCGCATTGACGCGCGAACTGAGGGTTCGGATTGCGGGATTGTAGCGCTCAATGTGACCGACCATCAGCATCCGGTCGTTTTTCCGGGCCGCTTCCATCATATCGGTAGCGTCACGGAGCGTGCCTGCGATAGGCTTTTCGACCAAGACATGAATGCCAGCCTCCATTGCCCTAATCGCCAGCTCGGCGTGCTGTGACGTGGGGACTGCAATTGACACGGCGTCGATGCCGCAGGACAACAACTCCTCGACTGATTCGAAGGCGTTCGTCCCGTGAGCCGTTGCGACGGCGGCGGCCTGGTACTCGTCCACATCGTGGAGACCAACCAGTTCGACCCCGTCCAATTCCCGGTAAACCCGGGCATGGTGCCGGCCCATTGAGCCAACACCTATCACGGCGGTTCGGAGATCCTCGTTCATGGCGAAAGTGCGGATTGTGAGTTTCGGTCGCCGGGTACAGCCCGGCGTTGGCCCCGGCCGAATTTCTGGCAACTGGTTCCGCACCCTGCACGGCCTGTGCCAAAGTTTTCCGCATAGCCATTCAGCCGCACCTGCCGACAAAACCCCTTTGCTGGGGTCCGCTCTATAAGGAAAAACTGCCGTGGCGCTGGAAAAACGTGCCCTGTTCGCGGCCCGCCTCCCCCTTGTCCGGGTTGTGAGGGCCATTCACCCGGTTGGCAGGGCATTTGCAAAGCATTGCGAGGACCACCAGACGACACCACCATGCTTCTTCGCCTTCGCAACTCCGTAGCCTCCATGACTGGCATGACCCATGCCCAGGAGCGGACTGCCAACAACCTGGCCAACGCCGGGACGCTGGGGTATAAGAGGGAGCGAGCCTTTGTGGAGGTCCTAAACGAGCAACTCGACGTCAACGGCGGTCCCCACTCCAACCGGGCCATCCACCAGTTCGTGGACTTCGAAGCCGGAGAGATGGAGCAGACCGGGAATACTTTTGACTTCGCGCTTGCAGGAGACGGGTTCTTCGCCCTGACCGACCAGGAGTCCGGCGAGACTACCTACACACGGGCCGGGCGATTCCGCCTGGATGACGACGGGATGATGCTCTCCTCCTCCGGCAAGAACGTCGAGGGCGAAGGGGGACCGATTCAGATTCCAGCTGGCGCCAAGAAGGTCGAGTTCAAGGCAGACGGCACCCTACTGATCGATGGGGTACAGGCCGGGAAGCTCTCGGTCGTGACCTTCGATGACACCTCGGTGCTTGAAAGAAGGCCAGCTGCAGAATTCTCCGCCGGCGATGTCGAATCTATCGAGTCCTCGGCCATGGTCCATCAAGGCTTCGTCGAGCACTCGAATGCCGAGCCGCTCGAGGCGATGACCTCAATGATCAAACACTTGCGCCTCTTCGAGCTGCAGCAGCGCATGCTCAAGGGCACCGACGAGAATCTCTCCCAGTCGATCAAATCCCTGGGCCGCTTCTAGACCTCTCTCCCACCTCCGACTCACCAACCCTGCAAATCTATGCTTCGCGCCCTGTATACCGCCGCCCTCGGAATGAGTGCCCAACAGGCGGGCGTCGACAACATTGCAAACAACCTCGCAAACGCCAATACCACTGGCTACAAGCGGACGAACCTGGTCTTCCAGGATCTGCTGTATGAGGACATTGCGTCTGCCGGCACGGCCGAAGGCGTTGATCCCGCATCAACGTCCTCTCTGAAAATTGGGCAGGGTGCGGCGGCCGTAGCGTCGGTGAAAAGCTTCGTCCAGGGTAGCCTTATGGACACCGGAAACGCCCTGGACCTTGCCATGAATGGCGATGGCTTCCTTCAGGTGAAGCGTCCGGACGGCTCGATAGCCTATACGCGCGACGGTACGCTCACGATGAATGCCGATGGCCTCATAGTCACGCAGTCAGGCCTTGTACTGGAACCGGAGATCGCCGTCCCGCCAAGCGTCGCAGAAGTAAACATCACACAGAGTGGGCAGGTCTTCGTTCGGCTTCAGGGCGAACCAAACGGCTTTGAGCTCGGCCAGATAGAACTGGCACGGTTCACAAACTCTGCAGGTCTCAGCCCGATTGGCGGAAACCTCTACGAACAGACAGAAGCAAGCGGCGAGGCCTTCATCGGCACCCCAGGCCAGGACGGTCTCGGCACCATTGTACAGGGATACCTGGAAGC
>JBLFXH010000251.1:0-4940 GCA_047611125.1 Rhodothermales bacterium
CAGCGGCTCATCTTCCGCATGGGCGCTGATCTGTGGACCATTACGCCGGGTCAGGAGCCGCAAATGCTCGACATCAGGCTGACGTCGGACCTGCCGCAGGCCCTCACTGAATGGGAAAAATCCCCAGAAGGCAAGGTCTCGGACGCGGCGCTCTCGCGCGACGGAAAGATGGTTGCGATTGTGGCCCGAGGCGAGCTTTTCACGGCGCCGGTTGGGACCGGTCGCTGGGTACATGTCTCACGCGACTCGGGCGTGCGTTACCGCGACGTGGTGTTCACGCCGGACAGCCTGCACGTGTATGCGATTTCCGACCGAAGCGGGGAGTTGGAGTGGTGGAAGGTCCGTGCTGACGGCACTGCACCTCCTGCACAGGTCACTAATGGTCCGGCGATGCTGCGGCTCGACGCCACGGCCTCGCCCGACGGCCGCCGGTTGGTGCACCGCGACTACGACGACCGGCTCTGGCTCGTGGACTTGGAGTCTGGCGAATCGACCGTCCTGGCCGAGGCGCCGGCCTCGTCCGCGGTGGCCTGGACGCCCGACTCGAAGCACGTGATCTACAGCCGCTGGGATGGCAACATGATGGGTGTTTTGTGGGCCCACAACGTGGCGTCAGGACAGGCCGTACGTGTGACGAGCAACAGGTTTAACGACTCCGGCCCGGCGGTGTCTCCTGACGGAGACTGGCTGTATTTCGTTTCCACCCGGACGTGGCGGACCACCGTCGGCAGCCCGTGGGGCGAACGCGCCCCGATGCCGCACTTTGACGACACGGCAAAGATCTATGCGATTCCGTTGCGTACTTCGGCGGCGTTCCCCTTCGCAGAGCCCAACGAATTGCAGTCTGCGACCCCGGACTCCGTCGGCGCAGACGAGAAGGCCCCAGTGCGCTGGGACCTGGCCGAAATGGTGCGTGAAGTCCCGATTCCAGCCGGGTCGATGTCGATTGTGGGCGTCACGGCCAAGCGGATTCTGTACCGCGAGGACGGTGATCTCGTGGCCATGGACCTGAAGCATGAATCGAAACCGGTCAAGGTACTTGAGGGGGGGCGCGGACTGGAGCTCTCGGGCAACGGAGAGAAGGTGCTGGTAAGGAAGGGGTCGAAGCTGCACGTGATCCCGGCCTCGTCCGGCGCCGGCGCCAAGTTGACGGACGAAAATGAGGTGCACCTAGACGGCTGGGAGTTCGCGGTGGACAAGCGCGCCGAGTGGGACCAGATCTACATGGACATGTGGCGTCTGCACCGCGATTATTTTTGGGACCCGGACATGCTCGGGGTCGACTGGGTAGCCATGCGGGAGAAGTACGCGCCGCTGCTTCCGCGCGTGGGCTCGCGCCAGGCATTGGCCGATCTGCAGGGTCAGCTTGTTTCGGAACTCAGCCTTCTGCATTCAAATGCTGGGGGTGGGGAAAGCCGGAGCGGTGACAATTCCGCATCGCCCGGCGCGCTGGGCGGCGATTTTAAGCGAGACCAGGCGACAGGAGGTTTCCGGCTGGTGCACCGCTTGGCGCACGATCCTGATCTTCCCGAATTCCGCTCGCCGCTGGCACGTCCCGAGGCGCATGTCGAGGAGGGCTCGGTCATTCTAACCGTCAACGGCCGGTCGGCGCGGGACGCACGGGCGCTCGGCGAGCTGTTGATGAATCAGGCCGGCAAGCAGGTGCGCCTGCGCATACAGGATCCGGACGGTACGGCGCGTGACGCCATCGTGACCCCGATATCGGGCTGGGCAGAGTTCAACCTTCGCTACCACGAATGGGAGTACACGCGTCGGCTGGCGGCGGACTCCATGTCGGAGGGGCAGGTGGGTTACCTGCATCTGCGCGCGATGGGCTCCGGCGACGCCGGACAGTTCGCACGCGAGTTTTATTCCCAACTCGACCGTCAGGGCCTGATCCTGGACGTACGGCACAACAACGGCGGCAACATCGATTCGTGGATATTGACGCAGCTGATGCGCCGACCCTGGGCGTGGTTCAAGCCGCGAACCGATAACGTCTACCCGAACATGCAGTACAGCTTCGGCGGACATCTAGTCATTCTGGTGGACGAACGCAGCGCGTCAGACGGCGAGGCCGTGGCCGACGGATTCCGCCGCCTTGGCTTGGGTGTGGCCATCGGCGTGCGTACGTGGGGAGGAGAAGTCTGGCTGTCATCGTCGAATCGCCAGGTGGATGGAGGCGTCACGCGGGCCTCCGAAACCGGGATGTTCTCAGGCGATGAGTGGCTGATCGAGGGTTGGGGCCTCGTCCCCGACATCGAGGTGGACAACCTTCCCCACGCCACCTACAACGGCGGCGACGAGCAACTCGAGGCGGCCGTGCGGCACTTGCTGGAATTGATCGATCAGGATCCACGACCGTGGCCAGAGGCGCCCCCTTATCCGAGACTGATTCCGGGAGAAGGATTCCCGACGCCTTGGAAACGGCAGTAGCCCCGTTTCAATCCGTCAGGCGTACACGCAGCTGAGCGTCACCATCGGGACATTCTCCCGTACGCACTATTCGACCTTATCCCAATCTCATGCGCAAGCTCCTTGCTACGGCCGCGTTATTGATCGCGGCCTTCATTCTACCTGGTTTCGTAGGCACCTTGTTCGGGATTGCCGGCGGCTTTGTAGGTGCGGCTTATCTTTTTTCGGCGCCGAGAGCGCAGCGCCTGTTGAAATGGAGCGCGGAGAAATATGTGGCCGACGATTCGAGGCGCGACAAGGTGAAAGACTGGATCAATACCGATTCGAATTGAAGCCCTGGTCCTGCCCTGAGGGAGAGTATGAGCACTCGGTGGCGCGTCAGGATCAGTGGTGCGGAAGCTCATGGAGCGTGTGCAGCTGCCCTGAAGTCTAGACCCGCCTCCGTCGTCATCGCCGCACAGGGACAGATAGAGCGACAGCCGGTCTACGGGGCCGACTGGACCGTGCCCAGTTCAAGCCAGAAACCCCTGGGCCACGAGATTGTGGCAGGCTGCCGAGTACCCGGTTTCGGGGTTTCCCTTACACAGGGCCCTTGGCCTTGAGAGTAGCTTCGGGCTCTCGTTGAATCTCCACCCGCGAAAAGCCATAAATGCGTATCAAAACGGCCGCTCAGGCCGCCCAAACTATAGAGTCCGGCCAGCGGGTATTCATTCACACCGCCGCTGCAGCCCCGCAGGAATTGGTCATGGCCATGACCGCCCGGGCGCCCGAACTGAGGGGCGTTGAAGTCGTCCACCTCCACACGGAAGGACTCGCTCCGTACACGGCTCCCGAGTATGCGAGGAGCTTCCATACCAACGCACTGTTTGTGGGCGGCAACGTCCGTAAGGCCGTCGCCGAAGGCGGAGCCGACTACATCCCCGTCTTTCTCTCTGAAACACCCGCGCTATTCCGCCGAGGCGTTCTCCCGCTCGACGTCGCCATGGTTCAGGTCTCGCCTCCGGACCGACACGGGTTCTGCTCCTTGGGCGTTTCGGTTGACTGCTCCCGGGCCGCGGTGGAAACGGCCAAGAAGGTCATTGCGCAGATCAACCCTCGCATGCCCCGCACCCACGGCGACGGTGTGATTCATATCCGGAACATCGATTGCGCCGTGGAGGTGGACGCGCCCCTGCCGACGCACCCGTCGCCCGAGCTGAGCGAGGTGGAGCTACAGATCGGGGAGAAGGTGGCGGATCTCATCGACGACGGGTCATGCCTCCAGATGGGCATTGGAGCGATTCCAGACGCAGTATTGGCTGCCCTAACCGGACACAAGGACCTCGGCATCCACACCGAGATGTTCTCCGACGGCGTGATTCCCTTGATTGAGTCTGGGGTGATTACCGGCTCGAAGAAGAGGACCCACCCGCGCAAGATCGTAGCGAGCTTCCTGGTGGGCAGTCAGAAGCTGTACGACTACGTGGACGATAATCCGCAGGTCTTGATGCTGGATTGTGCCTACACCAACGACACCGCGGCCATTCGACGAAACGACAAGGTGGTGGCCATAAACAGCGCCATTGAGGTGGATCTCACCGGCCAGATTGTGGCGGACAGCATTGGCACCCGGCAATATTCAGGCGTGGGCGGCCAGATGGACTTCATCCGAGGCGCCTCGCTGTCAGAGGGCGGCAAGCCCATCATCGCCTTGCCCTCGGCAACTCGCCGGGGAGAGTCGCGCATCGTGCCCTACCTGAAGGAGGGAGCCGGTGTGGTAACCACCCGGGCCCACGTGCATTATGTTGTCACCGAGTACGGGGCCGCCAATCTATACGGGAAGAACCTTAGGGAGCGGGCGAAGGCGTTGATCGCCATTGCCCATCCCGATCACCGCGACTCGTTGTGGAACGCTGCCATCGCACGATTCCACAAGCTCTGATCAGCATGGCCGACGCGCTAGCACACTTCTTCGACCGGAGCAAGGGCCGCTAACAGTGTTGCTAAGAAGAGGGCGGGCCCACCACGCGCGCACCTTCTGGGGCTTCCAGGCGTGCGGCGTCGAACGGACGTCGGAACGAGATGTCCGATACCCAGGCCTCGTTTCTGAAGTCTCCCTTCACGCCGTCGGTGAAGCGGTAACCGCGGAACCGCGTGGGCACCGTGAGTCCGTCGACAGTCTCGAAGTCATCGTAGTAGAAGAGGTTTTCACTCGGCGTGGCATCTGCGGCTGGCCGGCCTCGGCCATACGTCACGGTGTAGCGAATGGCGCGGACGCGGTCGGTCTCGGGATCCAGATAGAGGGTATACCAATCGCCATCCGAGTGGCCGACGCCTTCGTCATAGGAGACCCGCACCATGCGGTGGATTCGGCCATCCAGGTCTTCGTCAGGCAGGACATCGTAGCGCAATCCGGGATCAGCCAGCACGAAGGGAATCGAGGAGAAGTAGAATCCGGTGGTGGCCCAAAACATGGGGTTGGGGCTCTGGAGTTCCGGCGGATGGATCCAAGCCTCGGTACCATTCCAAGCGAACCTGCCTGAAGC
>JBLFXH010000252.1:0-4931 GCA_047611125.1 Rhodothermales bacterium
GGGTCCGTACAGACCGATCCAGAAGGTCGCGGAGCGGTGTCTCTCATTTCGGCCAATCCCCTCCCCGCTGACGGAATCGGCATAGTGACCGCCACAACGGCGGACAAGGACAACGTCCAGGTTCTAGGTCGAACCCCAGTAATCTTTTCCGGCATCCCTGTGGTTACCCTCTCGCCGCTTACCGTCGCCGTAGGAACTACCTACAATTTTTCGGTCACCGACCAGAATGGAAATCCCCTTGTCGAAGGGACTACCATTGACGCTGACGTTCAGGGCACGGCCGTCAAGGCCGTCGGCCACACGTCTTTAGAACTTCCGGATTCCGGTTTCAGCGGCGGGATGGAATGGCAAAACGTAATTCGCGGCTCAGGCATCACGAACTTCGTGATGCGCGCCGTTGAAAACGTGGATCCCATCGCGTCAAATCCAGCGACTCCTGTGGTAGAGGCCGTCATCATTTCTGTGGCTGGGCCCAATGGCCGCCTTGAAATTGTGCTGGGCGCGGCCGGTAAACAGGGCGGAATCTCAACGTCCCGCGATGCCATCGTGACCCATCTTCCGGACGGATCCGTGCGCGTACAGGCGGCGCAGCGCTAAGGTGCTCGCCCTTGGAAGCTAGACGCGATATGCTTTGAATAACTCCAACTCGTAGCGCTCAAAGTAGAACTTGTGCTCTCCCCGAGCCATGCGCTGGGGGATGACGAAACGTGCCACGGACTCGGATGCCGGGGACTCCCGAAACGCATCCCTGACTCGATCGGCCAAGGGCGCCCCAGAGTACAGAGCCCAGTCTGCACCGTCATGCGCAGGTTCGGCGCGCAACACGACCATCCCGGCGTCAAGCAGCGCGCGCAGTGCGCGATTATGCTCCCGGATGTCGCCCTTCAGGGTAGGCACATCGGCGCCGGCCTCAGATCCCAGCATCACCACAGTGCCTACCACCACCGCGCCGCTCAACACCTCAGGCAGGGCTCCCGCCCTGGATCCCGATCCGTCATTTACCCAGACCTCCCCGCCGCCCAGCACCGAGCATATCGGATCCAGCCAGGCTGAGGCATCGTGCAGGGCTGTCGCTCCGGTGAGATCGTTGGCCAGATCGGTCGCCGTGAGATATCCACGGTAGTACTTAGGGGCGGACAAGAAGGACTGCAGGCTCTTTGGAGTTGCGGGACCACGGGCGTCCGGAGCCTCTTCGTGCGCCAGCACCTCTAGCGCTGCGGGCTCCTCGTGGAAGTACTTGACTACGATCATGATGCGCTTACCACGTGGTGGTTACTGAGCCGTCCGGTGCCGCACGATAGAGACCCAAGTCCTGGGCGACTCGCATCTTGGTGATGTACGTGATCTGCCCCGTATGGCCCGAGAAGTGCTCCACCACGTGATAGATGGCCTGCATCACCGTCATCTCAAAGCCCTGCACTTGTCGCTTTTCTATCAGGGCACTCAGTTCCAGCGATGCCAGCACAGAGTCCACATCCTGCAGCGTGGTTTCCAGGAGCGCTGAGAGCATCGCCTTTTCGAACTCGCCGTTGGCCGCGAACTCGGCGCTTCGGAGTCGGATATCGTGGTGTCCCTCAATGCTCGCGACGATCCACTGCCTGGCATTGCCACAGAGATGCAGGATCAGATTGCCGACACTGTTTGAGGCTGGGTTGGGACTCCACCAGACGTCTTGCTCGGACAGCTTTCCCAGACAGGCCAGAATCTTGGGGCGGTACTCGTCAGTCAGCTGGGCGCGACTCTGCTGAATGAAGGCGCGAGAGATGTCTTCAGAGACGGGTGGAAAGACGGACATGATGATCTCGGTGAATGCCAAGAAGCCCGCTGGATCCATCAGAACACGGGCAGCAGCGCCTCCTTCTTTATGACCCCGAACTTGATGGTCTGATCCCCTTCGTCTGATTCCACGTAGATGAGATACATGCCCGACGACACCGGCAGGTTTTCGTCTGTTCTGAGATCCCAGGTGAAGTGGCGGGTCGGGCTGTTTTTTCTAAGCGTCCGGACCAGCGTTCCGCCTAGCTGAAACACTCGAATAACGGCCTGCCGGGGCATGTTGGTGAATCGGACTTCGTCGGTCAGGGCGCTGACTTCGTAGTCAGAGGCGGCCTTGTACGGGTTCGGCGTGATCCCTATCGGCTCGCGCTGCGCCAACTGGTCCTCCGCCTTTTTGAGATGCGCGGTGTCGAGGATGTAGCTGTCGCCGGCCTGCAAACCGGCGCTCGTGGTAATTCGAAAGGTCGTCCCTGGCTCGGGCATCCAGGCATTCAGTACGCCTGCAGCCACAGACTCTCCCATCGCCCCATCCCAGTTCATCAATACGTGGCGACCCATGACGGCAGGTGTAGCCGGCTCACCATCGCCTGCTTGCGCCCGGCTCAGCCAAGACTGGTACCCGCTTTCGCCGGGTGAGGTGTCTGCTGGCATGTGCCAGTAGATCCAGTCCGTGAACGGGTCGTCTGGGCCCGGAGAGGCCGGATGATCGGATAGGATCACGTTGAATAGCCCGTTCATGTCGATGTCGTTCAGGACAGGGATCATCCGAACGTCGTCAGATGGATCGTCCGGTGTTCCTATCCCAGTTCGCCACAGCTCAAAACGCACGGGAATGGCCTCTTCCAGAAGAAACCCCTCCCAGGCGAAACTCCGCCTCTCGGTGAACCGCAGCTCCCACTGGTATGGGGTGACCGCGTGCCATCCGCCAAACTGCTGAACGGTTCTATCCAGGAACGTCTCGTAGCTGCTGCAATCGCTGGCCGGACAGAGTCTGGACTGGCCCGTCACCAAGAGCCACGACGCGTTTGAATTGGCTTGTTGTCCACGCCTGACCGGCTCCGCTCCCGGATACCCCAGCCACCCGGGAGCTCCACCAACCGGCGGGGTCAGCGCTCCGGCGTTGTTGGAGACGACTTCGATCGATAGAATGGCGGGAGGCGTCGTGGTCACGTTGAGGGAAAGCCCGTCAAAGCGCAGGACGTCAATGCCGGTGGGAGACAAGAGGGGCAGCGATTTGCCGTCGTAGGCCAGCGTTCCGTCTGCCCGTGAGACGCTTAGCGTAAACGGCGGTGTCGGTATGCGAAATGGAAGCGGCGAGTCGGGTGGCGGCGGGTCGATATCCTGGACTGTTACGGTGTACGCGGACCCCACGAAGTCGCGCGCGCCGATCAGATTTGCGGTCACCTCCGCTACTCCAGCGTTTGCCGGGCTTGGGACGGCGACCAGTGAGCCCGTGCCGTGGGCCATGTTATCCCCAGACTGCCCAAGGAAAGCCTCGCCTTCTGTCGTCAAGCTGGAGGGCGAGGCCGTTGGAATCACTTCGACCCGAGTAACCGGGCCCTTTAGAATCTTGATGCCGGATTTTGCCGAGTATGCGTAGGCCTGCACCCCCAGGTAATAGCTCCTGTAGTTGACCAAGCCCGGATACCGAAAAAAATGTCGCACTCCCGAGTCTGACCCCAAGGCCGTGTAGGACTGAAGCTCTTCTCCCTCGGCGACTCGCTTGATGCCGTTTTTGACGTCATAGACGGCCAGCAGCTTACCGCGGATTTCCGACGCCGATTCGAACTCGTAGATGTTGTAGCCCTCGAATCGGTAACTCCGATCATCCTCCCGCTCGGAGATACCGGGATCCACCTCTTCATACGAGTCCTGGTAGTTGTTCTCTTGCTGCTGGTTGCTCCATTGCAGCAGTATCTCCCGATCCCGCGTGGTCACGGAAAGTCGCGGGGCCGCAGGGGGATCCGCCAGCTTAAAGCTGCTGTCGTACAACCGTTGAATGGTCGCACTGTCCTGCTTGAGTAGGCGGACCGAGTCCAGATTGTCGGCACCGAATGAGGTGATAACGGCTACGGCGAAAGTCACCTCACCGCCGGCCGGGATTTCAAACTCGGTGGTGGCTGACACGCCCCGTCTGTCCGCAGGAGAGTTTGCCTGGCCTACCCCGTCGGAATTGAACTCCGACCAATACTCCGGCGGATCGGACGGGTACATGTAGCTGGCTGGCACATTAGAGAAATCCCGGCCGTTTCCGCCGTATGTGGCCCGCTGTCCGTCCTTCCACTGACCCTGCAGCAAATTGTAGACGTCGGCGCCATTCCCGGGGTCTCCTGTGACACCGCTTCCGCCGTTGTAGAAGAGGAAGGCCCCCATTCGCTTGGGCTCGGAAGCACTCACCTCGTCACCCGGGCGGCCCGCGATGATCGGGTTGGGGACCTCCACCATGTCGAATCCTATTGCTGGCGGTGCCTCGCCGTACCCCTCGCCCCCTTCGTCATGATTGTCTGCGTTGTAGGCAAAGAACAGCCCAAGGGCCGAGTCGGAGCCCACGTAGTCGTCATTAAAGTTGCCGAGGTCTGGATCCACGAAGACGCCGATGTGGGCAGCGGTGAGGTCCGATTTGGACCGGTTGAAGATCCGATATCGATAGAACGTGGTCGAAGCCAAAAGCGAGGTGCCCGCAAAGGCAAAGGCCGAGCCGTGTACCTCCAGTCCCACGGGTGGCGTATCGGACCTGCGGTGCACATTGCCTCGATCATTCATGACCCACCACAGCATCTGATCACCGGTGATGAGCGGCCGCTCACCGGCCGCGAGATTGATGACCCGGTCTTGACGTTCCGACAGCGGCAGGCTGGTGAGATCGATGGGGGCTCCCGCTCCGTCCGTGGTGGGGGCGCCTAGCCCCGTCGGCCAATCCGTCAGGTCTGGAGTGGCCAGCCCGGTCCTTTCGAAGCGAGCCACTTCATACCTGTCGACGCTGTAAACGCGGTCGAAATCGGAGCATTTTGCGGGCGCCTGCCCGCTATCGTCTAATGGCCCTGCCCAGAATTCGTAGGGGCCATATGTAGTCGCGGCCACATGAAGATTGCCGTCAACCATCCCTCCAATCCATATGCCCGCGGCAAACACGGCGTTGGCGCCGCCGCCCTTGG
>JBLFXH010000253.1:0-4928 GCA_047611125.1 Rhodothermales bacterium
GAAGGGCGAGCACACTGCTACGAGGATGGCCGAGATGCCAACGGCAATCGACCAGAGCGCGGTACCGGTCTCCGGATCAGGAGCGATAGCACCCGTGAAGTACGCCGCGTAAATGAAGGTTACGATGAGCGTCGTGAAGGCCGAGTTCGCGAAGTCGTACAGGGACCAACTCGCGATCGCCCGGCGGGAGGAAGCAGCCATTCACCTTGGAGATAACGTTATCTCCAAGGTAGTCGCCGCAGGTGCGGGGCGACAATCGCCAGTCATAGATACGCAGTTGCGGCCGAGACGGGATCACATAGATGCCACAGCCTCAGTCAGGCGGGCAATCTCTTCTTCCGAGTTGTAATAGTGCACCGAGGCGCGGACCATGTCCGGCAGCCCCCGGTGGAGGGCATCAAGCAAGGTCGACGAGGGGACCGCGACCGAGGTGTTGATGTGCCGGGCAAGCAGAGCATCCTTGATCTGGGTTGCATCCAGGCCGCGATGACTGAACGTCACTGTCCCCGACTTCGCGAGTCCCTGATCATGGACGGTCACTCCAGGAATGGTCTCGAGGCTTGCCCGCAGGTGGTTCGCGAGCTGATCCACCCGTGTCCGGATTTCTGCAAGGCCTACATCCATGGCATACCGCACGGCCACGCCTAGCCCGATCTTGGCGGCCACGTTGACCTCCCAGGTCTCAAACCGCCGGTGGTCCGGGTGCAAATCATAGTGATCTGGCTGGGTCCATTCGGCGGCATGCAGGTCCAGAATGGGCGACTCCAAGTAAGGAATCAAGGACTCCCGGACGTACAGGAATCCGGTGCCTCGCGGACCGCGCAGAAACTTGCGGCCCGTGGCGGAGAGGGCATCGCATCCCAGCCGTTCCACATCCAGCGGCATCTGGCCGGCCGATTGGCAGGCATCCAGAAGGAAGGGTACCCCGTGCGCCTTCGCCACGCGGCCAATTTCCTCTGCCGGGTTGATCATCCCGCCATTGGTCGGGACATGGGTCACCGCAATAAGCCGCGTGCGTGGGTGAATCATCCTTTCTAGCGCCTCGACATCCACCTGGCCACTCTCGTCGTCGGGGGCAATATCGATCTCGAGTCCCGTCTGGCGGGCTCGCTGAAGCATGCCGATAAAGTTGGAGGCGTAGCTGGCCCTGGCGGTCAGCACGTGGTCTCCCTCTCTGAACGGCATTCCGAAGAAGACAGCGCCCCAGGCGCGGGTCGCGTTGTCGACGAAGGCTATTTCCTTCGGGTTGGCGTTGAGCATTTCGGCAACGGCCGAGTGCGTGTCCGCGGTCTTGTCTGCCGCGGCCACTGCAGATTCGTAGCCGCCAATTCGAGCCTCCAACTCCAGATGATCGATCTGGGCCTGCAGGACTGGCTGAGGCATCAGCGCGGCGCCGGCGTTGTTGAAGTGTGCGACGTGGGCGCAGCCGGGGGTATCGGCCCGGAGGCCGTCAATGTCCATTTTCATGAAGGCAGGCTCATTTTTCTGGAGACCAGACCGGCATCTACCAGCCGATCGACGAACAGCAGAACAAGGTTGAAGGGCAGTGCTAAGGTGCGAGCGATATCGCTAACCGGGAGCGTTCCATCCAGATAGTCGAGGACCATCAGCCGCTGGCGGTGTGGGAGGAGAAGGGCCGGATCGTCATTTGGGATGCCGACACCGGATAGAAAGGGTTCGCCTTTGAAGTGCCCCACAGGGATGTAGTCGGATTCGATCACGTTCAACATGGTCATGACCGTCCGGGCAGACTGCTCGAGTCTCTCTTCCGAAACAAGTTCGACCGTGTCTTCCGACGAATGGTAGGCCTGAAAGGGCGCGTGGGGATCGGACCGGGGTATGGCCCGACTCAGGGATAGCATAGGAATCCGGACGCCCGGCGCGTTGAACTGGCGCTCGTCATTGCCCACAATCTGGCGATGGGGAGCCTGCCAGCTGTCCCGCTCCGCAGACTCGAAACCGGCGGTGAGTGCTCGATCCATCCAGCAGTCTGAATCGAAGGCGTGCTGCAACGCGGCCGGCTGATCCACGCCCGTCATTTCCAGAAACAGGCCGCCGGCGATCGATCCGATTCGATCCTCGTTGCGCGAAAGCCAGGCGATGGCCCCGATGGTTTCTGGCCCGATAAGGAGTCGATACGAGAACCGCCGACGCGGCATGGCCGCGAGCTGCTGCATGACGGCCAGTCCGGTCACAACGCCTGAGAGTCCGTCCGAGACTTGCCCCGGATGACACAGGTGGGTGGAGAGCACGAACTCGGCCTCGGAATCCCCGACCAAAAGCCACTCGCCGATGGCGAGGTTCGAGGGAGCCCGCTCGGAACGGATGGTGACGTGGAAACGCTCGTCCGGGAGCGAGTCCCTTTCTAGGGCCGTTAGACCCACCGACCAGCGGTCGGCGTAATAATGGAAGGCGAAGGGCAGGGCATCCGGGAGGTGCGGGTGAGTCTTGACGTGCTGAAGCAACTCGTCCCTGGACAGGTGGCCGTCAACGGGCATCGAGTACGACCCGACACGCAGGCAATGCTCGGCCAAGTCAATCGCAAAGTCACCGCTCTCGGAGCGAATGCTACCCCCCTGAAAAGTCCACCCATCCGGTATCGGCCAGCCCCAGGCCTCGGTTCCGGAGGGCCAGAGGCCAATCTCCAGGGCCGGAAACCGCTGAGCCAGAAGCCCCATTGCGTGATCGTACCCGGTTGAGACCAGGTCTCTTCGCATAGGCCCAATCTCGGCCAGCAGGTCACGTTGCGCGCTTCCTGTCATCTCTTCTTTGCCACTGCTTGCCAGTAGGCGGTTCGCGGCGTGCCGGCCAGGGCATCAGAAATGAGAATATGCTCAAGTTGGAGAAGCTGGAAGTCTGATTCGAGCAAGGCCTTGAGGTCGCCTTCGGAAAAGAACCGGGTCAGGCCGACTGGACGGAAATAGCTGTCTTCCGGGAATTGATCCGCGGAACCATCGCCCAAATCCCTTCCGCGCTTGCGCTCTGGGTGCTGGCTCGAATAGAGTTCGCTGACCAGCAGGCCACCTGGCCGTAGAACCCTGGCCGCTTCCTGAAATGCCATTCGGACGTGCACCTGACGGTTGTGTGTGATGGATTTGCGGTCGACTACGATATCAAAGGAGGCATCGGTCCATGGAAGCTGGGAAAAGTCTCCCACCCGGAGGTCTCCCTGGAGACCCTCACGCGCAAATCGGTCGCGAGCATAGACAACGGCCGATTGAGATCCGTCAATCCCGGCCACCTGGAATCCTTCTCTGGCGGCAAACCAGAGGTTGTTGCCGGCCCCGCAACCTACTTCCAGCAGACTTGGTGCCTCTGTTCTGTCCGGGAATCGGGAAAGAAGTTGGCTGACTACCAGTTCAAACGGGTACCGGTTTAGATGCTTACCGCTTCCGTAAAGCTGCTCCTCCCAGTCCGGATTCCAAGCAGCGCTGTCCTGGTCGGTCATGTGATTTCGAGGCTCTGAATGAAGCTCTCAATCGCTGGCAGCGAGATCATGTCCTGAACATTGTCTGGCGTCAGCGTGAATCCAAACTTCTCGGACAGGGCCAAGAGCAACGTGATATGTCCCAATGAATCCCACGCGGGATAAGCATTCAGGCGTGCGTCAGCAGGAATCGAGTCCGGTTCTACCTGCCAGACTGAGGCGAGAACATCCCTGATCGAGGTCATACAGCAGGCCAGCGAGGGTCGTAAGTGAGACGATCATCTTCGCCGCGTGCGACGAGTTCGAGCAGAAGGCCCCCGGTAAAGAGGGGCGAAAGAAAACAGACGCGATCCCCCGGGGCAGGGGCCAGGTGAACGCGGCCATCCAGTTGGACGTAACCACGCTCTCCAAAATAGGCAACGGCCGCGGCAAGGTCACGCACCCGCAATGCCACGTGGTGAAGAGGGGCGTGAGGGTAACGCTTGGCGTGCGCCGCAACTACGCTGTCCTCAGAATCGGGGTTCACGATCTCGATGTGACAGTTGCCCGCGTCGAAATACCGGCACGTCAGGTCCAGATCCGGCACTCTCCCTTCGAAAGTCAGTTTCAGGCCGGCATGTTTCAGGAGTGTTTCAATGCGATCCGCGTAGGGCGAAACCACGCCAATATGATCCACTCCGAGGATCAAGCCCTCAGCAGAGGAAGACGCCTGCCCGCCGGACTCGGCCTCAGATGCCGCGATGAGTAGCCTTGGATCGGCCTCCAGTCTGGCGCGTCCGTACCGGGTAAAGTCGCGCACTGCGAATCCGCGAATTCGGCAGAGGCCCGCAACAGAGGACTTGATGGCCGCCGTATCGGCAAAGTCTCGCCCCAGGGGCTCGGCATCCAAGCGGGCATCCTGCTGGCGAGCCATCATAAAGAACGCGTGCCGGGACCGCGCTCCGTTTCGAATAATGTCACCTTCGAACTTCTTCCAGTAGCGATACGGGACAGCCAATTGCTCTTCCAGCCAGTGGACGTGAGCGACCCCCTCGTGGAATCCGCAGCCGATAAGCAGGTGATAGGCACCCTCCTCAACAAGTCGGGTAAATGCAGAGGCTGGGCCAAACGAGGAGGCCGATTCCGCTTCCGTGAGGCGGCTGGCCTCCGGACCCGCCGCGGCAAGGCTGTGGAATGGAGGCGCCCAGGTCCGAAGCGTGCCGTCCTGAGTCCTGAACCATTCCGCGAGAGCGCCGGTGTGGGCCGGTGTCTTTTCTAAGTCAAACGGCTCTTCCTGGCAGAACCCGAAGTTGAAGGCAGGCATCACGACCGTTCCCCGAGGACCAAGAACGTCCCACAGGGCGCCCATGATAGTCTCTTCAGGATGATCCATCATGCCGAGAGCAGCGAGTGAGGCGGCCACGTAGACGGTCTGGCCGGACTCGAGGCCGGCCTCAAGGAATGCCCGGGCAAAGTCCTCGCGTGTCGGTCGAAGTGGGTCCGCGCTCATGCTTGCTGGAGG
>JBLFXH010000254.1:0-4887 GCA_047611125.1 Rhodothermales bacterium
ATGCCCGCGACGTTGAGACGCTACCCCGTTTGGGTGGTCCTAGATGGGGGCTGGAATGGCCCAATGACCGCCGAGGTGGCGCGAACTTTCGATCGGGCGAATCTGGCGCCGGGGCACCTCGTAATCGGAGTTGAAAACGTGCCGCGAGCGCGGAATACGGACCTCCTTCCACCAGGCCAGAATGCGAACGGCGTCGAGGGCGGTGCCGACGCCTTGCTGGCATTTATCGAGACGGAACTGCTCCCCGAGATCGAGAACGGGTATCGGACGACAAGCGTTCGCCTGCTCTTCGGTCACTCCCTCGGCGGGCTCTTTGTGCGCCCTACCTAGCCACAACCAGCTTCTTCGAGAAGACTCGCGGCCCGATTTTAACCCACGCGATGTAGACGCCCGGCGTCTGCCCCGAGACATCGATCACAAGATCATGCGTCCCGGGAGTGGGATTCCCGACGTAGCTATCCACCCGCCGGCCTAAGAGGTCAAACACGGTGACGGCCACATCCTGCTTCAGCGGCAGGTGATACCGAAACGTGACCTGCGTATGTCCCGGTATCGGAAAGAATACCCCGCCGAGCGGTGTCGGGTCAGGATGCGCTGGGACCTCAATCAATGGGGCAGGAATATCGAGTATTCCATCGTCGGCAAGGCGCTGTATGAAGCGGTCGTCCTCCTTCAGTTGACGCACTGAGTCGATGTGATCATCGCCGAAGGAAGTGAGGTAGGCCACCAAGAAGCTCTGTGGGCTACCCGGGCCGAGAGCCACTGGGCCGGCACCAGAAACTATTTTGCGGTCGCTCAAGGAGTTGGTGCCACCCAGACCGTCGTTGTTTAACTCGGACCAGAATTCGCCCGGCTCGGCCCAGTACTGCCACTTGGTTGGCGGGTCATCTCTGCCAGAGAGGGGCCACCCGGCATCGTATGAGACCATGCGTGCCCCGTTGCGCATTCTGCCCGTGAAGTAGTACCTGGCTGTGGCCGGATCTGATCGCGTGTCGCGTGGCGCCCTCGCAGATCCCATTGGCAGCCGTTCTGAAGGCTCGTCTACACTGCCGTCTCCGTCGTTGTCTAGTCCGTCCAGGTGTGAGCGTGGGCCGCGCAGGAAATCGATGCCGACCGCAGGGGGCTTGGCTCCGTAGACTTCCTCCTCGTTGTCATCGCCATTGTAGATGTAGGCCAGACCAAGGAGGGAGTCTGATCCCATGAAGTCGTCGTCGAAGGTCCCTAGGTCTACATCGCTGTACAGCCCCACGTAGAAGTCATCAATCGCAGGCCCGACAGGCTTCCTGATGTCAAACTGGAAAAATGTCGTCCGACCCAGCACACCGACCGCGTCAAAGGCAAAAGCCGTGACTCCCACTTCGACCGAGAGGGGCGGACCGCTGGATAAATGGCGCTCGGTTGCCACATCGTTAACCAGCCACCAGTGGGTTTGGTCGCCTCGGATGTAGGGGCGTTCGCCGGCGTCCAGGTCGATGACACGACCTAGGCGGTCCGCAAGAGGTAGAGGTGTAAACTCAATTTCTTGTCCGCTGGCTTCCAACGTCGGCGCTCCCAAGCCTGTTGGCCACGATGCAAGATCGCTGCTTGGGGCGCCGGTCCGCTGGAAATCATCCAGGTCCGACTGCGACACGCTCCAGATACGATCAAACGGCCGGCAGTCTGAGATGGGTCTACCCTCATCGTCCAGCGGGCCAGGCCAGAATTCTTGTTGGCCATAGAATCCGACCGACGATCGGAGTGTGTCGAGAAGCGTCCCCGATAGCCACAGACCTGCGCCGGAGACCAGGGCCCCAACCCTGTCTTTTGGAACGCTGTAAGGGACCCGTCTATCTAAGCCCTTGGCGTCGAAAAACAGGAAGCCTGTGTTGAATATCTGCGCGCGCACGTCTCCTCCCTCGAGAATGGCGCCGGCCGAGCCGAGCCCGCAGGTGGCAAGCGAGTCGGTGGATTGTGCAGCCATGTCCTGACTCCCGGCCAGCAAACAAGTCACAGCGAAGGCCAATCGGATTCGACTCGAGGACATGTTTAGGAGGGAGCGAAGAGCCGGAATTCCAAGAAATCCATAACGGTCACCAGAACCAGCGCGACCGGAAAGAGGACCACGGGGGGCGCGGCGAGAACGAACGAACGCCGACCCTACCAAAATCACCGCCACGGAGACTCTGCCCAGCGGAAACTGACCGTTCGTTCGCCAGAATGCATAACCTC
Source organism: Rhodothermales bacterium (assembly GCA_047611125.1). Classification (GTDB taxonomy): domain Bacteria; phylum Bacteroidota; class Rhodothermia; order Rhodothermales; family UBA10348; genus JABDJZ01. The sequence goes on from JBLFXH010000254.1 coordinate 2,209, forward strand.
CGCTCAACAGGAAGAGACTGAGGCCGACTGCGAACAGCAGCGCCGTGTCCAGGTGAAGGGCCTCGCCCGTCATTGTCACTCGCATGAAGAACGCAGAGGTATCCATAAGATACCACCACAGCCCGAGCACAGAAACCACCCAGAACCAGACGGGTGGAGATGGGGAGGCTGACCGTCGTTTGATTGAGCTGACACTGGGCGACCTCGATGAGGCATTAACAATCCAGTATACCGACTTAGGGGCTGGAGACTTAATCTGCGGAGGCAACACGACACCTAAGGATCGCCAGGCCAGTGAGGAGCCCTCGGTGACATCTGGTCAGTACCGCCAGCTCGTCAAGTCCGCTCCCGCAGGCGCACTCTCTGCGATCCGCTCCAAAATCTGCGGCAGATAACGCGTGTTGTACCGAAGTCGACTGATGGCGTTGGGATTGTCGTGGTCGCCGTTCCAGCAATGCTCGGCCCGGTCTCCGTAGTCGACTACGCCGTCGTAGGGCGGGTTGGTGGTGGACTCCAAAAACTCCTCGGCCAGATACACGGCATTATTGAGGTAGTAGTTATCCATGTCGCCCGTGAGGATGTGGATCTTGCCGGCAACCTTGGGGCCGAGCGTGGCCCAGTCCCGCTCCATGATGTGGCGTAGGTCGTAGTTCTCACGCCAGTAGGAGGCCACGTCCGGGTCAATCTCGCCGGTTAGCTTATCCCAAATGGGTTTGGGGTAGCCGTCGTTGCCCTGCGGCGAATAGACAGCCTGCCAGATGTCCCACTGGTCGCCGCTTCTGCCTTTGGTACCGAGAGCAAGTTCGTAAAGGTTGTTGTCGCGGACGGTACCCTGAATGTGGCCCAACCAGTCGCGATGACCAGGTCGCTCCAGCGGCCGGAAATCCGATGGATACCAGTATGCGTTCTTGTCTTCGTAGATATTGACCTGAACAAACTCGCGGAAATCGATGGGGTCGGGACAGGCAGCAAACGCTCCGTTGTATTCCTCGGGATAGAAGAGCTGGACGGCCAAGGCCTCCCAGCCGCCGGTTGACCCGCCATAGGTGAAACGCGCCCAGCCTTCGCCAATGCCCCTGAACTGCTCCTCGATGTGTGGGATGAGTTCGTACTGAATGGCATCCCCATAGGGGCCGATGCTCGCCGAGTTCACGGCATAGGAATCGTCGTAGTACGGATTGTCGTGCTCTATCTCTATGGCCAGATACCGCGGGAAGTCATCCGAAGTCCAGCGCTGGTAAAAGTCGTATGCCTCCTGCTGCTGAATGCGGTTGTAGCCCTCCATCTGGAAGCGCGAACTGAAGTCGGGCTCCAGGTCGGGGTCCGGAGGCTCAGTGCGGAAGCCGCCAAAATCGGACGGATAGTGGCCGTGAAACACCATCAGTGGATATCGGGCTTCCGGGTGGTCGTCAAAGCCGTCAGGGACCAGGACGTGGGCACCCAGATAGGTATCGCGCCCCCAGAACTCGGAAAGCCGTTCGCTCCGGATCCGAATGTGGCGGATGTATTCCGTGTCTTGCGGTGCCTCAATGGCTGGGTTGACCTGATCGATCTGAACGTCCAAGACCTGCTCCCCGCCCTCGATCGTAACGAGTACTGGCTCACTGAACAGGTTGCCAGGCTCCAGTCGCCAATTCTGACCAGCCCCGCGGGGTGCGGGTAGCTTAACCGTGTGGCCGGTGGACAGATTGAATGTTTCGTACTTGTGGACCAGCGCCTGCACGTAGTAGTCGCCGGCGGGAAGATCGGCCAGCGATTCATACGGGTAGCCGAAGACGTCGGGGTCGAAAACGGTCGCTTCGCCAGGCTGGAGGCCATCGAGATCCAGACCAAACAGTTGGATGGCATCTACGCCCGCCGTTGTCTGAAAGCGCGGCTCCCGCGAGACGTCTTTGGCAAACATCAGAATCAGGCGGCCGTCCAGCGGTGCGTCCTGGACCGCTCCGTCGATGGCAACTTCAACGCGAAGTCCCGGGCCTGCAGGGGCAGGCGGAGCTTCGGGTGAACAGGCGGTCAGGGCAAAAAGAATCGCGAAAAGTGCTGGTGCAACGCGAATTGACGTCATACGGACCTCCTGGTCTAGTGGGTGCCTTCGGCCGACTTGGCGCTGCTCGGACTCATCACCAGGTTCTGAATAAAGAACTCCATCATGCGCTCTCGATTGATTCCGGAGTGCCCCCGGTCAGGCCCCACCTGAACCTCAAAACTCTTCCCTGCCTCTTGCAGCGCCTTGATTAACTGCATGGAGTTTGACGGGTGGACGTTGTTGTCGGCGGTGCCGTAGTAGATCATGAGGCTGCCCTCAAGGTTGTCCACGTAGGTCATCACGGAGCCCTCGTCGTAGCCGGTGGTGTTCTCCTGCGGCTTCCACATGTAGCGCTCGGTGTAGATGGTATCGTAATGGCGCCAATCTGTAACCGATGAGGATGCCGACGCCGCCTGGAAGACGTCCGGATAACGCATCAGTGCCATGGCGGAGGCATAACCCCCATAGGACGACCCGTAGATGCCCACGCGCGACCCGTCCACGTACGGCCGCTCCCTGAGTGCCTTCACGCCGGCAGCCTGATCATCAATTTCGACGACTCCAAGCTTCTCATAGATCGCATCCAAGAACCGCTTGCCCCGTCCACCCGCACTGCGAGAGTCGAGTGACGCTACGAGGAATCCGTACTCCGT
>JBLFXH010000255.1:0-4880 GCA_047611125.1 Rhodothermales bacterium
GGCGGACCGGATTGACGGGGTGCCACAGTCAAGTCCGGATCTCCAACGGATGGTGCACTACACCAACTCAGATGGACAGCACTTCGAGACCTCTGTTTCCGATATTCTCACCCACGTCGCCCTACACGGGGCTTACCACCGTGGTCAGGTTGCCCACCTGCTTCGCGGGGCTGGTGCCGAACCGCAGGCGACCGACTACATTCAGTTTGGCCGCGGCGCACCTGCTTCCAAAAACCAATAGACTCCCCAGCTCTTGTCCAAGTCTGTCCCCGATCGCAGTCGTCTGAAGCGCATCCCAGAACGTGCATCCTATAATCCGGATGATGTCTACGCGATTCTCGACGCCGCGCCGATCTGCCATGTGGCCTTCCAGGTGGATGGTCAACCGTTCGTGATTCCGACTATCCACGCAAGGATGGGAAACGAGGTACTCCTCCACGGTGCCAAGGCCAGCCGCCTGCTGAAGCACGCGACAACGGGAGCACCACTCAGTATTGCTGTTACGATGCTGGACGCCATCGTACTGGCCCGATCGGTGTTTCACCACTCCATGAACTACCGTTCTGCGATTGTCTTTGGGAAGGGCCGTCTACTGGATGACCCAGGCGAGAAGATGGCCGGATTGCGTGCCATCTCGGAGCACCTTGTTCGGGGGCGATGGGATGATGCGCGGCAGCCCAGCACGAAGGAGTTCAACGCCACTTCGGTCATCGCTGTGAACATTGATGAGGCTACCTGCAAGTCCAGATCTGGCCCCGTTGGCGACGAGGAGGAGGATTACGCCCTACCAGTTTGGGCGGGACTCCTGCCTCTGCGCCAGGAGTGGGGGCCGCTCGAAGCCGACCCGGGCCGGCATGCTGACGTTTCCATCCCTGATTACCTGGAGACGTTCGCGTGAAGAAATTTTTCGCACTCGTGGTCGTACTCGGCCTTGCTTCCACCGTCTATTTCCTGAACGGGCCCTACCTGTTTCCCACATCTGTGGCCCTGGGACCGTGCTGGAAAGACTGGACGAGTCCCTCTTCCTACCAGGCTCGAGCCAGCCCCCTGAAGACGCTCCACTTCTCCGTCGGAGGCACAGACGGGCGCCTGTGCTTCGGGGCTCCGGAGTCACGCGGGCGAAGGCTGTTCGGGCCCACTGGCATCGTTCCCTTCGGTCCGCTTTGGCGAATGGGAGCCAACGAACCAACGAGACTTTTCCTGAATGGTCCCCTTCAGTTTGGCACTCTCCGGCTGGAGGCCGGGCGCTATTCCCTCTATGCTGAGCCCGATGCTGCTGCTTGGACAATTTTCGTTACCAAGTCTACATGGCACTGGGGAAACCAGATATCCGCTGACGTCACTAGCCAGTCTGTTGGCTCTATTGAAGTGCCCGTTCTTCGTCAGGGAGGTCACGAGGAGTCCCTGCGGTACAAGATGGAGAATAGCACGCTGATCATGGCGTGGGGGTTCACTAGGATCCAGATCCCACTGGCCGCGGCCAGCCGATGACTGATACGACATCTCCCGGGCCCTCGCCGGTGACCTTTGGACAGGCGGCTGTACCGATCGCCTTCCTGTTGAGCCTTATTGGCTACGGACTTGTGGCCAGGCCGCTATTTCTTAACCAGCCCGGATTTCCACTGGAACTGGTGTTTCTGCTGGCAAGCGCATTTGCTGTGGCCCATCTCCGCTACCTCGGACGCTCCTGGCTGGACATCCAGAATGCGGTGGTTTCTCGGCTCGCCAAGGCCATGCCGGCCCTTTTTATTTTATTTGCGATTGGGCTTCTGATTGCCTCCTGGATGGTTGCCGGTACCATTCCGATGCTGGTGTTCTACGGCATTGCCATCATCCGCCCCGAGGTCCTCTACCCCCTCGCCTTTCTCGTGCCGGTGGTGTTCTCCATGCTGACGGGGACATCTTGGGGCTCTGCTGGCACCATCGGCGTCGTGATTATGGGGATTGGAATTGCCTCAGGGGCCAACCCTGGAATCCTGGCCGGGGCCATCATTGGGGGAGCCTACTTCGGAGACAAGTTGTCACCGCTGTCAGATACCACCAACATGGCTGCTCTGGGAGCGGGGGTAGAGCTCTTTGATCATATCCGGTCAATGCTCTGGACCACGGTGCCGTCGGCGATCATCGCGTTGACGCTGTATATCATCCTGGGGCTGATGAACACTCCACAGGCTACGGCCTCCACGGCAGACGCCGAAACGTTTTCTGCGGCCCTCAACGAGATGTTCAACTTCAGCCTGTTCCTGTTGCTGCCGCCGGTTGTGGTGCTCTGGGGCTCGCTCAAGCGCTACCCCACGATACCGGTCCTGATAGGGTCTGTTATCCTAGCCTCCGTGCTGGCACTGGTCCTTCAGTCCTTTACGCTGGCCGACGTCATGATCTCCGTCCGGGACGGATTCAATGCGGAGATGGCCACATGGATGCCGGCGGTCCCCGAGGGTGTTCGAGTCCTTGTGGACCGGGGTGGCCTGTACTCCATGCAGGAAGCCATCTTCACGGCCTTTCTGGTCTTCTTTTTCATCGGCGCAATTGACGTCATCAATGCGATGCCAATTGTGGTGAACAGGATCTTCAGTTTTGCGAAAACCCGCTCGGCTACCATCCTCTCTGCCCTCGGGGCAACCGCGGTCACCAACGCGATGACGTCCAACCAATTCGCCACCAGCTTCATTGTCGGAGACGCGTTTCGGCGTCGATTCGATGACCTTGGCATTTCCCGCCGAGTGCTCTCCCGCTCGCTGGAAGACACAGGAACGATGCTGGAGAGCCTGGTACCCTGGCACGCCACGGCCCTGTTCATGGTGGCCACATTGGGCGTGCCCGTAGCCGACTACTGGCACTGGCAGTTCCTGTCCCTGGCCAATTTCATTGTGGCGCCGGTCCTGGCGATTACGGGAATTGGGTGCTTCTACAACAGCAAGTCCGATGCGTGACGACACCCTTCTGAATCTGGATCCGAGGCATCCGTATGGCGCTGTCGCACCGCCGCTGCACCAGACATCCACGTTCGGTTTCGAGAGCTGGGAGGCGATTGACGCCGCCTTTGATGACCGTACGGGAACGCCCATCTACACGCGCCAGCTGAATCCGACCGTCCAGCTGGCCGAGGCCAAGCTGGCCGCTCTGGCTAAGGCAGAAGCGGCCCGTCTCTTCGGTAGCGGGATGGCGGCCATCACCGCGGCCATTCTCCATTGCGTTCGGGCAGGTGATCACATCATCACCATCAAGAACGTCTACGGGCCGGCCTCCACCTTCATGGCCTCGTACCTCCCGCAGAAGACGGGTGTGACCACCAGTTTTGTGGCCGGCGAGGTGGGCGATTTCGAGGCTGCCTGGACCGACCGCACCAAACTGGTCTATCTGGAGTCACCTTCGTCGGCGGTGTTCGGGCTCCAGGACATCGAAGCCATTTCCACAATGGCCCACGCCCGCGGCGCGCGGGTGGTGGTGGACAACACCTGGGCCACACCCGTCTTCCAGAAGACCTTGGCTATGGGAGCGGACCTGGAGGTTCACAGTGCTTCCAAGTACCTCTGCGGCCACTCCGATGTGGTAGCCGGCGTGGTGCTTGGCTCGAAGAAGGACCTTGCTGCCATCTCGGTCAACGAGGGCGAACTGCTAGGGGCCAAGATGGCACCTTTCGAGGCGTGGCTCTTGCTCCGAAGTCTGCGCACATTGACGGCAAGGCTAGACCGTCACCAAGCCAACACCGCGCAGGTTGTGGGCTTCCTGGACCAGCATCCGGGAATCAGCCATATTCGATACCCCGGGCATGCCTCTTTCCCGCAGGCTGACCTCGCCCGGCGCCAGATGACTGGGTTTACGGGCCTGCTGGGCTTTCGTCTGGCAACCGAGGACCTCGCGGCAGCGAAGCGCTTTTTCGACTCGCTGAAGATCTTCAACCGCGCCGTGTCATGGGGTGGCCACGACAGCCTGGTGTACGCGCCCGCCATCAGTTACGCCAAGGAGCACTCCCCAGAGCGATTCGCGGAGATGGGAATCTCAGTAGGCGACATCCGCATTTCGGTGGGACTTGAGGATCCGGAAGACCTGATCGCTGATCTGGAACAGGCTCTGGCGATGGTTAATCGCTGACTCAGGAGCAGTTCAAGAGACGCCTCTGCAGGAACGCAGCGCTTACCTAAGTGTTACCACAGCCGATAACACATTAAGGACGTGGGTAAGTCCCGAAGAGGCGGCTATGTATTTGTGACCTGGGTCGGGGACCATAGTCCCTATCACGTGCACGTCTATCGAGACGGTGAACTGGCCGTCAAGTGGGACCTGGAGAACAACCTGGCGATGAAAGGCAGGGCCACGGCACGAATTCTAAAACTGATTCAAGAGCTGCGCGAGGAGGGTCTGATATGAAAATCGATGAAATCAGGGCGGACGCCCGCAAGCGCGAATTTCGGATCATCGCGGGCGGAGACACTTTCGCATTCCCTTTTGCCAAGCTCCGCCTGGCCCCCAGTTCCGCCGATCGTGTGGTCGAGGCATTTCCAGACCCAGACCTAGGAGACGAGGGATTCACCTACCGTCTGGAATCGGGTCAAGAGGACACGGTCCATTTTGATGCTGTTCGCGAGGCGAATCTAGAGCCGGAGTACCTCCAGGAGGTCTTGTTACACCGCCTATCAGTGGAAGCAAAGAAGGGCCTAGAGATGAGTGGCCTCGGCAAGAGGCAAGTTGCCCGGCAACTCGGCACCTCGCCATCCCAGTTATACCGCTTGCTCGATCCCGCTAATCGAGCCAAGTCTCTCGGACAACTTCTCTTTCTTCTCCGCCTCGTGGACCGGGAAGTCCAAGTGACGGTCTCCAGGCGGAGAGCTAGGCGCAGGTCCGCCGAGGCGTTTCAACTCTTTTGTGACCGTAGCGGT
>JBLFXH010000256.1:0-4852 GCA_047611125.1 Rhodothermales bacterium
ATGCGCGGGTTCAACTCGCCAAGGTAGACCTCATTGGTGTCCTGATCGATCAGGAAGTCGAGCTCGAAATAGCCCCTGTACCCATCCTTGCGAAGCTGGTCACCAAACAGGTTCGTGTACTTACGGGCCTTGCGGCGAATGTCGCGCGTGAAGACACCGGCGTAGATCTCGTTGCCGCACCACCCGCCACGGTAGGGTGTGAGTTCTTTGAAGCCGACAAGCTCGGTCATCAGCGGAGCGACGATGGTGCCATGACGCGTGACGCACGCTTCAATCGCAGAACCGCGGCAATTGATGCGCTTCATGATCTTGACCTCCTTCTCGGCCTCGATCTCCTCCGCGTGCTTGGCGTAGTCCTCTTCGCTGGAGATGAAGAAGGTGGTGTGGCCTGAGTCGCCAAACGGCGTTTGCACGACAAGGTGGTCGCCGAGCTTCTTGGAGACCTTCCGCAGGCTGTCGAATCCGGTGACCCGGGCCAGGACGTAGGGCACACAAGGCACGCCCGCTTTTTCAGCAATCCGGTTGGTGTTGACCTTGTTGTCCATTGACGTCCGCATGCGTGCGGGCGGGAAACAGACTTCGAGTCCGAGCTTTTTGGCGAGTCGCTCGGTTTGCTCGTCGAACATCAGAAACAGGACCTTGCCCGTCTTCCCGTCGTGACGGCGTTCCTTGATCATGTTCATTACCTCCTTGTGCTCGAGGAGGTAGTTGTTGATGTCCTCTATGCTCTGGAATTCCTCGTGGGGGAGTTCCTCCTGCGGGCTGAAGGCATTCGGATGAAGGCCATCGAAACACTCGATGTAGGTGATGAACTTGAAGCTCTTGATCCACTCGTCCGCACCGAGCAGGTTGAAGTTCGTGGCGCTCACAAAGTAGATGGGCGTCTCGTTCCGCTGGAAAAAGCGGCGGATGTCCGATAGCCCCCGTAGCACCTTCTGGTCGGACTTTGCCACCGTCGCAGCTCTGGTAGATTTCTTGGTCTTCGCGGCGGCCTTCTTCACTTCGTTCTTCATCTTTTCGTACCAGATTGGGAGGGTCCAGCATTAATCATGGCACCTGCCATGGCTGTCCCCGTGCGCTGACGGCCTAGCGCCGCGTCAGTAAATATCCGAAGGCCCAATTCGTGCTCATAGCCGTGAATCTCCTTCACGTCGAGAGCTATCAGAAAGGCCAGGATCTCAGGACTCAATACCTGTCCCGGTACCAGAACCGGGAAACCCGGCGGGTAGGGAATCACGAAGGATGCGGAGATAATCTCTCGCCCGGAGGCCATAAGCCCGCTGCATGCCTCGAACGTTGCATACTCGCAGCGCTCGTCGTCGTAGGCCAGGAAGTAGGCCTCCCGCAGGTTGCCGCCCGGCAGCCCAGGAATCGCCTGAAACGAAGCGTGAAAGCGGCTGAAGTCGGGTAGCGGAGGGACGTCGTGAGTGAGCGACCGCACGCTGGCCACCTGAACCGACCGTTCCTCGCTGTTCATGGACTCGAAGCCTGCTTCGAGTTCGTCTGCAATCTGGAGCAATACCCGGATCAGGTAGGCGAGCGAGCCGCGCGTGGTCCCGATGTTCGTCATGAACAGAACCGTGTTGCGAGACGTCTTGTTTATCTGAATGCCGAATTTGTCCATCAAGAAGCGATTCTTGAAGGTGTCGCCATCCACGCCGGTGCGACCCACAAACAGGTTGATCTTTGTGGGGTCCAGAACGATATCATCGTGCGCCCAAGCCTCGTCCATCCGGTTCCAGCCGGTATCCACGTTGTAGTATTCGCCCAATCCGGAATTCCTGTGTTCAGCAGGGATCAAGTCCCCGGCAGTCAGTACGTCGAAGTACTTTCCGAGCTTGGGATGATCGGTGATCTTCGCGCGCAGGAGCATGGCCAGTTCCACGCTCTTCTCCACCAGTTCGAACCCCTCGAACTCCACCTGCCGTCGACCCACATCTAGTGATCCGAGGATCTGGTAGTTGGGCGATGTGCTGATGTGAGTCATATAGGCCTCGTGGAAAGAGGCCTCAGACCGGCGCTGGAAATCTTCGTCCCAGATGTGGATCATAGACCCCTGCCGGAAAGACGACAACGTCTTGTGCGTGCTCTGCGTGGCGTAGACCCTGATGCGAACCTTGTCCGGGTCCGGCATCCCGGGGATGGGGTCGGAGCCTCCGCCCGCCTCCTCGCGCGCTCGGTCGTAGGCCTCTCGATACTCGGCGGAGCGATACTTCTCGGAGAGCTTTTCGGCCACATACATGGCGGTGCGCTGCCGATACACGTGGGAGAAGCCTGCAAACGCGAACCACGCTTCGTCCCAGAGGAAGACGATGTCGGGCTTGATGGCCAGGACCTCCTCCATGACCCGCTCTACATTGTAAACCAGCCCGTCGAAGGTGCAATTGGTCAACAGGAGCATCTTGACCCGATCGAGGCGCCCGGCGGCCGCCAACTCGGCGAGTTTCTCCTTGATGTGGGCGATGGGCACTGCGCCGTACATCGAGTACTGGGGCAGGGGATAGGAGTCGAGGTAGACCGGATAGGCGCCCGACAAGACCAGCCCGTAGTGATGGCTCTTGTGACAGTCGCGATCGATCAACACCAGATCGCCTGGTGCTACTAGCGCCTGCACGACAATCTTGTTGGACGTGCTGGTCCCGTTCGTCACGAAGAACGTCTTCTGGGACCCGAATGCACGGGCGGCGTGCTCCTGAGCCTGCTTTAGCGTGCCGGTAGGCTGGAGGAGTGAGTCGAGGCCGCCAGTGGTGGCACTGGTCTCGGCCAAGAACATGTTGCGACCGTAGAAATCGCCGAAGTCCCTGATCCACCGCGACTTGAATACTGAGTTGCCGCGGGAGATAGGCATGGCGTGGAAGACGCCGGTCGGCTTCTTGCTGTACTCCTTCAGCGCGGAGAAAAAAGGAGTGGCGTAGCGTTCCTTGATTCCCCGGATAATCGTGAGGTGAAGCTCCTGGAAATCCTCCTTGCGGTAGAAGATGCGCTGGAAGTTCGCGATCGTACTGTCCTTCAGGTTCGACACCGGCGTATCCGTCACATAGTAGCGGTCTACTTCAGGTCGAAACTGCGCCAAGAGTCTACCCAGAGCCGGCCCGCGATCGTTCTCGCTCAAGCTGCTCGAGGATGAGTCCAGAACCGGCCCAATAAATTCCTTGAGCAACCCTTCAGCGTTCTCTGTCGCGAATGGAGGTCCGTACCGGATGACACACGCCTGAATGTTCGAGTTGAGGGCCAACGCAATGAGCGCGTCCTGAAAACTGCGTGCTACAACCAGATCGTAGGCGAACTCTTCCAGCGGATCCCTGATCTCAGCCAGAGTTGTCTTGAGGCGGTATTCCTCTTGGCTCGACATGTTGTCGACGAAGAGAACCTCGAAGTACTTCTGATTGGCTTGGCCGCGTTGGTCTGATTCGGTCCGGACCTCTTCGTCCTTCAGGGCGCTGAACGAGATCTCGGGGTCACTTCGGAAGGCTTCGCTGCTTAGGTCCCGAACAAAGCTCCGCACGGCGTTAGAGAACGAGACCACTTCGCTGGCGTCAAGCCGCTCGCGAAGTCGTCGCACTGCCATAACACCGGGAAAGGCCCAGTATTGCTCAAGGACATCAAGGTCGTCCAGCAGATCAGCAGCTTCCCTAGAGGCCGATTCCGTCCGTTCGGCCGCGAGTACCCCCGCGACAAGCTTCAGCCGATTCCACGTGTATCCGCGAAGTCGGGATACGTTGAAATGAACAGTGGAGGTGGCAGACTTGTGGTTCGAGGCCGTGTCCATTCCCATTAGGATGTTGAATGCAAGGCCAAGCGATTGCCTTCTGTGTCAATGAATAAGGCAAAGAACCCGGTCTCCTCGCTGATCAAGGTTTTGGGCATGACCACCCGACCGCCCGCTCCTTCGACCCTGGACAAAACAGCATCCAGGTCAGGCCCACCGTTGAGGTAGATCAACGGGCCGACGCTACTGGGTACGCAGCCAGGGCCAACGACCACCGCGCCGCCGATTCCCTCGCTGGCCGGAAAGAGTGCCATCACGAACTCGCTCGCGTGGGCGACCTCCATGGTGATCCCATAGATGTCGTTGTAGAAACCCGTGGCACGATCGATGTCCAAAGCCGGGATTTCAAACCACGTCACGTAGTGTCGAGGCGTCGATCGTTCGGCCTCTTTCGCCGGCTGGTCCGTCGTAGTGGATTTGTTCTTCGTTCCCTTTCTTTTCGAGGCTCCCATGGACTCCCTGGTTGTGTTGCTCTTCCCGATCCTAGTGTTTGCCTGGGACGGCTAGGCTCCTTTTCCTGATGGTGTTCTCCTCGCGGATCTGCAATTCCGCCAGTTCCTTGAGTCGGGTTGGCCTGATCAGCGGCCCGAGCGAATCCAGATACGGATGCGTGGCGCCCTTGTCATAGATCGTGAATGCCCCGAGGTGGTCCCGGAAGCTCTTCAGCGGCTGGCCGAGTCTTAGGAGGCCGAGTTCTCGACTCCGCCGAACTCGCTCCAGGTTGATCTCGATTGGGATCATTTCCTCATTTCCCCCAGCCTCGTAGAGGACCCGGCCATCCGGGCCACAGACGATGGACTTCCCGTTCCCGCCTGTGTCCAGCCCGTTGATGTCGAAGACGTAGCACTGGTTGATCGCCGCGGTGGCGCGAACGATGCTCAGTTCGATCTCGCGGTCAATCGTCCCGGTGAGCGTTGGGTGCAGGATGACCTCCGCCCCCATCACGGCGAGCGTTCTGGAGGTCTCTGGAAACCACATGTCGTAGCAGATGCTAACGCCGAATTTTCCGACATCTGGCACATCGAATATGCAGAACTCACTGCCCGCGGTGACGCCAACCTCGTAGGGATAGAACGGAAACAT
>JBLFXH010000257.1:0-4838 GCA_047611125.1 Rhodothermales bacterium
CGAGCATGCCCGGGATATAATGCAGGTAGGTCCCGAATCCCTGCCGTTGACAGAGCCACCGCATCATGGCCAGGGGTGCCTTGCGGTCAAACGTGTGCTCGTTGACGCTGATAATGCTGGGGCGCCACTCCTCTTTGAGGATCTCGGGCTTCCTGCGCTGCAGCCTCAGATGGAAGTTGCGATTGAGCTGGGTCATGACCCCTTCGAAGATGGCGGCCAGATCGTTGCCGTCTTTCCGGCGGTGTGCCGTGATACCGTACATGGCCGCCATGGCTCCCAGCGAGAGCAGTGCGAACAGGGGGTCCATCTGGAACATCAGAAGGAAGCACATCACCGCACCGAACAGGCTGACGTACCACCGGGACCTGAAGGAAGGACGGTAGCCCGGACGTGCCGCGAAGTGCTCCAGGAACGAGATGGCGCAGAGCGAGCCGTAGGTGATCATGAAGAACATCGAGATCAGTCGCGCCACGATGTCGACGTTTCCGGCCGCAATCACGATGAACGCCACGATGCCTGTCACGATGGTCGCGTTGCGGGGCTCGTTGACTTCCCCTGCGCCCTTCGAGACCCAGCGGTTGGCCATCGGCAACGGAATGGCCTGGTCTGACCCCAGCGCCTGAAGTGTTCTCGGTGCCACAAGAATGGACCCGATGGCTGAACTGATGGTGGCGGCAATCAGGCCAATAAGCACCACGTTGGGCACCACGGCAATCTTGTCCATGATCAGTTGATCCCCGGCCAGCAGTTCAGCTGGGGCAGACATGGCCAGCTTCCAGACGATGGCTACGTAGACTATAGCCCCCACAATTGTGGCTGCCAGTGTGCCTTGGGGAATGGACTTTCGAGGATTGGCCAGGTCACCGGAGAGGCCAACACCAGCCGTCATTCCGGTGAATGCAGGGAAGCAAATGGCAAAGACCACGATGAAAGGGTCGGCATCAGCGATGGTGCCAGCCAGACTTCCCGCAGGTTCGTAGCCCTCAACCGTCCCACCGGCAAAAAAGGCCACGAGGGACAGGCCCAGGATGGCGGCCACCACATAGAGCACCCTGACCCCTAGGTCTGCGCCCTTCGTAAACATCAACACCATCAGGATTCCAAGCGCTGGAAGCGAGACAATGCGGGGATCGTAAAACCCGATCAGGCCCTGAATGAAAGCAGACTGAAAGCTGAACGCCTCCGCGAGTGCGATGAGGTAGAAAGCCACCGACACGGCCTGCGAGAGGTAGAGCGAAATCCCGATCACGCTTCCAATGGTAGTACCAAAGGATCGCGAGATAATGTAGTACTCGCCACCGCCCTCTACCCGGCGGTTGGTCGCGATCTCAGCCAGGGCGAGTGCCGTCGGGATCGTAACCATGTGGCCGATCGCAATGATCAGCAGCGTTCCGGAAAGGCCGACGTTTCCGACGGCGTAACCAAATCGCAAGAACATGATGGCACCCAAGATGGTGCTGATCCCTGCGAAAAATACCGGTGCTGTGCCGAAGCCGTGGCCGCGATCCGAGTCGGACATAGACGGGTTGGGGGTTACAGGCGGATCACGATGTTAGGCTCGATCCGGGTGCGTTTGTCTTGTCCAACAATACGGCCCAGGCGCTCCACAGGCTCAAAACTCTGGCGGAACCGGAAGCCCAGCATGAGTTTTTCCCAGAAGGCGTAGGCCAGTTCAAGACGCAGGATGCCATCGCCCGAGTCTCCGCTCCAGATGTCCTCCAGTTGGCCCACGTTTACCCGGTCAAACATGAAGCGCACCTGATAAGGGAGGGCGGGATCCCTGACTCGGACGTCCATGTGAAACCAGCCTCCGTTTGACTTATTCCAGATCTCCTCAAAGCTGGTGCGGAAGCGGTACTTGCCCCTCACCTCCGCCTCGAACGCGATGAACGTGCCGATCAGCGTTTCATTCTGGCCGGCCAGCAGGTTCCGCTTGGACTGGAAGGCAGGGATGCTGGTGCCGTCCCCCAGATCAATGGAGGTGGTCCGGACACGCTCAGCCGGGTACAACGAATTGAAGTAGTTGGGCAGGTATTCCTTACCGATGAGGCGCTGCTCAAGCATGCCCTCCATCTCAATGTCGCCCTGTTTCTTAACGCCCTTCAGGCCCAGCGAGAGTCCGGTGCCGTGTCCTGAGATTTTGGCCAACTCGCCGTAGACCAACAGATCGTCAAAGCCGTCGAAATGCAGCGGCATACCGAGATCTATCGAGGCCATCACAAGAGTACCCGCGGACTCGCCTGGGACGATGGCGACCAGCGGGTTCTGGTGGCTCTCCTCGTCCACGTAAGGGACTCCGGGCGCGTCTGGGTTCACCAGGAAACCGTCGGGGTTCAGGTCCCCAGCCACGGTGATGCCTAGCAACGCCTCTTTCAGGCGATGTCCATCCTTAGTGGAGAACGGCCAGAACGAATGCCTCAGTCCGAACACACCGGGCTGAGTGATGCTGGACATCAGACCTGAGAACATCCGGCCGTTGGTGCTTCGCGATCCGGCGATTCCCACCTGCGGGTGATCCACGCTGATGGTATTTCGATATTCGCCAATCAGTTGGCCGTAGCCCAGGCGGACGTTCTCTAGTTCGCCCGCTCTGACGTACAAATCGCTCTCCGGGAGTTCAGTAAGGGGCTCAATCCCATATTGCACGAAGCGGGCCATCGACAGGATGTCCACAAAGTCGTTGTAGTCCTCCTCCCGGATGCCACCCTGATTTAGCCGCAGCTTGATCCGGCCACCGGCCGTCCAATTCCCCTTACTGAATGTGGGGAGAAGAACCGTAGAGAAGTAAGTCTCCTTGTCGCCGTCTGCGTTCTTGGTGCCGAGCAAGCCGACTTCGGCGCCAAAGCCGATGACCAAGCGCTCGGGCCCGGTGGAGTCAGGTGCCTGAGCTCGGGTAAGCCCGGCACCGAATGTCACAAAAACGAGGAAGAAGGCAGACAGCCTGGGCATAAGACATTGTTTGATAGCGCGCCGCAATCAACCGCTCTATATTCGAAGTCGCAAGTCTTACTTCATTTGGTGAATCAATGTCACGCTTCCTTTTCCCTGCTCTATTCGCTGTATTGCTTCTGGCCTCAATCGCACCTAGCGACGCATATGCCCAGCCACGCATCGGCGTTCACACAGGTCTGAATTTTGAAGGCACCGATCTGATGTTTGGCGCCCAGGCCCAGTTCGGCGTAGATGTCGGCGATCGTCAGGCCATGGGTCAGGTCGGCTTCGAGATCTACCCGCTGATCAAGGACATCTTCATCTCACGGCTCAATGGCAACGTACTGTTCAATCTCCTGTCGACGGCTGGAAGTGAGATCTATGGAGGTGGTGGACTGATGATTCAGCTGAGTCGCTTCGATCTACCTGAAGGGTCGAATCTGGACGAGACCGACACTGACTTTGGGATTAACCTGGTGGCTGGACTCGTCCTGTCAGGTTCAGATCGTCGCTACCGTCCTTTCCTGGAGATCAACCAGACGATTGGCGGTGGGACCGACTTCGCGGCCCGCGTCGGTGTCATGCTCAAGTTGACGAAGTAAGACGTTGCGCTGCTTCCGCCAAGGACTAGCGGCACTGGTTGCCCTGGCCACACTCCTGCCTGGCGTCGCCGTCGGGCAGGAGTGGTTGGAGGCTCACCGGGCTGACGCCGAGCGCTTCATAGCTGCTTCCACCGCGGATCAGACCACCTATGACCGCTTGGCGTATCTGACCGATACGTTTGGACCTCGCCTTAGCGGGAGCCAGTCTCTGGAAGATGCCATTGACTGGATTCTGGCCGAGATGGAGGCCGACGGATTGGAAAACGTCCGCGGTGAGCCCGTCCTAGTGCCGAAGTGGGTTCGGGGTGACGAATCGTTGAGTCTGCTTTCTCCGCGGAAGGCCGATCTCAAGGTCCTCGCGCTTGGCAACAGCATCGGGACGTCATCATCCGGGCTGACCGGTGATGTCTTCGTGGTGCGCTCGTTCGACGAGTTGACGCGGCGGGCCGATGAGGCCCGAGGCAAGATTGTGCTCTGGAACGTGGCGTTCACCTCATATGGTGCGACAGTTCAGTACCGAAGCCGCGGTGCTATTGAGGCCGCGCGTGTCGGGGCCATTGGCAGCCTGGTTCGGAGTGTCGGCCCGGAGTCCATGTCCACGCCTCACACAGGCAACTCTGGTTACGAGGACGGCGTGCCCCGCATCCCCAATGCTGCCATCACCGTGGAAGATGCCATGATGATGCAGCGCATGCAGGACCGCGGTCAGTCCATACGTGTCCGCCTCTATCTAGAAGCGCACCAAGAGCCCGACGCCTGGTCCCGCAACGTAGTCGGCGAGATTGTGGGCTCAGAGTTTCCGGACGAGATCATCGTCTTTGGCGGACACATTGACTCCTGGGACGTGGGGACTGGCGCTATGGATGACGCCGGCGGCTGCGTGGTGGCCTGGGATGCGCTACGACGCATGAAGGAACTCGGCATTCGCCCCAAGCGGACCATCCGCGTGGTTATGTGGACGAATGAGGAGAACGGTCTCCGCGGTGGCAACGCCTACCGGGACGCGCATCTCTCTGAATTGGACAATCACATTCTGGCCATGGAATCCGATGCCGGAGTATTCAAGCCGCGAGGCTTTGGGTTTACCGGTTCAGACGAGGCGTTCGGAATGATTCAGGCGATTGGCTCCCTACTTGATCCCATTGAATCAGGTGAAATAACTCGGGGCGGCGGCGGCGCCGACATCGGGCCGATCATGGCCGAAGGCGTCCCCGGAATGGGACTCTCCGTGGATGGCACGAAGTATTTCTGGTACCATCACTCGCCTGCCGATACGCTTGATAAGCTGGATCCGCACGAGGTAAA
>JBLFXH010000258.1:0-4823 GCA_047611125.1 Rhodothermales bacterium
GGGGGCCCCCCCCCCCCCGCGGGCCACCCCGCCAAACAAGAAAACAGGCCGCTATTCCTTCAGCGCGCTAGTCATCCGAATCGAGAACGCTCTCGATACGGGCTTCAATGTCGCGCAGGTGCAGACGCGTGGTCGCATCCCGTGTGCGGGTGAGCGCACGACCGACATCGCGGTTAATCTCAGACAGTTCGCCGCGCACATAGGCACGGATGTCTGACTGCGAGATGGATACTCCGACGTACCCAAATGACGCAAAGAACGACGGAACCGGAGGAGCTTCGTTCTCCATCAGATACTCCAGGCGAGCGATGTGGGCGCGCTGGAGATTCCGGCGGAAGACCGTAATCGATTCGCCGCTTCCCAGCTCGCTCCAGACGCTTCCGCGCAGATCGCTGAACATCTCGCCAACCGTGTAGGTGTCGTCCAGCACCAGTTCGGCTTCCATCATTCGTGCCAAGCGCTGAACGTCCAGCAGGCGGTTGACGGCCCTGGTCTGGTAGCCGCGCACGCGATCAATCGCACCCGCACCTTCGACCCGGCGCAACACATCCATGTCCAGCATCCACTCTGGCGTGGTGAAGACCTGCCGGTCCAGCCAGTCCATGGCGGCACGCTGGCGCTCCTCACTAGCCATCTCATGCACGGGACCATCCTGGTCGTAGGTCTTGGGCGTGGAGAGCATACCGCCAACCCACGTCGAGACGTGGCCGACGTAGCGATTCCACTGGCCGGTGACATTGTTGTACAGCTCCTGCAAATCGCCGTAGTCCTTAGCGTCGCCGGCCGTCCACTCGACGAGATTGCCCAGAATGAGCTTCAGGTTCTCAATACCCAGGTCGCTTGCGTACACAGCATCGTCGCCGAGATCCTCGGTCTGACTCCGCGGGTCGATGGGGCCCGAACGGCCATAGAAAAATCGTGGATCGTCTGCACGCTCCACCACCCAGGCGTTGAGGTCCTTCTTCTCCTGGTCAGGGTCAGTGCCGGTCCACGAGTAGCCCCACTTGGCAGCCCAGTCGTCGTATTCGCCCAGGTTCGGATAGAAACTCGTAACGCCGTCGCCAGGCTGCGCGATGTAGTTGAAGCGGGCATAGTCCATAATGGACGGGGCCGTTCCGTGCGTCGCGGTAAACGTCGGCGAGCGGAGGCTGTCCACAGGATAGCCGTAGCTGTTTCCCATGTTGTGCGGAAAGCCCAGCGTGTGGCCGACCTCGTGAGCCGAGACGAAGCGAATCAGCTGACCCATCACCTCGTCGTCAAAATTGACCTTCCGAGCCTCAGGATTGACGGCCGCCGTCTGGACGAAGAACCAGTTCCGAAGGAGGCTCATCACGTTGTGGTACCAGCCGATGTCACTCTCCAGAATTTCTCCCGAACGAGGATCGTGGACGTGCGGTCCGTAGGCGTTCTGCACATCGGAGGCGAAGTACCGAATCACGGAGTACCGTGAGTCTTCGGGGCTGAACTCGGGGTCCTCTTCCTTGGTCGGCGGATCCATGCCCATGATGGCGTTCTTGAAGCCGGCCGCCTCGAAGGCGCGGTTCCAGTCGTTCACTCCTTGCTTGAGGAATGGACGCCATTTCTGGGGTGTAGCCGGATCGATGTAGTAGACAATAGGCTTGATCGGCTCGACCAATTCGCCGCGGGCGTAGGCCGCCTTGTCTTTGGGCTCCAAGCGCCAGCGGGTGATGTAGCAGCGAGTCTGTGCCTTCTGCTCCTCGCGGCTGTAGTCCGTAGTCGAGACGCTGAAGAACCCGACGCGGTCATCGCAGAGACGAGGCGTCATCGGATCGCGCGGTAGTTCAAGCATCGACTGCGCCATCTCGAGCGAGATCGCACCGGTGCTCGAACTGGATGGAGGCGCCGATGCCTCGTACGTCAGTACGTGGCGAACCTCCACGTTCTTGGGATACGAGGCCGCACTGGTGATGTAAGTCCGGTCGCCGTCCACGCGGCGAACCTGATACCGGGTCCGACGTCCGCGCTGAAGACCGAGCGAGGGGATATCAGTGGTGAACAGGTCTGAGACGTCGATTACGACGCCCGTGGTGTCCTTGCTGTAGGCTTCAATGTCGAAGGCCTGAATGATGGGCTCGAAATTCGAGTTTACCACAGCCTGGTAGATGGGCTCGTCTTCCGTGGCCACATTCTGATGGCTCACCGACCGCAGGAGGATCTTGTCGTCCACCCGCACCCAGCGAATCACCTGCGTGTTGGCCTTCTCACCGCCATAGCCAATGTTGTCGGCCGTTTTTGCAATCCGGGTGACGAGCAGCAGCTCGCGGCCCAGAAGGGAGTCCGGGATCTCGTAGTAGAGTGTCTGGTCATCGCGGTAAACGTTGAAGAGTCCCTCGTCAGACTTGAAGTCCTCCTTGATGACCTCAGAGAACGCCTTGGGGCCGTCATCGTCCTTGTCGGACTCCGCCTTGGAGGCGGCATCGGCGGCCGCAGTCGCCGACGAGTCGGCGTTCTTGGCTTTCTGGAAAGTTGAGCATCCGGCAAGGAAAAATACCATTGCCACGGACGCCACGAGCATTCGGGTCATGAGCGTGTGCCTGTTTCTGTGGAAGCGAGAGAGAATAGCTGGAGGCAGGGTGGCTGGTTCGAGCCGCAACCCCGTTGGTTCACCGGGTGACGACCGACTCCGCGGAGATAAGGCGGTCCGTCGAAAGCCGGAGATCATCAAAGTACACGAATGCTGTGATCATGTTGTCAAAACGCGCTGAAACCCCGCGCGCCTCGCGAGCCACAGATTGGTTCGTGAATGCGTACCGATACTCGTAGCGGCCCTGCTTGAGTAGGACAGAACCTTCGTATCGCCCGCTGGAGGCCACCCACTGCATCTCTGTGCCGGCCGATGGCGTCCAGTTGTTGAACGGGCCAATGAGGTAGACCCGGCCCGGAACGGAGATTTCATCCTCCGGAACCAGGGCAAATCGCACGTCAGCGTACTCGGCCGCCGTCCCTGGATCTCCGACGTTTCGGACGGCCTCCTGTACTAGGATCTGTCCATTTTGAAGCGGCGCGGTTGCCGTTCCTGGGAACCGGAAATAATCGGGCTCCAGCAGGAGTTGGTAGGGACGCTCCAGCAGATCGGCGCGCTCTATTCTGCCTCCGGCACGCAGAGTAGAAATGTCCACGAAGTAGTCAGAGGCGCCGGATACGAAGGATTCTTCGGGCTCGAGGTAATACCGAAGGGAGGGCTGGTAGTCCAGCCCCGGACGGTCCGTGCACCGTTCGCTGGGCCGCTGTCCATTGCGAAGAAAGCAGACGGTGTAGTCGAAAGCCGTACCCGTGCTTCCCTGCGGCGGCGTAAAGCGCACCGACGGCTGGACGGCCGGAAACGGGTCCCCCGTCACCCTCACCTGACCCAGATTGAAGTCAAGGGGCGTGGCCTGCTCGGAGACGAAGAACGGTCTTTCGAAGAGAATGTCCTCCTCCATGCCCTGCTCCGTGATGCGAATCACGTAGTTGCCACTCAGGCGGAAGCCGATGCTTGCGTTGGGAAATTCGTAGGCGTAGTGGACGTACGGAACGTGCGTGGCACGACTGAGCTGGTAGTCCACCAGGTTATCCCGGTGGAACGAGGTCAGATACTCCGCCGGGACCAAGTCCCGCCGCCATTCGCGATCCGCGTGGTAGAAATAGACCGAAAGGGGTTTCGTCCGCGAACCCATAACGTCGAAGGCCAGCGTGAGCGTCTGTGTGCCGTCCATGGCAAGGAGCGGAATGGCCGCCTCGTCTCCTGTGCGAAACAACTGCACGGTGGCAACCGACTGCGCGTCCTGAGCCATGATCCCCCGTTCATCACGGGGACGATGTCCATCGTCATCGTCCGCGCTGGCTCTGCCCGTCTCCTCAGTGGACGCACACGAGAGGCCGACTCCCGCCAGCAATAGGATCCAGATGACGCGGAAAGCCTTGACTCTCATTCGAAGGATGCGACTTGGGTGGACGATGTGGCCGGGGCGGACGAAGTGGCCGGGGCGGATGGACGGACGCCGCGCGCGAACCGGGCCGCGCTACGGTATCTATTGGCCAGATGCCGAACGTGCGCTTCCATCGTCAGGTCCCCCAGTCGGCGAAATGCGTGGGCCGCCTCGGTGGCCGCCGCTGCGGCCTTGTCGGGATTGCCCACTTGGTAGGCGTGGCGCGCGATGGCCAACGAGCGCAGGGCCGGCCAGGCGGCACGGAATCGTGGAAGTAGTCCTGGCGGAGCTTCCACGGAGAGGCTGTCGGGGGTGCCGCTCGGGAGCCACATGTCTCCCGCTGGGTCAGGCGCCGGGTCGCTGGCTGCTGGATTGTCGAGTGCCGCTAGGCGCAGGGCCACGGCGAGTCCCTCCTCGCGGGCGTAGGCAGGCAGACGGTCCAAGACCTCGCGGTAAGCCTCCCGCGCCCCTCCCTTCTCGCCGCGAGCGGCGAGAAGGTCCGCCCGCACCAGCGCTCCTGTCACTGGGAGGTGTTGGGGGGCACGCTCCAGGAGCGTGTCCCCCAACACGGCAAGGTCACCGGCTGCCTTGCGGTCCAGGACCCAGGCGGTGATAACCGCTGGGTCCTGGGGCGCGAGGGCCATGGCCCGGATGGTCGCAGTCGAAGAACCCAGCGAGTCTCCTCGCACGCGCAGCCTACGCGCCTCATCAAGCAGTCTTCTTGCCGGCGGCCGGTAATGCGGGCACGTCCTCTCGAACAGCGAGGGGGCGCCGAGTCTGGCGCGTGCCCGGCGGACTGATGCTGCATCCACCCAGGTGCGGGCTTGAAGCGAGGCCATCCACCCTGACACCAAGTCCTGGGCCGAGACTCCGTAGGCAGCGCTCAGATCACCG
>JBLFXH010000259.1:0-4822 GCA_047611125.1 Rhodothermales bacterium
GCGCCGCCACCTTCGCCGAGCACGAAGCCGTCGCGGCTCTTGTCAAACGGGCGACTGGCCGTAGCCGGCGAATCGTTCCTGGTGGAAAGCGCCTTAATGGCATTAAATCCGCCTACTCCCAACTGAGTAACCGAGGCCTCCGAGCCGCCGCAAACGGCAGCGTCCGCGTGGTCGGCTTGAATCAACATCACGGCATCGCCAATGTTGTTGTTACCCGTCGCGCATGCGGAGACCACACAGTAGTTCGGTCCGCGGAATCCGTGCCGGATTGAGATCTGTCCGGGCGCGATGTCGGAGATGAGCATCGGAATGAAGAACGGGGAAAGCCGCCGCGGTCCACCCTTTTCGTACTCAACCGTCTGCTCGTGGAAGGTCTTCATTCCGCCGATCCCGGATCCAAAGATCACGGCAATCCGGTCCTTGATCTCCTCGGGCATTTCAGCCGAGTTGATGCCGGCGTCCCTGATTGCCTGGTCCGAGACTGCCACCGCGTACTGACAAAACTTGTCCATACGCCGCGCCGACTTCTTGTCTAGGAAGTCGTGGATGTCAAACCCTTTTAGCTCGCAGGCGAACTGCGTGCTGAAAGGCTCTGTATCGAAATAGGTGATAGGGGCTGCGCCACTATCACCACGCATCATGCCGTCCCAGAATGCTTCGGGCGAAAGCCCAATCGGGGTCAGGGCCCCCATTCCAGTGACGACGACGCGTCGGGAGTTGCTCGCCATCAGAAGACCAGTTTTATCGGTTCGGTGAAAGAACCCCGCCAGGCGTTACCCGGCCTTTTCCTGGATGTAGGTGACAGCGTCACCTACAGTGGCGATGTTCTCGGCTTCCTCGTCCGGAATCGTGAGATCAAACTCCTTTTCGAACTCCATGATGAGCTCGACGGTATCGAGTGAGTCGGCGCCTAGGTCATTCGTGAATGACGCGTCGTTCGTGATGTCGTCATCATCTACGCCGAGTTTCTCGACGATGATGGCCTTGACCTTGGCAGCGATGTCGTTGGACATGAGATGTTGCTGGGTTGCTAATACGTGCAAGCCTGGCCCTACAGGACACAGGTTCCGCGGTTCCGAAGTGATAGGAACCGAACAGAACTTTAAAGTAACTGGAGGGCCCTGAGTTCGCAATCCTGCGTAGCAGCGGGGCGGTCAGAGGGGGAGATATTCTCAAAGCGAGTTGTCGAAACGAAAGCGAGCCGGGTCGCGTTGGATCCGGCTCGCTTTCCCCGTCTCCACGATACAGCCACCCATGCCCCACCTGTTTACCTCTGAATCCGTCTCCGAAGGTCACCCCGACAAAGTCGCGGATCAGATTAGCGATGCGATTCTGGACGCCATTCTGACCGATGACTCAGCCAGCCGGGTGGCGGTTGAGACGCTAGTCACCACCGGACTCGTAGTGGTGGCGGGCGAAGTCCGAACGAAGTCCTATGTAGATGTGCAGGAAGTCATTCGTGGCGTGATCCGCGACATTGGCTACACGGATCCACTTCTGCGGTTTGATGCTGAGTCCTGCGGCGTGCTGAGTTCGATCCATGAGCAGAGCCCCGATATTGCACAGGGCGTGGATGAGGGGGCTGGCCTTCACGAGGATCAGGGCGCAGGAGACCAGGGCATGATGTTCGGCTACGCCTGTCGTGAGACCGACTCCTTGATGCCGATGGCCATCACTTACGCGCACGGCCTTGTCCGGGAGTTAGCAGGGCTTCGCAAGCAGAAGGACTCACCGATGCCCTATCTGCGACCTGACTCCAAGAGCCAGGTTACCATCGAGTATGAGGACGACAACCGGACGCCGAAGCGTGTCCACACCGTCGTCGTCTCCACGCAGCACTCGGAGGACGTTACCCTCGAGCAGATTAAGAAGGACGTCCGCGAGCATCTCATCCCGCTTGTCATCCCGGCCGCCATGTTGGATGAGAATCTCATTCTCCACGTCAATCCCACCGGGCGGTTTGTGATTGGCGGTCCCCACGGTGATGCAGGACTTACAGGACGGAAGATTATCGTCGATACCTATGGTGGGAAGGGAGCGCACGGCGGTGGTGCATTCAGCGGAAAGGACTCCACGAAGGTGGATCGCAGCGCTGCGTATGCCGCCCGTCATGTGGCCAAGCACCTCGTGGCCGCCGGCTTGGCCGACGAAGCCGTTGTGCAGTTGGCCTACGCCATTGGTGTAGCGGATCCCATTTCTATTCGGGTTGAGACCAACGGCACCGGGAAGGCGAACGATGCGGAAATGGAACGGATTGTTCGCGCTGTGTTTGACCTCAGACCCGCTGCGATCATCAATTCCTTGGGACTGAGAAAGCCGATTTTCCGGCCAACCGCCGCTTATGGACACTTTGGACGCGAGGAATTTGCCTGGGAGAAGCTGGACCGCCTGGACGACCTCAAGAACGCCATCTAAGAGGCCAGCGCGAGGCCGCGGCTTGAGCCGGCTTCAGGGTCTCCTGATTCTGTCCGGTCTCCTAGTCGGGCCTCAGGAAGCGAGTGCCCAGGCCCGAACGTCCGTGTTTGCCCCGACAGCGCGTACGGGCAACGAGCGGATCACCCTGGACGCCCGGAAGATTACCCGAGCGGCGTATCGCCTTGGTCTCGATATCGATGGGGTGGAACCCACCGAAGTATTGGAGGCGCGGTTCGCTTGGGACTCCTCCACGCTAGATTTGGTGGAGGAATCCAGGACCGACCGCACGAGGCATCGGCTCTACCAGCAGACGGTCGATGGAATTCCGGTTTGGAATCGGATGGTCCGTGTAAGTCTGGACTCAGGGGATCGCATCACCATGGTGGTGAGTGGTTACGACCCGAGCGTAGAAGGCCTGGATACGCGCCCCGTTGTAACTGGATCGAGCGCGAGGCTCCGCGCGCAGTCGGCGGTTGCGAGTGCGCTTCGTCCGCAGGCCCTGGAGGCCAGCCCGTCACGGACATCTCAGCCAGCGTTGGTGGCCGTCTCCGGTAGCACACCGCGACTTGCTTGGCGGGTCATGGTTTGGCCGGCCTCTCCACTTGCTGAGTACGAGGTGCTCGTGGACGCCCATAGTGCGCAGGTGGTGCATCTTGAGGATCAGACCGTGCGGAGAACGGGACTGTCGGGAAGAGTACTGTCGGGAAGAGTACTGTCGGGAAGAGTACTGTCCGGAAGACTACTGTCGGGAAGAGTAGAGCCGAATGCGGCCGTCCTTCCCACTACAGCCTCTCCGGCAGTCGCTCCGGCAATCGTCCCCCAGTTCGCGAGCCGCACCCCGGCCTTCGCTGTTGCTGTGGATGCCACGGGGACGGTGTTCGATCCAGATCCGCTGGGCACGTCAGGCTCGGACTACGTCCCGCCCTTCGTGGACAACAACGACACGACCACACCCGAGATTGACGCGGAGATGAAGACCGTGACCCTACGCGATGTCACGCTCGGGGCGGACGGAATGGTCCGACTTGAGGGCCCCTACCTCTCCATCGTCGGAGTCAACACGGGCGGCGTAGACGTGTACACCCCGCCAGAGGAGCCGTCCGGTCAGTTCCTCTACAACCGGTCGCAGCCCGGATTTGAAGCCGTCAATGTGTACTACCACATCGATCAGAATCAGCGCTACATCCAGTCTCTGGGGATCCTCGATTTGCAGAGCACCTCGCCCATTCCGGTGAACCCGCGCGGGTCATCAGCCGATGATTCTGGGTGGCTGGCGAGTCAGCGATTCCTCTTCTTCGGCACCGGTGGGGTGGACGACGGAGAGGACGCGGCCGTGGTGATTCATGAATATGGACACGCTCTACTGGAAGGAGGGGCTCCCGGACTGAGGGGGACCCTGGAGGGACAGGCCCTTCATGAAGGCTGGTCTGACTACTGGGCCATGTCCTATCAGCGCGGACTGATGGACTCCGGCGCGCTTGCCAGGGACGATTGGCAGGAGGTATTCAGATGGGACAGCGGGCTTGGTGCTATCTGGTCAGGACGGCGCCTGGATTTTGCGGGCGAGTATCCCGGTGATACCTGCTCCGACGGCGGCTCCGGGGGGAGTTGTTCCGTTCACAACGACGGCCGCCTCTGGGGCACCGTCATGATGGAGGTCTATACCGACCTGGGGAAGGAAGTCACCGACAAGCTCAACCTGTGGTCCCATCGGTACCTGACTTCGCCGGTCACCTTTGCCGACGCTGCGGAAGCTGTGCTCCAGGCAGATATCGATCATTTTGGCGGCCAACATGTAGAGTCGCTCATCAACCGGTTTGCCCCCCGCGGTCTCGTGGATGCCGCCGCATTCGGTCCGGTGCTGACGCATGAACAGCTTGCTGCCACCGAGGAGTTGGGTGGAACGGTTGAGATCCAGGTTGAGGCGAGGGCGATCGCGGCGAGCATGGATGTGGTGGAAGTCCATTGGCGTCACGATCAGGGCGGGTTCACACCGGTTCAGCTCCAGGACGTGGGCGCCGGGGTCTATCGTGGAGGCATTCCCCTGCCGTTGGCGGCCGGCCAGGTGGCCTACTTCATTCAGGCGTTAGACTCGGAGGCACGCGTTTCGCTGAGCCCCTTTGACGCGCCAGCGACGGTGTTTTCGTTTGTGGTCGGCCCGGATAATGAGGCACCGGCGGTTGGTCACGCACCAATCGCTGCCCTGTCTCTGGCCCAGTGGCCGCCAACGATCCGCGCCAGCGTGACGGATCAGTACGGTATTGCGTCGGCCAGTGTCGAGTGGTCGGTAGCGATTCCAAGCCGTCCCGAGCTGTCCGGGAGCTACCCCCTTGAGGAAGCCGACGGCGTCTGGAGCGGCCAAATTCCTGTCTTGGCTTCGGAGGTGGCTGTCGGGACGATGGTGAAC
>JBLFXH010000260.1:0-4773 GCA_047611125.1 Rhodothermales bacterium
GGATGAGCAGGGCCCAATCATCACCTCGCTCAATGTGGGCCACCTCGTGCAGCGCCACCTGATCGAAGGTCTCTTCCTCGCCCGAAGCCAACAAGGTCTCCGGCATCAGAAGATGCCAACCGGTCCCGGTTAGGCTATACTCCGGAGTCCAACTTCTCCACTGCCATGAGCCGAATCGTCCCTCTGTTTCTCGCGCTACTATTCCTGGCTGCCTCGCCGCTGCAGGCTCAGGAAAGCTCCCACCCCACCGAGAACCCGGATGCATCGGCGTATATCCAGCCGCCGGTAGCTATTGCGGCGGCACTCGCCACCGACAAAAACTACGCGGTACTTAATAACGTGAGTCCGAACGGAGGGCACTTTCTGGTGCCTCACAGGACTGAGTTGTCCACGCTGGATATGATGTCCCGGACTACGTATCGCCTCGGCGAATTGGAGCTCCGGCCCAAGACGGACAGGCTCTGGCATCTGGACACCTACGGCATAGACGGCGTCCAGCTCTTTTCGCTGGAGACACGCAGCCTATCGACCGTTGATTTGCCTGACGGCAGTTTCGCGAGCGACTTCATGTGGTCGCCCGATGGCACGCAGTTGGCCTTTCTGGCGCACCTACCTGACCACACTGAGGTTTGGTCGGCGAATACTGCCAACGGCCGCGCCAAAAGCTGGACCTCTCGCCGTGTGCTAGCCACTATCGCTACGAGTGCCCGCGGCCAAGGGACGCGCCCCTCGAGCATGCTGCAATGGACGCCCTCCGGTAGCCTGATCACCCTGATCGTGCCGTCCGCGAGGGGGCCTGAGCCTTATGACAATCCCGTTCCGACTGGCCCCGTGGTTCGCCGGACTCGGGATGAGGCGGTGTCTACGCGCACGTATCCCAACCTTCTGGAAGACCCCGACGACGAAGACCTCTTCGTGCACTACACCACCAGCCAGATTGTCGAGGTCGGCCCGCGCGGCCAGGTGCGAAATATTGGAGCACCCGCCATGTGGGAGTCCGTTTCGCTGAGCCCAGACGGAGAGCACATTCTGGCCACGCGGATTGAGCGCCCCTTCAGCTATAGAACCAGCTACCGCGGCTTCCCGCGACGCAAGGTAGTTTTGGATGTTCAGAGCGGTACCGAGATTGAACTGGATTATTCACCGCTGCGCGAAGGCGGCGGTGGTGGTGAGAGTAAAGGGCCGCGCGCCTTCTCCTGGATTCCGGACAACTCCGGCCTAGTGTTCCTTGAGCGCGCCGAAAGCGACGAGGACGATCCTGATGCCATTCGGCCTGACCGCGTAATGCGCGCCGCGGCACCCTTTGATCTGACCACCGCCACAGAGATTGCCGCTAGCGATGATCCCATCCGCTCGGCGCTCTTCTCGCCGGACGGCAGCAAGGTGTTCGCCACAGTTAGCAAAGATGGCAAGACCGGCATCGCATACTGGGATCTCGGTGCCGCAGAAGTAAACGCCCGCTTCATCCAGCCCTTCCATTCGACCGATGATCCGCTCGAACTGCCCGGCACGCTCCTAACGGACAACAACCACAACGGCATAGCGCACGTGGTGGTGGCCACCGGCGGAGCCTCCGTCTACGTTGAGGGCGCAGGCCATAAGGCGGACTTCAAACCTCAGCCTTTCATCGACCGGATTGCGCTGTCAGACGGAACCACGACCCGCCACTTCGAAGGCGCGAGCGACTCGTTTGACCGCCCTCTACTCGCTCTCGATAGCGACCTGCGCCAACTCATCGTTCAGCGAGAGTCGAAGACTGACTTCCCGAATTCCTACCTGTTGGAAGGCGAGAACTGGACGCAACTAACCGACAATCAGGACCCGTTCCCGGAAGTGACCGCTACGCAGCGGATGGACTTCGAATTCGAGCGACGAGACGGAGTCAAGGTGCAGGGACGTGTCTCCCTTCCTGTCGGCTATCGGCAGGGTGAGAAAGTGCCCGCCATTTTCTGGACCTACCCCCGAGAGTACACGACCGCTCAACGCTATGAACGCGCGGCCATCCGCAGCCGAAACCAGAACTCGTTCACGCACATGAGTTGGCTTCGGTGGAGCGACCTCTGGTTGACGCAAGGCTACGCGCTGGTGTACCCCGACATCCCCATCATCGGCGAGAACTACAACGACACCTACATCGGCAATCTGGTGGATGCCATGTATGGCGCGATCCGCGCCGTGGATGCGTTGGACGTCATCGACATTGACCGAATTGGCCACGGCGGGCACAGCTACGGGGCGTTCGCCACCGCAAACATTCTCGCCAACGCCCCCTTCTTCAAGGCCGGCATTGCAGGCGATGGGGCCTATAACCGCTCCCTGACTCCTTCTGGGTTCCAGGCCGAGCGGCGGACCATATGGGAGGCTCCTCACACCTACATCGAGATGTCGCCGTTCTTCAAAGCGGACCAGATTGACACGCCGATGCTGATGTACCACGGCGGCGACGACAACAACACCGGCACGTTTCCCATTCAGTCGCGGCGGATGATCCATGCGTTGACCGAGCACGGCAAGACCGCTGTTCTCTACGAATATCCGTACGAATCCCACACGCCGCGCGCCATCGAGAACAAGCTCGATATGTGGGGTCGATTTATCGGTTGGTTTGACACCTACGTCAAGGGACCGGCTCCTGAGACCGAGGCGGTCTCTGACGATTCATGACGCGGACGGTAGGTTCCTGGGGGGCTACCCTCGGCGGCGTCCTCTCCTTTGTTCTGATCCTGGCCGGATGCGAGATCTACGGGCCCGACGCTCCGACTTCGCAGGTTCATGTACTCGAATCCTTCGAGTACATTCAGCGGCTCTCCGCTGCCGAGATTCGGGCCACAGAGCTTCCGATAGACATTCACTACGAGGTGGATCTGTACCGCCTTGTCTACGAGACCCCTTCGCCGGATGGCATCCCGGTGCTGGCCTCTGGCCTGGTGGCGTTTCCCGTGGACGGGCCTCGGGCACCGCTAGTGTCGTACCAGCATGGCACCGAAGTGCTCAAGGCCGGGGTTGCCTCGGTCGCCGTTCTTGACGCAGGAGAGACCCTGGTTGCGGTGGCGTATGCCGCATCGGGGTATGTCGCGGCCATGCCGGACTATCTGGGACTCGGTATCTCGGCGGGGCTGCATCCCTACGTCCACTCGGCATCGCTCGCCACCAGCACGATCGACATGCTGCGGGCCGCCCGCAACCTGGCCGACGAGCTGGACCAGGATCTAACGGGAGAAGTCTTCCTGGTTGGCTACTCAGAGGGCGGCAATGCCACGGCTGCTGCGCAACGCGCAATTGAGGCGGATCACTCCGGCGAGTTTGACCTCGTGGCGTCCGCCCCCATGGCGGGGGCCTATGACCTGTCGGGCGTGATGGTCGAGGTCATGACTGCTGACCGGCCCTACCCGGCACCCTACTATCTGCCCTTCCAGCTTTTGGCCTTCGATGAGGTCTATGACCTATTCGATGACCTCTCGGATGTCTTTGTCGCGCCGCTGGACAACATCTTGCCCGGGCTTTACCTGGGAACGCTAGACGCCGGCGCTATCAATCGGCAGCTTCCCGAAAGACCCATCCAGATTCTCGTGCCGGAGTACCTCGCGGCTTTCGACGCCTCGCCCAACCATCTACTGAGGCAGGCACTGCGAGAGAACGACCTCTACGACTGGCGCCCCACAACGCCAACCAGGCTCTACCACTGCGTGGATGACGACCTGATTCCGTTCGAGAACTCCGTGGTGGCCTTCAATCAGTTCCAGGCCAATGGAGCCCCGGACGTCGGCCTGGAGCCGCTTGATTTTGGCGGACATGCTGACTGTGCCGCCCCGGCATTGCTGCTCTCTAAGCTCTGGTTCGACTCGCTACGAGATCTATGACCAACGTCCAGCCCCCCTCATTCCTTGCTGCTATGACGCTCGCTACTATGAAGAGCCTGACTGCCTTTTTTCTCCTGTTGTCCCTCCTTGCAGGGACGGCGCTCGCCCAAAACTACGGGCCGGCCAGCGGAACGCTAGTGATCGTAGGCGGCGGGTCAATGGAGGGCACCGGCATCATGGAACGGTTCATTGAACTCGGTGGAGGTGCCCAGGAAGGACGGTTCGTGATCGTCCCCACGGCCGGAGGCAACTTGGACCGTTCCGGCAATCCCAGGGTCTTCGACGAGGAGCGCGTTCTCCGAGGCTGGCGCGACCGCGGCGTAATGAACGTCACCATGCTCCACACCCACGACTCTGGCGTGGCAGATAGCGATGCGTTCATAGCTCCCGTGGAGGAAGCCACCGCCGTGTGGTTCAATGGCGGGCGGCAGTGGAATATTGTCGATTCGTATGCCGGCACCCAGACCTATGATGCGTTTCACCGCGTGCTTGAGCGGGGGGGCGTGATCGGCGGAAGTTCGGCGGGCGCCACCATCCAGGGCGAGTATCTGGTTCGCGGCGATACGCGAGGCTCCGAGATTGTGATGACCGACCAGGAGCATCATCAGCTTGGCTTCGAGTTCCTGCGGAAGACCGCCATCGATCAGCACGTCAACACGAGAAACAGGTGGGATCACATTATCCCGGTAGTCGAGCAACAGCCCCACCTCCTGGGACTTGGGCTTTCTGAGGGGACCGCAGTGATTGTCCGAGGCGACACGCTAGAAGTGGCCGGAAAGTGGATGGTGGCCGTCCACGACAACAGTCGGGGGTACCACCCTTGGGAGAAGCCCTATTTCGTGATGTCACCTGGGGATCGGTTTGACATGGACAATCGCAGCTGGCTGCCCCGAAACCGCTAGCGATCGGAACC
>JBLFXH010000261.1:0-4773 GCA_047611125.1 Rhodothermales bacterium
AACAGATCGCGGAAATCTGACTCCAGACGCAGCTTGATCCGCCCAACTAGGGCACCTACGGCCTCTGGCTCATTTGCCTGCTTTCCGGAAGGTGATTGGGTGTATCTTTCGCTCAAATAAATACGGAATGCAGAATGGGTAAGGGAGACAAGCGCACCAGAAGGGGCAAGATCACGAACAAGTCCTACGGAAAAGCCCGACCTCGCAAGTCGAACAAGAAGGTCGCCAAGAAGGGCTAAGACATGCGCAAGGCCTTGGGCGGAATGATACGGATTCGAAGTGTACTTCTGATCCTGTGCGGGATGATTGTAGCCAGTTTTGGGCTCACGAATGCCACAGCGCAGGATGTGGACCTGAGCTTTCTGCAGACGCGGGCGGAAGCGTCGGACTACGAGCAGACTACCGGCTATGATGAAGCCATCGGTTTCCTGGAGGTTGCGGAGGCTCAGTCCTCCGACCTTCATCTGACTCACTTCGGGTATTCGCTCGAAGGTCGGAAGCTCCCCCTTGTGGTCTGGGGCGCAGAATCAGCGCACCCCGAGTCTGTTGTGGGTGACAGCCGGCTCCGGATTTTTATCCAGGCAAACATCCACGCTGGCGAAGTCTGCGGAAAGGACGCGATGCTGGCGCTGATCCGGGATTTGGCCAGTGGTCGATACGAATCCTGGAAGGAGTCGGTCATCCTGCTCATCGCCCCCATCTACAACGTGGATGGCAACGAGCGGGTGAGCCTTTACAATCGCCCCCGTCAGAATGGCCCGGTTGGAGGTATGGGACAGCGGCCCAATGCGCAGGACCTGGACCTAAATCGGGATCACATGAAGCTGGCGAGCCCGGAAGCCCGGTCCCTGGTTGGCATGATGAAGGTCTATGATCCGCACGTGCTCATAGACCTGCACACCACCAACGGAACCCGCCACGGCTATCACCTGACCTATTCTCCGCCGCTGAACCCGAATACGGATCCGGCGATAGACGGACTGCTGCGCGATAGGCTGCTGCCAGACGTCACAGACAGCATTAAGGAGCAATACGGTTGGGAGTCCTACTACTATGGCAACCTCCCATTCAGGAGCGGTGATCCCGGCTGGTACACCTTCGACCACCGGCCGCGGTTCAACAACAACTATGTCGGCCTTCGCAACCGGGTAGCCATCCTGTCGGAGGCCTATGCCTATGCGCCGTATCGGGAACGGGTATTGGCCTCACGTGCGTTCGTTGAAGAGATAGTCACATGGTCCTCTCAGAACGTGTCCAGCATTCAGGCTGCCATCGTTGATGCCAGCGAGAAGGACCTCGCAGGCACCTCCTTCGGCGTACGTGCAGAGCACAAGGCTTCTGACGAGCCGGTGGACATCCTTCTGGGAGAGGCGGATATGGTCAGGAATCCCTACTCCGGCGCGCCGATGTTCGTCATGAACAACGAGACTCGTATCCAGTCGATGACCGAGTATGGGGCGTTCACCCCTACGGAGTCTGTCACGCTGCCCGGCAGCTATGTCGTGCTGCCAGAGGCGCGCGGCCTCAGAGAACTTCTGGATGATCACGGAATCCGCTATGAGGTGGCCTCGCAACCCGCCACGGCTAGTGGAGAGCGATTTGCCATCGACTCTACCCAGGTCTCCGAGCGGGAATTCCAGGGGGTCCAGGAGCGGACACTCTTCGGCCGATATGTAGCCGAGCAGGTTTCGATCCCTGTCGGCGCTCTGGTCGTTCCCGTCAATCAACCTCTTGGCCGTTTGGCGGCTTACCTGTTGGAAGCTCGAAGCGACGACGGCGTGGTGAACTGGGGCAAGGTTGACCGCTATGTCGATCAGAACAATGCCTATCCCGTTCTGCGTCTACCCATGAAGAACACTGGTCAATGAGCTCGGCCGCTTCCGTTCCGTCGGCGCTTGAGATTGTCGGAGTGGATCCAGTCAGTTTCGACCGATTGGCAGCCAGGGTTGTTCAGTATCAGCGGGAGCACACGGAGGTCTACGCCCGGTACTGCGAGTCTGCGAGCGTTCTGGAGGCCTACTCCGGCGAGACACCACACCTCCCAATCGCTGCCTTTAAGCATGGTCCGGTATACGCCGGTCCTGTCGATGGGGCCGAGCGGGTGTTCCAGAGCAGCGGTACCAGCGGACAGGCGCGATCGCGTCACTATGTCCGAGACCTGACGTACTACCACGCTAGTCTCGAGGCGTCGTTTGCGAAGGCGTTCGGCCCGGGCCCATTCAGGATCCTGGCACACCTCCCTCACTACGCGGAGGAATCGTCACTGGTCTACATGGTGGCGCGCCTGATCGAAAAATATGGTGCGCCAGGATCGGGGTTCTTCCTCGATGAACTAGCCCTCCTGCAGACGGCCACCGCATCCGCCGGCGCCCCCATCATGCTCTTTGGAGCCGCGTTTGGTCTCTTGAAATTGGCGGAAGCCAAGAATGTCCGACTACCGCAGTCAGCCGTCGTGATGGAGACCGGCGGCATGAAGACGCACCGCCAATCGGTCACGCGTGCGTCCCTGCACGAATCACTGACTCGCGGTTTTGGCCTAGCGGCCGGTCAGATCTGGAGCGAGTACGGGATGTGCGAACTGCTCTCGCAATGCTATGCACAAAGCGGAGATCCCTACACCTGTCCTCCCTGGATGCGCTGTCACGTGGTGGATCCCGAGCAGCCATGGATCCGTAAGCCGGATGGAGAGCCGGGAGCGTTGGCCGTTCTGGATCTTGCCAACACGTTCTCTGTGAGCGCCATTTTGACAGAAGACCGAGCGGTTGCTCGGGGCGAGGGTTTCGAGATCCTCGGCCGGTTGACCGGCGCTGAACTTAGGGGCTGCAACCACCTGCTTGTGACGAAATGATCAAGATCGACAGACAACTTCATGCGGGCGTCGCCACCCTCCGCATCAACCGGCCCGAGAAGCGGAACGCGCTCGATGCCCGCGTTGCCGCCGCTCTGACGGAAGCCATCAAGGAGGCCGACAAGGACGAGGACACCCGTGTCATCGTACTCACTGGCGAAGGCAGGGCATTCTCCGCCGGAGCCGATCTCGCTGCGCTGCAATTGCTTTCCGAGGCTAGCTTCGAAGACAACCTTGAAGACAGTCGTACCCTCGCCACGCTTTTTGAGACCATCTACCAGACGGGCAAGCCCGTCGTGGCTCGCGTCAACGGACATGCAATTGCTGGCGGCTGCGGGTTGGTGTCGGTGTGCGATTTCGCGGTGGCCGAAGAAGGTCCGTTGTTCGGTTTTACCGAAGTCCGTATCGGGTTCGTCCCGGCCATCATTTCGGTGTATCTCCTTGAGCGGTATCCGGCGCACTTGGTGCGAAGAGCATTTCTAACTGGTGAGACCTTTGGCGCCGCCCAGGCTCGCGAAATGGGCCTTCTCAGTCAGGTCGCTGCGCCGGGGGGACTGGACTCGGCGGTCGGTGACTTGGTGCGAAAGCTTGGGCGCGAGACGTCTGGAGCCGCCGTGGCCGCGACTAAACAACTCCTGCGGGCCCGACACGCTGACGATCACGCCGATCGGTTGACCGCGGCGATAAACTTGAACGCCAGGGTCCGTTCCACGCCACAGTGTCGCGCTGGCGTAGCAGCCTTTCTGGCGAAGGCGCCCATGCCTTGGACCAAGGACTGGGACACCGTCAAATGAGACTATTTGGACCCGATATCTTCCCGGAAGAGGATCGAGAGGCGGTGTCCGCGCTCTGGGCCTGGTTCGACTTGGCCGGAAGCGATCTGGCCACGCTCGAAGATGCCATGCTCATCCGCGCGGGCGAGAAACCGGAGAACAAAGTGATGGCGGCCGCCTGGACTAAGGTGGTCCGCAAGGCAGGCCAGTCCGGCCGAGACCTGAAACCCCTCGCCGACCGTCTGGAGGCTACTAGTCGCCTGCGCACGGGCGACGGGCCAGCCACCGGCAAGGACCTAGGCCCATTCGTACACCTTTTGGGAGGCAGCTTTGCCGAGACTCTTGCTCTGATGAAGGGCTTCCGCGGCTCGTGGCAACGCAGGGCCGCGGCGCAGTTCGAGCACGGAATCATTTTGATCGACTACCTGGCCCGTACGCCGGAACTGGCGAGAAAGGGCATCACGCTCTACTGCAAGTCCGATATGTCTGATCTAGGGATAACCACCCGAGCCCTCGCCGGCGCAAGCCCGCCTGCCAAATTTGAGCGCCTGGCCTGGAAACAGAGTGTCCGCGCAAGGGACTTTCTAGCCGGGGCCCGGCCGCTCATTCTGGATATGGACTGGGGTGATAGGCTGTACGCGAAGCGCGTCTGGCTCACGGCTCTGGAACGGGTTCTGGCGCTGGAGAAGGCTGGATTTGACGTCTGGCAGGGGGTACCGGAGCTCTCGCGCGTGGCGCACGCCCGAGTACGGATTCAGAGCATCTTTGGCAAGGCGGCCTTTCAGAATGCCTGAGGGCCGTGCGCCAATCGTACCTTTAATGGATGCCGTCCACCACCTACCTGATCGCCCTGCGGCCGCTAAGAAATGAGTATGACCTACAAGGATGCCGGAGTTGACATCGCCGCCGGAGAGGAGATGGTGCGGCGCATCAAACCTTTGGTGCGGGGGACGTTCACGCCGGGCGTCCTAGCCGACATCGGATCATTCGGGGGCTTCTTTGAGCTAGATGTAGCCGCCTACACCAAGCCGGTGCTGGTTTCGTCCGTCGATGGCGTAGGCACCAAACTCAAGGTGGCTTTTCGATCCGGAAAGCATGACACCGTGGGTCAGGATCTGGTAAACCACTGCGTGAATGACATCGCGGTTTGCG
>JBLFXH010000262.1:0-4762 GCA_047611125.1 Rhodothermales bacterium
CGTAGGCAGTCCCGGCAAGTACATCTTCTACCTGGACCTGGCAGGCTCGAGCGAAGACACAACGGTGGCGAATGCCATCGGCCATCTAGAGGAAATCGCTGGCTTCGTAAAGGTGCTGGGATCTTACTTGGCCGCGCCGGTCTCGGCCTAGGTGGATCAGGCGCTACGCGATTCGCTGGCCGACGTAGAGGACCGCCATTGGTGGTTTGAGGGCAGGCGCATGATCCTGCGCCGACTGCTGGAGACGCAGGGAGCCCGCGGACCCGTGCTCGAAGTGGGCTGCGGCAATGGGGCGAATCTCGAAATGCTGCGGGAGTTCGGGCAGATCACGGCCGTCGAACCGGATGACGCCGACCGGGCTCGGGCCGCGGCCCGGCAGATTGGCGTAGTGCTGCCAGGCTCGCTCCCGGACGGACTCGGCATAGACACCTCATTCGGGACCGTTCTGG
This sequence comes from Rhodothermales bacterium, assembly GCA_047611125.1. Classification (GTDB taxonomy): domain Bacteria; phylum Bacteroidota; class Rhodothermia; order Rhodothermales; family UBA10348; genus JABDJZ01. The sequence goes on from JBLFXH010000262.1 coordinate 450, forward strand.
CGCTCGATGTAATCGAGCACGTGGAGGATGACTTGGCGTCGGTGATGGCGATGCGGGACCAGCTTGCGCCTGGTGGGCACTTGGTGCTGACCGTTCCTGCCTACCCCTGGCTCTGGAGTGAACACGACCGGGTCAACGGGCACTACCGCCGGTACACCCGCCGGACGCTGGCCACACTGCTGGGCCGGGCAGACTTGCAGATAGACCGGCTGAGCTATTTCAACTCGTTTCTACTTGGCCCGATTGCGGCAGTTCGCGTCCTGGGCCGCCTTTTCGGCCAGGACGGCGCCGGCACCGGACTCCCTCCCGGCTGGCTCAATCTGAGTCTACTGAAACTGCTGGGGTTCGAGTCCCGTCTATTGGGTCGATCCAATCTACCGGTTGGCGTCTCCCTGGTGGCCATCGCCAGACACACGTCGCGATCTCCCCTGGATGCATCCCTCCCGTCCCGATGATCAGGCGCTTGCCGAACTGCTGACCCGCGCCCGCGCAGGTGATCGGCAAGCCGAATCTGCGCTCATGGAGGCCCTCCAACCCACCGTGCGAGCCTACTTCTTCAGGCGCGTCGGCGACCACGCCGAGTTGGACGACCTGGTTCAGAACACGCTTGTCCGCGTCTTCCGCGGGATCGCCGAGATCAAAAATATCCAACGAGTCCGCGCATTCACGCTGAAAGCAGCGCTTTTCGAACTCCAGGATCTCTATCGCGGGCGATACGGAAGTCGCGAAGCCACCGTGGCCGACGAAATCGCGGAGCCCGGCGTCCGGCCCATGCGATCCGGTCTCAACATCGACATTGAGCGCGCCCTGGCCGCGCTGACTCCCAATGCGCGGCGCATCATCGAACTGAAGGCGCTCGGCTATCGCTACGAGGAAATCGCCGACATGGTGGAGACCACCGAGGCGGCGGTCAAGATGCAAGTCAAACGCGCCCTCGAAAAATTGCGCTCCATTCTGGGCGTCCTGACCCTCCTATTTCTGCCTGTAAAGGCCGTTCTGTTACTTTTGCCGCGTTTGATCCGGCTACTGTTTTGATGCGGACTGTCCGCTCTTAAATCCTGCGCCTTGGCCACTGACCACACAAATAGCAATCCTGATCTCGGACTCCTCGGGGCCGACCTCCTTTTGCACCTCGATGAGGTGGTCGATGGGCGATTGCTTGTGCTACAGGGACTCCGTCAGGCCGGGTTGGAATCTGCGTTGACGCCAGCAGAGTTGCTGGCCTGCACTCACAACGAGGCGCTCCTCCGGCAAGCTTGTGAGGACCACCCCGGACTCGCCAGTGAAGTCCAGGCCGTTGAGCGCGAACTCGCCCTGTTTGAACAAGTTTGGCCAATCGGGCCTGTCCTTCCTGCAAGACCGCGCACTGAGAGGGCCGCGGTAGCTTCTCCACGAGCGCGGAAGCCGTTGGTCCGCTGGCCAGCCCGCATAGGCCTGGGGGTGTCGGCGCTAGTGCTCGGCTTCTTGATGGTGACCTCTCTCTTCGATTCCGTTCAGCGGACCACCGTGTCGGCTGACACCACGCCGCTCGTGGTTGAACTCGGCGACGGCTCGACGGCGAGGCTCACGGCCGGATCATCGCTGACCTATGTGGAGGGATCCACATTTGATCGCAACGTGGACCTTAAGGGTGCAGCCTATTTCGACGTTCAGCCCGGCACGCGGCGGTTCTCTGTGATCACACGCACGGCCGTCACCTCAGTTTTGGGTACTCGCTTTGGTGTTCTGGAGTCAGCGGAAGGGACAGAGGTCGTGTTGGTCTCGGGTTCAGTGGCCGTAGCGTCCCGGGCCAGTCGCGAATCGGTGGTGATTCTAGAGCCGGGTGAGCGCACGATGGTCTCGGCGGGCAGTGCTCCTGAGCCTCCGCGCGCCGTCCAAATCGAAGCGGCCATGCCGTGGTTGGACCTGCTCATATTCCGTGATACGCCGATGGCCCAGGTGGTCCTCGCCCTCGGAGATGCCCGCGGAGCCCGGGTAGATCTTGGCGTCGGTCTGGCAGACCTGACAGTAAGTGGCACCTTCCGCGTCAATCAGACGGCTGAAGAAATCCTGTCCATTCTGGCGGCTACGCTGGAGGCAGACCTCGAGCGATCCGCGCAGGGATTCACCCTCACCCTGCGGTAAGGCCGAGGATCCGACCCCTATCTTTGGGGGATGGTTCGACAGGCCCGACGATTGTTTTTCTGCCCCCCGAGGCTCGGGGTTGCTGTCCTGGCTTTTCTGGCCATCGGACTCGCCCCCGGTCTGGCTGACGCGCAGGCTATTTTCATTGACGGTGACCGCCAACCTCTCGCTCAGAGACTGTCGGAGCTTGGGGCCCAGGCCAGTGTTGATGTCGTGTTCGCACAGCGCCTGGTGATTGGCGTCTTCACCACCTGCCGGTACCGCGGATCTGACGTTTCTTCCGCCTTGCGATGTCTCCTGGCCGGCACGAGACTTGAGGCGCGATCTACCGGCCCCGCGCAGTACGTCCTTGTCCGCGCCAGTGCTCCAAAGCGGCGCCTCGGCATTTTTGGAACCGTGACAGACAGGGAGACCACGCAGCCTCTGCCGGGGGCCAATGTCCTCGTCACCGATCGGAGCCTTGGTGCCGCTTCGAACCGGACCGGGTACTTCGCCTTCCCCACCATGCCGGAGGGACCCCATCGAATCCACATCACCTACCTCGGTTATGCCACCCTGGACACGTTCGTCGTGGCCGGGAATCGCGTTCACCGATTCGAATTGAAGCCTCAGGCCCTCGAGTCCGCCGGCTTGCTTGTAGAATCCACTGAAATTCGCCCTGGAGATCAGACGCCGCTCCCCGGCATGCTGACTCCGCCGATGGCACGCCTTGAAAGACTGCCCGCTTCCCTCGGAGGCCAGGATTTGTTGGAAGCCTTGACGTGGACCCCAGGAATCCGTCGAGCGGGCGAGGTTTCCGGCGGCTTGGTGGTTCGTGGCGCCGGGCCCGAACAGAACCTCTATCTCCTGGATGGGGCTCCCGTCTATCACCCCTGGCACGCGTTCAGCCTCATCTCCACCTTCCAGACAGAGACGTTTCAATCGGTCCGCGTCTACCGCGGTGCCTATCCGGCTGAATTTGGCGGCCGTCTCTCCGCGGTCCTGGATGCCGAGCTCACCGACGGCAGTGGGTCGGAGCCCCGGGTGCAGGCCGCGCTCAATACCCACAGTGCGCGGTTTCTTATCGAGGCGCCCCTCTCGTCGCGCGCCTCGTTTATGCTGGGTGGCCGTCGGTCCTACATAGACCGAATTATCGGCAAGTCGCATCCCGTCTCGGATGATTCGGGGCGCCGTGACACCCTCCGGACGGGCTACTTCTTCTACGACTGGACAGCCAAGGTGGTCTTCCGCCCCGATGATCGCAGCCGACTCTCCATCATGTCGTACCGGGGGCGAGATGACCTAGACCTGCGCCTTCCGTTCGACCTGTCGCTGGACCTGTCCTCTTGGCTCCGCCCCACGGACCTGCTGTTTGAGGTACGTGAATTCTGGCGAAACCGGGTGGTAAGCACGCGCTACGAGCGGTTGCTGACGGAGCGATGGTACCTGACAGCCACGATGCACGATTCGCGCTACCAGGCTGAGGAGGGCGCCTTTCTTCAGCCGTCGCTGTCCAGCAGCGTCCGTAGTTCCTACAACGTGGACATCCGGGACACCGGACTCCGGATTGACCTGGACTATTTTCATTCGGCGCGCAACCGGATGCGAATGGGTGTCCTGGCCGTCGGTCGGGATTTCGAATCCGAGGTCGATGCAGTGGTCAACTATAATCCGAATCTGACCGAGCGGCTGAAGGAGTCGAGTACGTCCCGTGCCGTCGAGTTATCGGCTTATGTCCAGAGTACCTGGCTGGCTACAGAGAAGCTTGAGGTTCGGAGTGGTCTTCGAGCCGCCGCATTCGGCTCCGATCGGCTTGCCAGACTCGAGCCCCGTTTTAGCATGCAGTGGTCCGCCGACCCGCGACTTCTGCTCATTCGGGCCTCGTTTACCCGTACCTACCAGTATCTCCACCGCATCCGGGACCGGCATTCGGTGCTCTATGACCTGGTCTCCAGCCGATGGATTCCTTCCAACAACACCACGCCGCCAGGCCGAGGCACCGAGGTCGCGTTGGACCTAGAATCACGGCCGCAGGATTGGACCCTCCGCGCCAGTACCTACTACCGCGAGCAGCTCCACATTCTGCTGCCCAGGGACGCCTTTCAGTCAAAGGATGAGCTGGCGGGCCCTGGCATAGAGGTCGGTGCCCTGCTCGGCCAGTACGAATCGGGCAAGGCAAGGGCGGGCGGGCTCGAGGCTGCTGGGACCTA
>JBLFXH010000263.1:0-4731 GCA_047611125.1 Rhodothermales bacterium
GCCAGAACGCTCCCGAATCCGTCGGCCCGCTCAGCGTCTGGAGCCACCAGGCGATCCGTCAAATCCCAGCCGCCCGAAGCCTTGGTGTAGACGTACACCGATCCCTCGCGGAACGTGGTGTTGGGCTCCCCGATTATGAGTTCACCGTCCGTCAGGACTACGGCGTTGCCGAATGATCCGGACTGGCCGGCTGAGGGGAGGGCGCAGGCCAGCAGGAGTGCGAGCGCCGAGAGTTTGCGAAGGGAAGTGGACATCGATGCCGGGATGAGTTGGCCCACAATCTCGGCAACGCAGAAGACGGGTGCAAAATACCGCTAGAGCCTCGCGGGTCTTCCGATCCGCGGGTGCGAAAGGGTATCTTCCAGAGCACCCGCCCAGCCAGCCCATTCTCCCTACCGACGCCCAATACGAGCTCCTTCCCGGCGTCCACGCGAATGCCGCGCAGCGCTATGCCATCGACAGACTCAACGAGTTCCTGTTGTCTGACGAGCGGACGTTCACTCTGATCGGAAGGGCGGGCACAGGGAAGACCACGATTGTTCGCGCGGTGGTTGAGCAGGCCAAAGCCAATAGGCTTTTTGTAGGGGGCGGCGCGGTATCACACGCCGCCAAGGAAGTCTTGTCGGAGTCGATTGGCTCCACGAAGGTCTACACCGTGGCGGCGCTCCTGGCCATCAAACTCAACGAGGCCACCGGGCAGTTCGAGCCGGACGCCTGGGCGCGCGGGGAGGGCATGCTGCCAATCGCCCATCTGGATCTGATAGTGATAGACGAGTGCTCCATGATCTCGCACGGGATGATGGAGGAGATCTTGGAGCTGGCCCGGCCCCAGGCCCAGGTGATCTTCATGGGGGACAATGTTCAGTTGCCGCCCATTGGGGATGGCGATAGCGAATCGCCCACGTTTAGCGTCTCACGAGAGGAGTTCACGGTGAAGCTGACCGAGCGGGTGCGGCAGGGGGAGGAGAGTCCCATCGTGAGCCTTTCCGATGTGCTGGCTGACAACATTGAAGGGGCTGGCGCGCTTCGGGCGCTCACTCCGCGGTTGCGGGTGTCCGACTATGACCTGGGTTCGGACTCCGGTCTGGTGTTTGTCCGGGAGGAGCGAAAGGCCGTCGAGATGCTGGTATCAGATCTGCAGGCGGACCCGGGAAATCCGCGCGGGACCAAGGCAGTGGTGTTCAACAATGAGCGATACACCAAGTCCAGCCAGTCTGTGCTGAACCTGAATCGTCGGATTCGGGAGGAGCTGCATGGGCTTGGGGCGGCGACGCAGTTCAATCCCGGCGAGATCGTGGTGGCGTATGCATCATGGTCCGAGTCGCGAAAGTTCGCGCCGCTAGTGCACAATGCGCTGAGCTACGTGGTGGTGCGGTCTTCGAAGGCGTCAGACCGAAGAGTGCGGTTTCGATGGATGGGGCAGCGGTTTGATCAGACCTACGGCGTGGTGGATCTGACGGTAAGGGATCACCGGGGCGATGAGGTGACGGTGCCGGTGGTGGCGGCTCGCGACTTGGTGCGGTATCGGGCGGACCTAGGGCGCGTCCGCGGGGCGCTGTATTACCGGCTGGCCGAGGCGTTTGCGGACATTCAGTATGGGTATGCGGTGACGAGTCACAAGGCGCAGGGGGCCACATACCGGAATGTCTATGTATTTGAGGACAACATCCTCGGGCGGAGTAATCCGGGGAGTCCTGTGGTCAAGAACAAGAGCTTCTACGTCGCGGTGACGCGGGCGGCGGCGAAGCTGGTGGTTGTTTCGGAGGCGAATCCTGTCTTTGTGGCGGCGGCTCCGGCAGTGGTGGAAGACGAGGGGCAGGCGGTATTGGAGCGCTTGCTAGCCAGCGGTGTGCTGAAGAGGGCTAGCGAGCTCTAAAGCGTGCCTCGCTTAAGAAGTCGGAAACCTGACTGTGATGTCCCTCGTGGGACGCTGAACAGCATTCTGAAACAGGCACGAGTGGGTGAATAAAATGCGCTACGCCGTAATCATCGAGCAGGGAGAGACGAGTTTTGGAGCCTACGTTCCCGACCTCCCCGGCTGCGTGGCCGTGGGCAAGTCGCGGGCTGAGGTGAAGAACCTCATTGCGGATGCCGTCCACATGCATCTGGAGGGCCTTCGAGAGGAGGGTGGCCCACTTCCGGCACCGCAGACAGAAGTGGACTATGTAGAAGTCCCAGAGGCGGCGTAGCGCTCACGCTGCAGTACTATTCGGTCCCGACAGCCGAGCTAGGTCAAGCGCGATGAGTTCTCCCCAATCCATCTTGCGAGCATGTCTTCGTCGATGCCGCCCGCTGCCAGTCCTTCGATCATGGTAACCGTCTCCGTCTCTTTCGGGGCGAAGGAGTAGCCATTGCGAAAGAGAAATGCCCGAATGGATAGCAACGCCGTACGCTTGTTGCCGTCCATAAACGCGTGATTCTTGGCAATGCCAAACCCGTATGCAGCTGCCAATTCAAACAGGTCTGTTGTGTTGCCCAGCCCAAACTTGTTTCGCGGCCGATCGATCGCGCTTTCGAGGAGCCCCTCGTCTCGAACGCCGGGCAGGCCGCCAAAGTAGTTCAGGGACTCGGCGTGTAGCATGGGTACGTTGGTGAGGCTAAGCCAGATTGGCTCTTGAGCTTGCGCCGTCATTTGGCAAGTTCGCGAAACGCATTGCGGTGCGATCGCATGAACTCGCGCGCGTCCTCCATTGCGGTTGCAAACTCTGGATCATAGGGTGAGATGGTGATCCCGTCAGGAGAACTTGTCACGTAGAGCTCATCGCCCTCTTTGATGGCCATTTCGTCGGCGATCGACTTCGGGATAATGAAGCCGATTGATCCACCAATCCGTCTGGCTTTGGTCTTCTGATTCATGGGTTTGTCGCGTTGTTGCCTTAGTGGGCCTTCAGCCGAGTGTCGGTAATCGTGAATTTAACTTAAGTTAAACACTGTTACGCCCGGGGCCCCTGTGCGTTGCAGGTGGTTGGACCGGCACCACTTGGCTGTGTACCATGTACCCCGCCACCAACCGCCGCTCAGGATGAAAAGCCGCACCGCCTGCTTCTGCCTTCAAACGCTCCTCCTGCTCGTGGTCCTCGCACCGGTCGCCAGCCCGACCCATGCCCAGGACACACCGCTCTTCACGCAGGACTTCACTCCTGAAGAGTTCGCCTCCCGCCGCGACCGGGTCTTCGACGCCATCGGCCCTCAGGGCGTGGCCCTCGTCCAGGGCGAGCCCAGCCCCCGCGGGTACACGCGGTTTCGCCAGTCAAACGAGTTCTACTACCTGACGGGCATCGAGGTACCTCACGCCTATGTGCTGATGGATGGAGCCAGCCGATCCACAACGCTTTATCTGCCCCACCGAGATGAGAGGCGCGAGCGCGGGGAAGGGAAAATGCTCTCCGCGGAGGATGCAGCCCTGGTCACCGAGCTGAGCGGCATCGAGCGGATCTCCGGTCCCGAGGCCATGACGAGCACGCTGTCTTCGTACAAGCGACGGGGATCGCCGCCCGTGATCTACACGCTATTTCAGCCCGCAGAAGGCGTGGCCGAGAGCCGGGATCTGGGCATACGGCGGGTTTCAGACCGACTGGCAGACGCATGGGATGGGCGGCCCTCTCGGGAGGCTCACTTCATCGGCCTACTCCGCAGCAGGCTCCCGGAGCTCGAGCTAAGGAGCCTGAATCCAATTCTCGATGACCTGAGGCTGATCAAGAGCCCCGCAGAAATTGTTTTGATCCGCCGCGCCACCGAGCTGTCATCTCTGGCTATCCAGGAGGCCATGCGCTCCCTCCAGCCGGGCGTTGAGGAACGCGAATTGGATGCGCTTGCCAAGTTCATCTACTTCCGCCACGGAGCACAGGGGGACGCGTACTACTCGCTGGTGGCCAGCGGCCCCAATGCGCCTTTCCCCCACTATCACGCGGGCACCCGAACCGCACAGGCAGGGGAGTGGCTCCTCATGGACTACGCCCCCGACTTTGGGTACTACATGTCCGATGTGACGCGCATGCTGCCAGTCAGCGGCACGTTCAGCCCGGAGCAGCGTGAGCTGTATGGGTTCTACCTGACCGCCTACCGCGCCATCCTCTACCGCATTCGTCCGGGCGTGACTGGATCCCAGATCAAGGAAGAAGCGGTGGCCGAAATGCGGTCCACGCTGGAGGCGACCGCCTTTTCCAAACCACGGTACGCTGAGGCAGCGCGCAACTTCGTCGAGGGTTATGCCCGTGGGGTCAGCTCCGGCAGGCTGGGGCACGGCGTCGGCATGGCCACGCACGATGTCGGCACGTTCCAAGGGCCACTGCGCGAAGGGATGGTATTCACGATAGAGCCCGCACTACGCGTACCGGAGGAGAATATCTACATCCGGCTGGAGGACCTGATCGTAATCCACGGCGATCGCGCCGAGGTGATTTCGGACTTCCTTCCTTCGGGCATGGACGAAATAGAGGCGGTCATGGCAGAGATGGGTATTCTGCAGCGCTATCCCAAGATTGTTCCGCTTAGTTCGCGGTAGCCCTTCCGGCAACATTTCAGGGCTGCGAAAGAAAACGGGTATCTAGGGGTCCAAAAGCCACGGGCCGCCTCGCCTTCTCCCCCCGGACCAGATAGCTGACAAGCCATGCTGAAGAACTACCTGCGCATCGCCCGCCGCCAACTGCTGGCAAACTGGCAGCACACGGTACACGGTGATCGGCGTGGTTGAGGACTACTACTCCAACGGTTTCTGGAATCCTATACAGT
>JBLFXH010000264.1:0-4725 GCA_047611125.1 Rhodothermales bacterium
CATCAAGGGTACTGTCTCCGCCATCGGCACCCTGCCGGAGTCACTGGGATTGGAGGTCTATCCGAATCCCTTCCACGACAACCTGAATATTCGTACGGATCGCCCGGCAACGCTGGAGTTGATCGACGTAACGGGCCGAATCGTCAAGTCCTGGCGGACCGCTTTTGGCTCATCACACGTCAGTCTCACCGGACTGGCATCGGGTGTGTACCTGCTCCGGGAGCAGGGATCGCCACGACGGGGTCGACCGCTAGTCAGGCAGTAGGGTTTAGACCGATGCTTCGAGCAGGGCGCAAAGGCGATCCCGTTCGTGCCTGAGGTTGGCTAGAATGTCTGGCAACTGATCGGTGGCATCGTTCCTGACGGCGTCTTCAGCGGTCACTGCACTCTCGGTGAGACTCATTCCGCCGAATGCCGCGCTTGTGGATTTCAGGATGTGCGCTGCGCGACTAATCGCCTCCCAGTCTTGGGCAGCGAGTCCGGTAGTCATATCGACCACGAGTTCGTCCGAGTTTTTGATAAACTCCTGCACCAGTTCTGCAAAGAAGTCGGCATCGTCCATGACCTCGCGAAGCTCATCGAACGTCTGGACGTTGAGGAAGTCTGGCGAGGCCGATTTCTGCCGAGCTGGGTCTTCCCGCGCCGTGTTTTCCCTCGCTGCGGTCAAAACCAACTCGCGAATGATCTCCATCCGAATGGGCTTGGTGACGTAGTCGTCCATCCCTGCCGCTAGCGCTGCCGCCCTATCCTCGGGCATAACATTCGCCGTGACTGCAAAGATCATGGGACCATCCCCAGACTGGCGTTCTCGGATCTGCTTTGCGGCCTGGATTCCATCCAACTCGGGCATCATCAGATCCATGAAGATGATGTCATACTGCGCCCGGCCGGCGGCCTCTACTGCCTCTCGCCCATTGTTGGCGATGTCCGCCTCGTGTCCCAGCCTGCGTAGCATGCGGGTAATCACGAGGAGGTTGACCGGATCGTCCTCAACTACGAGGATGCGGGAAGGCGTATCCATGGGGGCCGGGTGAAACGGGTGCCCTTGAGGTATCGGCCTATCGGAAAATAACTTAAGCGCGGCTTGCCCGATCGTAGGCGTAGCGCTGTTCCTGCTTGCGCCGAATGATCGAGACGATAAAGCCCATGGTCAGCAGAATGAAGCCCAACCACACGAGAGTGATCAGGGGCTTCTCATACGCCTGAACCACCACCCAGTCGGCTGGCGCCGTTCGAACGCCGGTCACCTGGATGTCGATGGTGCCGGAATCGACGTTCATGGCTGCAAAAGCCATCGTCAGCCCCCATTCCTCGAGCGGTTCCGCGACCACCTGAACACGCCTTTCCTGGTCTATGAGGTAGACAGGCGTGATTCGCCGGGTCTCGCCGGTTGAAATCTCCGTCACGCTCAGAATGGCGCCCACAGCTACCTCTCCTTCGGCAGGTGTAGCCCCGTCGTGGCTAAGCTGGTAATCCAGGAATAGGACTGAGTACTCGTTCGAGCCAATCACCGTAGAGTCACCCCGGGCGAGGGTAATCGTGCCGCCATCGGCCGAGTCATCAACCCCCAACATTGTATTGGGAGACACTGCCACGAAGATGTCTTTCTCGACAAACGTGGTGACATCAGGATGCTGAATCCACTGGTCCTTGTTGCTCTTGTAGACCACCGGAGCAACCGAAAATGCGCGGCCGTTGGGGTCAACGAAATCGAGTGGATACTGCGGGCGCGCGGGGTTCGAATCGTCACGACCGTGGTATGTGACAGCGTACCCGTCGATTCCAAGCGTCTGTCCGCTCTCGATGACGAAGTTGTCTCGGCTGTCACCGATTCGTACGCCGGCTCCCTGTCCAATCGAACCGGAAAAGGAACTGGAGGCAATGATGCCGAGCACCATGATGGCGAAGCCAACATGGGAGAGTGCGCCACCAGCCAGCTTGGGATTCCCCTTGGCGATCCGCACCAGCACTTCGGCATTCCCGAAGAGGGCAAAAAATGACACGAAAAGCAGCAGCAGCAGAAGTAGGCCTTGCCCGTACGTGCTCCAGAAGGTGCCCAAGCCCGCGGCCAAGGCGCCAGACGGAACGCCGGCGGCTGCAAGCGCCGTAGACACCGCTGACTGTTCGACAAACGGCGTCAGGATCAATACGAGAAGCGTGGCCGCGACAGCCAAAACGATGGGCCGAGTCAGCACGCGGTTCACGTTGTCCAGGGACATCTTGCTCCACCAAAAGAGCTGCCCCAGTCCTGCCAAAAAGGTAAAGACCACTGCCAGCGGTACCGTCCACTTGTTGTAGAAGGCAATAGGCACGCTGGAAGGGTTATCCCGAAATATCCGTCCGATTATGGGCGCACTTGTGCCCAGGATCACAACCAGAGCGAGGGCGCAAAGCAGAAGCGCACCAGCGAAAATCATGAACTCACGCGAGAGCATCTCGGGCTCATGAGTTGGGGTGGGCAGCTCCTTGTAGCGATAGGCAAGAAGCCCGAAGCCCACAATCCCCATGGAGAGAATCCAGACCAGCAGCTGATTGTAGAGGCCGAGGTCCACAAAGGAGTGGACCGAGATGTCCCCCAGGATTCCTGATCGCGTCAGGAATGTGGAGTAAATCACGAACATGTAGGCCAGAATGTTCAGAAACAGGGAGGCCTTCTGGCTGCGTCCGCTTCGCTTCTGAACAATCATGGTGTGGATGGCCGCAATGCCAATAATCCACGGGACAAGGGACGAATTTTCCACCGGATCCCACGCCCAGTATCCTCCAAAGGAAAGCGTTTCGTAGGCCCAGTAGCCGCCCATCGTAACGCCAACGCCAAGAATCATGGTGGAGAAGAGGGCCCACGGAAGGGCCGGACGGACCCACTCCGTATACCGCCGCTTCCACAGTGCTGCTATCGAAAACGCAAACGGGACGATCATTGCCGCGAACCCTGTAAAGAGGGTTGGCGGGTGGATCACCATCCAATAATTCTGAAGCAGATCGTTCAGTCCCTGGCCATCTTCCGGAATGAGTCCTGCCGCCAGCATCGGCGCATTTGGAAACTTCTCCGAGAGCAACTGAAACGGGGAGGCGCCAAGCTTAAAGAAGCCGAGATCCAGGCCGGCAACCATGGAGATAAGAAACACCTGACACAGCGCTATGACTGCCATCGCCGGCGCTTCGTAGTCCCGGGCCCATCGTATGACGGACCAGCCAACCAGCCCGTTTAGGACTATCCAGAGCATGAATGAGCCTTCCTGGCCAGCCCAGTTGGCCGATATCAGGTACTTCAGCCCGAGGTCTCTGGCCGTGTGCTCGTAGACGTATGCGTACTCAAACTGGTGGGTCAGGCTGAGGTAGAACAGGAAGCCATAGGCAATGAGCAACCCAATGGTCATCACGCTCCACGCCGATCGCCCGACTCGCCGCCAATCGCTGTTCCCGATCTCGAGCTGGGCCGCCCGGAAATAGGCCAATCCCGAAAGGCCGGTGGCTACAAAGCCAACCAGAATGAGGAGTTTACCTATCGCACCAATCATGGGGCCAAACGGGACAGTTGGGGGATGAGGAGAGGGCCTGCAAAAAGATAGCCGGGTCGTGTTCACACCCGGTGAAGACGGACCGCAGCTACAGGCTATTCACGGATAAGTTTAGGCCGTGATCCCTTGAGAGGGGACCGTTGGGGCACTGCGAAACACGCCTCGGTGCGGTTTCACAGAGTCTACTTGGCATAGGACACCGCTCGGACTTCCCTGATCACCGTCACCTTGACCTGACCGGGATACTGCATCTCATTCTGGATACGGCGGGAGATGCTGACGGCGAGTTGCTCCGACTGTTCGTCTGATATCCGGTCCTGATTGACGATGACGCGGATCTCCCGCCCGGCCTGAATCGCGAAGACTCGTTCGACACCGTCAAAGGATCGGGCCAGATCCTCGAGATTTTCGAGTCGCTTGATGTAGGACTCAAGCGCCTCACGCCGCGCGCCGGGGCGGGCTCCCGAGATAGCGTCCGCAGCCTGCACGAGGGGCGAGAGGGAGGAGGTCATCTCAATTTCATCGTGGTGGGCGCCCACGGCATTGCAGACTTCGGGGTCCTCTCCATGTCGCCTACACAGTTCCATCCCGACGAGTGCGTGGGGGTTCTCGATGTCGTCCTCGACCACCTTTCCAATGTCGTGGAGTAGGCCGGCCCGAAGTGCCTTCGCAGTGTCGAGTCCCAACTCCGCGGCCATCATGGAGGCAATCCTTGCAGTTTCTATGGAATGAGCCAGCAGGTTCTGGCCGTAACTGCTTCGGTACCGCATGCGCCCGACGTGTCGGACCAGCACAGAATGAAGCCCGTGTAGGTTCAGTTCGATGATGGTGCGCTCTCCGATTTCCACCAACTGCTCTTCAATCTCCAGACGGGTGCGCTCCACGACTTCCTCTATGCGGGCCGGGTGGATGCGACCGTCTTCTACCAGGTTCTCTAGGGCGAGGCGGGCAATTTCTCGGCGCACCGGGTTGAAGCCGGAGAGGATGACGGCTTCGGGTGTGTCATCCACGATCACCTCAATTCCGGTTGCAGCCTCGAATGCCCGGATATTGCGCCCCTCGCGGCCAATGATGCGCCCCTTCATTTCGTCGCTGGCCAGGTTGACGACTGAAACGGTGTTCTCGATCGCGTGGCTAGCCGCCGTTCTCTGAATTGCGGACAGGATGACTTTTCGCGCCTCGCGGGTAGCCTTCAGTCGCGCAT
>JBLFXH010000265.1:0-4709 GCA_047611125.1 Rhodothermales bacterium
CCACCTCCCCGAACTGAACCCAGCCGCTGTGATCATCGCCCGCACCGTGCAGCAGATAGAGGACGGGGTAGCTCCGGGCCGAACTGTCGTATCCAGGCGGGAGGTAGACGGCGTAGTTCCGATCGCCCTGGAGAATGGCGGAGGTGAGGCTCAGGTTGTCCTTAACTGTCCCTGTTTGACCGAGGGCGGTACCAGTTGACAGGAGGAAGAGAAGCAGAATAAAGCGGCGCATGGTATACGGGTTAGACCCCAGATAATACGATGCGGCGCGTTGCCCCCTCAGCCTTCTGGAGGCGCCCAATCCGCGGGGAGGTTATCGCATACTCGCTCCCACGACCAGTAGCCGTAGTGTGAGAGGGGCGCTGTTGCGCCGTCGGCAAATGGAACGCCGTTTCGGTCCAGCAACGCAATGCCGGTGGGCAGTTCGAGCCAGGAAACCCGATCGCGGGTGTTGGGATCTGCTATGTTGACGGACCGGAGAAAGGACGCATACGCCTGAAGCGGGCGCTCACGGCGATAGCGAACCAGGAGAGCACCGCTGAAGATGAGGCTCCTGGTCAAGTCTCCTGGGTCGCCGTAGAGCACGCTTCCGCCCTTGTCCTGGTCGCCCAGTGCTTCGCGGATGGTGTGGCCGCCCTTCGTGTAGCCTGGGGACTGGACAAGCTCGGCGGTAAACCCGGATTCAGACAATGTGCCCTCAACCAGAGACCGAAGGAAGTGTTGGCGCGAGCCGTTCCAGGTGCGGAGACGCCGGTCTTGGCGGGCACGCATGGCCTTCTCAGTGGTCACCTCTAGCTCTTCGAACTGGAGCCGCCCCACGAAGTCATAGAACCGCTGGGTGCCCTCGAGGCGGAATCCGTGGATGGTTATCCGGTAGCCCAGGTAGGGGTTCCGGACCTTGACCGGCTCCCGCGACCGGATCCGTAGTGCGCCGTTGATATTCTCGATTTGAAGGGCCTGTGGGTTCTCGATTTCACAGCGCGATCCGGCGGGAGTGGTCGAAAAGAGCAGGTCATCGACCCGTCCGCGAAGCCTCCGGAGTGCTCTAGGCCTGACAGCTTCGATCACGAATTCGGCCAATATGATCGGATCCTCAGCCAGGAGGATTTCGTGGGCCACCTGGAGATCGAATCGGGAGGTGATGGACACGGTCTGCAGCTTGAAGCCGACCATGCTGATTACGATTACCAGCGGCCTCCTGTCCGGGAGAGCCAGTGAGAAGGACCCATCGGCGGCGGCCACATCGCCTTGTCGAGTCCCGTCGACAAAGACGTGTGCGCCCGGTAGCGGCTCACGCAAGTCCTCATCAAGGACTGAACCCCGAAAAGTCTGAGCCGCGGCGGGAAACGCGATCAGGAGAAGCATCAGGAGGAAGGCAAAGCGCATGTAGGTAGAACACAGTGTCGGGGGCCGGGTTCTCCGATTTGTCCGCGGCCAAGCCTTGTCGTAGCATTTCGGCACAACTCCGAGACCATGCGCATTTTTCTATTCCTGTTCCTGCTGGCTGCAACTCCTGTGCAAGCCCAGTATCCCAAGGTGCTGCTCATTGGGATCGACGGCATCCGATCAGACCAACTGGCCGCTGCCGATACTCCTCATATCGACGCCCTGGGTGACGAAGGGTACATCAGCCTTTCGGCTCGCACCCGGATGCCAACGGTCTCAGGCCCCGGCTGGTCTAGCATGGTGACCGGCGTGTGGGCGGAGAAGCACCGCGTCATGGGTAACAACTTCGCCGAGAAGCGCTATGACCTCTACCCCGACTTCTTGACGCGTCTGGAGCAGATGGACAGCGAATGGGACACCTTCGCGGCCTTGGATTGGCCACCGCTAGGCACCACCAATGCGGACGGTCCGCTTTTCAGCGACCTGATTGACGTCAAGGTGAACATCAACGGGGATGCGATGGGATACGGGGTGGCAGACGAGCGCGTCTGCGATGTATCTGAGTCCTACCTGGCCTCAGCAGCCGTGGACGCGGCCTTTGTCTACCTGGGGAACCCCGATGTGGCCTCCCACGACGAAGGTCTGTACTCGGCGGCGTACAAGGAAGCGATTGAGACCGCCGATGATTGCGTGGGGCGGCTCGTCGAAGCGCTCAACCGTCGCGCGGAAGCGGAAGACGAGGATTGGTTGATCCTGATCTCGACCGATCATGGCCGGAATGAGGGAGGCGGCCACGGCGGGGACTCGGAAGCCGAATTGACCATCTTCTACGTGGCAAGCGGAGCATCTGCGGTCCCCGAGTCAGGAGTCACACCACACATCGTGGATGTCGCCGTGACGGCTCTCACGCATCTGGGAATTCAGATTCTCCCGGAGTGGAGTCTGGACGGCCGGCCGGTAGGAATCAGTCAATAGCTGTGGCTGTCGGGAGATTGACGCGTCGCTTCATTGCCCAGAAGCGAAGACCGGTTGTGGCCAGAGCGGTTAGCGTAAGCCTGATGGGTTCGAGCAGTTCTAGGCCCCCCAGTGACCAGTAGACCAGACCGCCGATCAGGGCCGCGGTGGCGTAGAAGCCGCTCTTGATGACGGCGGGTACTTCCCCGACTAGTAGGTCCCGAACCACGCCGCCACCGGTGGCCGTCAGCGCCGCCATCATCATCACACCCAAAGGGCCAAGGCCGAAGGCGTACCCTTTTGATGCGCCAATCGCTGCGAACACGCCCAGCCCAATAGCATCCGCGATGAGGACCCGATTCCAGCGACGGGCAATCGGTGGGGCCGAGCGAAAGACCACTAAACCGCCTACCACACAGACGATGAGATAGATCTCGTCCTGGAAAACCGCCGGCGGCGTGGCCCCCAGCATCATGTCTCGCATGATGCCGCCGCCGACCCCCGTTGAGACAGCCAGCACCATGAAACCCAGGAAGTCCAACTGGTGCCGATTGGCCTGAAGAGCTCCCGAGACTGCAAAGACCAGCGTCCCCGCGATGTCGAGCACGTAAATCAGTTCCATCAGTCGGTTGCCGCGAATTCGCGCTGTTGCAGGTGGTTGATCAGGAACTCGTGCAGGCTGCCCACTGCATCTCCTCGGGCATCGGATCCTCGGTAGAGGCCAATGTGTGCAGTCACCGGCTCGGGCAGACCGCTCTCGGGCCCTAGAACCACCATGTCGGCCGTGGTGGCAGAGCCGGCGATCATTCCAAGGCCCAGCCCGGCACGGATGGCGGCTTGCGTGGCGAGAAGACTGGAGCTGGAGAAGACCACATCGGTTTCGATTCCGGCATCTCCCAGTTTCTGCATGGCAGTCTGACACCCTACGCAGGGCGAGTCCGACGGATCAATGATGACGGGGATGGGCGAGAGGTTTGTGAAGTCGGCATCCTCGCTCCGCGCCCAGACGTACGCTTCCTCCCAAAGGGGAGTGGCTGGCAAGTCAGAGTATGCGGTATTCGCGATGGCAAGGCACAAGGCATTCGACTTGATGCGCTTCGCCAACTCCCAACTGGTAGACACCTCGAGCTCGATCCGGATACCTGTGGCCAGTCGGCCGAAGCGAGTGAGAAGACGGACAAGGCTTCCGTGGGCTACCTCTTCCAGGACGCCTACACGAACGGTGCCCTTCGCCTCTGAAAGGCTCAGCCTGTCCAGCGCCTCCTGGTTCAGGTCCAGAATTCGGACAGCGTAGCCGTGCAGCACCTTCCCGGTCTCGGTGAGGGTCGAGATCCGGCCGCTTCGATCGAACAGCCGGGTGCCCAGCTGCTCTTCCAGGCGCTTGATCTGAACGCTCAGGGCCGGCTGGGACCGGTACAGGCGCTCTGCGGCTTCCGTGTAGGAGCCAGTCTCCGCGATGGTGACGAACGTCCGCAGCTGCTCAATAGAAAGCGTCTGAAGCATAGGTATAATGTAACGCTATAGAGACCATTGATAGAATCAATGAATCTAATGCTAATGATCGCGATAGGATCCCCGAAACAGAGGCCCCTACGCTAACCCGAGCTCGACCATGCGCCAACTCACTTCCGGACGTCTGACACTCCTGGCTGCCTTCGCCGCGATCTACTTGATCTGGGGGTCGACGTATCTGGCCATTGTCTTTGCCATCGAGACCATGCCGCCGCTGCTCATGCTAGGTGCTCGGTTCGGTGTGGCCGGCGCCATTGTATTTGCGTGGGCCCGTTGGAAGGGGATTCCCGTACCCTCGAGAGAGGAGTGGAGGAACGCCGCTGTTGTCGGCACCATGACCCTGGGTGCCGGAACAGGTGCTGTGGCCTGGGCTGAGCAGTGGGTGCCTTCCGGGGTTGCCGCGCTGCTTGTGACCACGGTCCCGATCTGGATGGTGCTGCTTGAATGGAAGTGGAAGGGAGGCCCCCGTCCCGCTCCCGCCGTATGGTGGGGACTGGCGATGGGCGCGTTCGGGATCGTACTGCTTGTCAATCCTGCCGATGCCGCACTTACAAGCCCAGAGCAGTTGGCAGGAATCGTTGCCATTTTGCTTGCCGCCGTCATGTTTTCAGTCGGCGCCATTCTTGGTCGCGACTTGGCACTTCCCTCGCGCCCACTCATGTCTACAGCCGCTCAGATGCTGCTGGGCGGACTTGCCCTCACCCTCGTGGGGTTTCTGCGCGGCGAGACGGTTTCGTGGGCGGCCATTTCTCCCGTCTCTTGGGCGGCATGGACGTACCTGATGATCTTCGGCTCCATCATCGCCTATGGCTCCTTTGTGTGGCTCATGAAGAATGCGAAGCCCGCGCACGTTTCCA
>JBLFXH010000266.1:0-4679 GCA_047611125.1 Rhodothermales bacterium
GGCGATCGGAACTACGCCGTCTACCTCCCGCCTGGATACGACAGTTCGGCCCGGAGCTACCCCGTCCTCTATCTGCTGCACGGTGCGGGCGATGATCACAGCGGCTGGGTTCAGTTCGGGGAGGTGGCGCAGATTGCTGACAAGGCCATTCGCGAGGGCTCGGCCACTCCGATGGTGATCGTGATGCCGGACGCTCAGACGGGACAACGGGGGTATTACAACTCCATCGGTGGCGATTGGCGGTACGAAGACTTCTTCTTTGATGAGTTCATCCCTCACGTAGAATCCACCTTCCGAATCCGGGCCGCCAAGGAGTTCCGCGCAGTGGCGGGCTTGTCGATGGGCGGCGGCGGATCATTCGTGTACGCCATGCACCGGCCGGACATGTTTTCGGCAGCAGCACCTTTGTCGGCATGGGTCGGCCCATTGACTGAGTCCCAGATGCGCCGCGGGCTAGGCGATCAGATCGCTAGCATGGAGGACGAAGCGGTCACCGCCTACTTCAATGCCCACAACGTGGTCTCGCTTGCCAACTCCGTCTCGGCCGAGGAGCTGAATTCGGTCCGCTGGTACATTGACTGTGGCGACGATGACTTCCTATTCGAAGGCAATTCCCTGGTTCACATGGCCCTCCGCAAGAGGGAGGTCCAGCATGAGTACCGGGTTCGGGATGGAGGCCATAGTTGGAGCTATTGGCGGTCCTCGTTGCCCGACGTGCTGGCTTTTGTGACTCAAGGCTTCCACCGCTAGATGGACAATCTGCTATCCTACCTTCAGCTGATCATCCGCTGGGTCCACGTATTCGCGGCCATTCTGTGGGTAGGCCAGACGTACCTCTTCAACTTCATGGAGGACAGCCTGGATAAGGCTGAGGGTGACGAAGTCGTGATCGGTACGCTCTGGATGCTACATGGCGGCGGGCTCTATCGGGTCGAGAAGCAGCGATTTGCGGGCTTTCTCCCGCCCGTCTTGCACTGGTTCAAGTATGAGGCCGCGTTCACCTGGCTGAGCGGCATGCTCCTGATCTCGCTGGTGTACTACGTGGACGGTCTGGTGGTCGCGCCGGGGCAGGATTTCCTGACTGCGCTCGTGGTCGGTACCCTTTCTGTGTTTGTGGGATGGTTTGTCTACGATGGCCTTGTTCGATCCCCGCTTGGCAACTATCCCCGGGTGTTTGCGGCCGTTGGCTTGGGGCTGATCATGGCCCTCCACCTTGGCTTCCTTGAGGTGATGTCGCCACGCGCTGCCTACATCCATGTGGGCGCTGTATTGGGGTCCATCATGACGGCCAACGTCTGGGAACGCATTCTCCCTGCGCAAACCAAGCTTCTGGCCGGCATCCGGTCCGGCATCCCTCCCGAAGCCGGCGTTGCCAACACTGGTCCGCTTCGCTCGCGGCAAAATTCCTACATCGTGGTGCCGCTCGTGGCCATCATGATCTCCAACCACTACCCCTCCATTTCCTACGGCAGTGATCACAGCACCATCGTGCTGGGCGTTTTGGTTGTTCTAGGCTGGGGAGTTGCGCGTCTCTTCCGAAAACCTGTTTTTGAAAAGGGCGTGCCGCATGACTAGACCCCTACACTTCATACTGAATGATCGCGAGGTAAAGGCCGAGGTGCCTGCAGGGCAACTGGTCCTGGACTACCTCCGCGAGTCCCGCCGGATGGTGGGCACGAAAGAGGGATGTCGCGAGGGTGATTGCGGCGCCTGTGTCGTGCTGGTAGGCGAATTGCAGGGAGATGCGGTCCGATATCGCTCCATCACGTCTTGCCTGATGCCTGCTCACGAGCTGGCCAGCAAGCACCTGGTCACCATTGAGGCCCTTCGCGGAGCCCGGCTGACGGCGGTTCAGGAGGCTATCATAACCGAGGGCGGTTCGCAGTGCGGCTTCTGCACCCCGGGGATCGTCCTGTCCCTCACGGGCGCGCTGATGGAACGCAGCGCCCCGCTGGACGCCGCCGCCGTGAAGACCACCCTCGGAGGGCACCTTTGCCGCTGCACAGGCTACCGGTCACTGAAGGCCGTGGGGGATCACCTCGTGGGCATGCCCCTTGGCTTGAAAGGAATGGTCGATGGCGGTGAGCTTCCTGCGTGGTTCTCCGGAATCCCTGAGCGGCTAGCTGCGATCGTGGCCGAGGCACCCACGCCGGCGCGCCCCGCCAGCCCCGCCTCACCCGCCTCCGCCCGACGTTATGCCGTAGCTGGAGGCACCGATCTCTATGTGCAGCAAGGCGATGCCATCGCCACATCATCCTCGATTGAGGTGCTCGGCACCCGCGAGGACCTGCGCGGAATCCGCTCCGAGTCAAAGGCACTAATTCTAGGACCAGCCACCACGTTTGAGGAAATGGCTGAGAGCAAGGACCTGCAAGCGGTGATCCCGCGGATCCGAGACTATATGGATGACATCGCCTCTGTCCAGATTCGTAACCGGGCAACCGTCGGCGGCAATCTGGTGAACGCCTCCCCCATCGGCGACGTGACGATTCTCCTCCTGGCACTGGACACGACGCTGACTCTCGAATCAGACTCAGGGAGCACCCGGCGCGTTGCTCTGCGCGACTTCTACCTGGGCTACAAGGAACTGGACCTATCGGACGACGAACTCCTGACCTCCATCTCCATCTCCCGCCCGGCTCAAGGCTCCCGCATCAGTTGGGAGAAGGTGGCCAAGCGGCGCACGTTGGACATCGCCAGCGTGAATGGCGCGCTTGTGATTCGCGATGAGGGCGGCGTGATTCAAGAGGCAACGCTGACGGCTGGAGGCGTCGCTGCTACGCCCTTCTTCCTGGCGAAGACCTCCGCGTGGCTTCGGGACAGACCCATTTCGGCTCAGACAGTCGTGGAGGCCGCGGCTCTGGCCCAGACCGAGGTCACGCCGATATCCGACATCCGGGGTACGGCGGCTTACAAAAGACTCCTACTGCGCCAATTGATCTGGGCTCATTTCCAGACCCTGTACCCGGAGCTGATCTCTTTCGAGGCCCTCTACCGCGAGGCCGCATGATGAAGAACATCGATGGAGCCCTGCATGTCAGAGGCGAGGCGGAGTTCGTAGACGATGAAGTGCGTCCGTCTAATCTGGCCTATGGCAGCGTTTTCGGCTCACCTGTGGCCCATGCGCGGGTCCTGAGCCTCGACATCTCAGCGGCGCAGGGTGCTGCTGGTGTCCTGGCCGTGATTGTTGCGAAGGACCTGCCGGGCACCAACGAGATCGGTCCCATCATCCAGGATGAGCCTCTCCTGGCAGAGGACCTGGTCCGTTACGTAGGGCACCCGTTGGCGCTGGTCATAGCCGACACCGCCGCCCGTGCTCGGGACGCGGCCGGACTGGTCCAGGTTGAGTTGGAGGAACTCCCCCCAATCGTGGATCCCCGTGAGGCCTTTGAGGCTGGCGAGATCATCGGAGCCACACGGACCTTCGCCATCGGCAGTCCGGACGAGGCCTGGGATGAGTGCGCGCATGTGGTCGAGGGACGCTGCGACGTCGGTGGCCAGGAGCATGTCTATCTAGAAACGCAGCGGGCTCGGGCCACGCCGATTGAAAACAGTCGCATCCGCGTGCTGACGTCCACGCAGAGCCCGTATGCCGCGCAGAAGCACATCGCGCAGGTTCTGGGTGTGCAGAACAACCAGATTGAAGTCGAGGTGCGCCGCCTTGGTGGCGGATTCGGCGGTAAGGAAGACCAGGCAACGCATTGGGCGTGCTTTGCGGCTGTTGGGGCCTGGATTACAGGCGTTCCGGTCGAGGTCGTCCTGCGCCGGGACGAGGACTTCAAACACACCGGCAAGCGTCACCCCTACTCGGCCGATTTCCGCTTGGGTGCAGATGCGGACGGAAGCATCGTTGTGTTCGAGGCCCGCCATTTCCAGAATGCGGGGGCCGCGGCTGATCTGTCGCCCGGGATACTGGAACGGACACTCTATCACGGCACGGGCAGCTACCGCGTGCCCAACGCCAGACTGTTCGCCGCATCCTGTCGAACAAACCTCCCTCCCAATACCGCGTTTCGGGGGTTTGGAGGGCCACAGGGCATGTTCGTCATCGAGTCGGCCCTCGCCCAGCTAGCCGAGACAATGGGCGTCCCCAGGGAGGAACTGCAGGCCCATAACCTGATCGCTCCGGGCGATGTCTTCCCCTACGGACAGGTAGTCGAGGATAGCAAGACCCGAAGAACGTGGGAGGCTGTGGCCGGGAAGGCAGGCCTCACAGGCCTGCGCAAGCGTGTCGAGGCCTTCAACGCCGAACACTTCGCCGTCAAGAAGGGGTTCGCCGTGATGCCGGTGACCTTCGGGATCTCGTTCACCACCACCTTTCTCAACCAGGCGGGCGCGCTCGTACACGTCTACACGGATGGCTCCGTGTCCGTGACCACGGGTGGCGTGGAGATGGGCCAGGGACTAACCACCAACATCGCCGCGATTGTCTGCAGAGGTCTTGGTATAAACCCCGGGCGGATTCGCGTTGAGAACACGAATACTACGCGGGTCGCCAACATGTCTCCCTCGGCGGCAAGCGCGACGACGCTGCTGAACGGCAACGCGGCGCTGAACGCCGCGCTCGAGATTCTGGAGCGGCTGAAGGTGGTTGCTCTCCGCGAAACGGGAGCCGACTCTTGGGCCGAAGTCGAGATCCGAGACGAACAGGTACTGGTTGCCGGCCGAGAGACCGAGCT
>JBLFXH010000267.1:0-4656 GCA_047611125.1 Rhodothermales bacterium
CTCTGTTCAGGAGTGAATCGCTGGCACCTTGCTCATTCATACCGGACAACTCCTAGTAGTATTCTTTCCATCTGGTTAAAGATACTGCCTCTTCTGCGCAAGCATAGCCGACGCAGGCCGCCCATCGGCAATTGCACCCGCCACTTTCCCCAAATCTCCTAGCTTGAGAATTGCGTGGGGTGGTCGATCCGTTATATCATTGGTGCTCGACTGATTCTGGTCCGGTAGTTCAGTTGGTTAGAACGCCTGCCTGTCACGCAGGAGGTCGCGAGTTCGAGTCTCGTCCGGACCGCCATACAACGCCCCTGATACCTTGCTTTGCACGGTGTCAGGGGCGTTCGTGGTTTGCGCACCTGCCACAACTCGGGCTTAGTTGTCGGGCGAAACCAATCGAGTTTCCACCAAGCGGCTGCCACAGACTTCCTGCCTCAGCGGCGTCCTGACAGCCTCCGGTAGTGGCCCTCCTCGTGGACGGAACGCTGGAAGCCGGACACCACGAAGCCCGCTTCGACGCCATGGACCTGCCGACCGGGGCGTACCTCTACAGGCTCACCACGGACAAGGGCGCCATCGCCAGGACGCTGGTTCTCATGAAGTAAGGCTCTGCGCTCATTTGCAGGACTCACAGCCTGGACGAAAGGCCCCGCTGACTATGGTTGGCGGGGCCTTTCTCATATCCGCTTGATCATCGCATTGCAGAAAGCGCGATCCTCAAGTAGAATGCGGCTTCACCTCCTCTGCCGACAACATGCTCTCCTGCCGCGCTTTTCGCCAACACCTGGCCGCAGCCTTACTTCTGTTGATCCTCGCCATTCCGGGCGTCGCGACGGCTCAGCCCACCCAAGCGGACTGGCCTCCCGAACTGACCGAAGTCTGGGAGCCGGAGCCCACCATCGTCACACCAGGCGATGGTACCGCGCCCCCCTCTGACGCGATTGTCTTGTTCGGAGGAGAGGATCTGAGTGCATGGGAAGCCGCACGAGGCGGTCCGGCGCCCTGGCGCGTGGCCGATGGCGCCTTCACGGTAGTCCCCGCGTCCGGCGGCATTCGAACAGTGCAGAAGTTCGAGAGCGTGCAACTTCACATCGAGTTCAGAACAGTTTCAGAGATTCGGGGCGAAGGGCAAGGACGCTCCAACAGCGGGGTGTTCTTCCATGAACAGTATGAGGTCCAGGTGCTGGACTCGTACCAGAACCGCACCTACTCGAACGGACAGGCTGGGTCGGTCTACAAGCAGCACGCTCCCCTCGTAAATGCCTCGAAGCCTCCGGGCACATGGCAGGCCTACGACATATTCTTCGAGGCTCCGGCCTTTTCGACTGACGGTCGCCTTATCAAACCGGCCTTCGTAACCGTGATTCACAATGGCGTCCTGATTCAGAATCACGTGGAGATCAGAGGACGAACCGAATACATTGGCCTGCCCGGCTATGAGGCACACGGTCGGGGAGCGATTGCCCTCCAAGACCACGGCAATCCCATTTCCTTCCGCAACATCTGGATTCGAGAACTATGAACAGGCTTCTATCCCTCGTCCTGCTTCTGCTGATCGCCGCTCCGGCTGGCGCCCAGAATGTGGTCTTATTGCGCCATGCCGAGAAGGCCAGCGACGGCACCTCTAATCCTCCGCTGACCGCTTACGGTACGGCTAGAGCCGAGGCGCTGATCGGCGTGCTGTCAGCGTCGGGATTGGACGCGGCAATCACGAGTGGTTTTACCCGAACGGTGGACACGGCTGCTCCGGCTGCCGCTCACTTTGGGGCTGAATCCGTGGTAGTCGGCGTCAGCGATGGAATGGCCGTCCATCTGGAGCAGACCGCGGCTGCAGTTCGGGCGTTCGGAGAGGACGCGACGGTGCTACTTGTCGGGCACAGCAACACCATCCCGGCCCTCATCGGGGCGCTCGGCGGCCCTGAACTGCCCAGTCTGGACGAGAGCGAGTATGACCTACTCTACTTTATGGACCTCAACGGCGACGAGCCAACCCTCCACAAAATCTACTGGCGTCCGATCGAGTAGCGTCCAATCCAGTCCTGCATTTCCTTCCAGGTCAGCCTCACGCTGACGATGTAGGGTGGCTCCCCCTCGACCCAGTGACCGTAAGTGGTGGTGACCACATCCCCATTGGGGAGGACCTCCACGCCGGGATACGTCGAATCCCAGGAATTCTGGTTGTCCATGATGCGAATCCGAAGGCCGGCCGGCTCGCGGCTGACCATCTCTTCGTAGGTCCCAACCCATGCCAGCCAATCGCCCTTGGAGTCCGAGCCCTCGGCCATGTCACGGAAGACCACGATCAGGCGGCCATCGGGCAGGTACCTCAGCGTGTGCCTGTCACCGGTGAGTGCCAGCGGTAGCTCGTCGTGAGCTGACCAGGTAGCCCCCTCATCTGTAGACACAGTCAAGAAGGAATTCCGCGTCCGGCTATTTTCCCGCATCAGCATGGCCAACTCGGTACCGTCTGGAGAGCGGACAACGCCAGGCTCACAAAGGTCAACCTCCGGGTCGGTCACCAACACGCGGGGAGCGCTCCATGTGAGTCCGCCGTCGCTCGACTCAGAACCGTACACGTAGAACTGACCCGCGTCGCCCTCAGGCCCGATGAAACGCCCATCATCGTGAAAGAAAGCCAGGTAGCGCCCATCTGTGAGGCGCTCCACGGACCCCATGGCCACAATTCCCCCGAAACCCCCGATCGGTTCGAGTTCGCTCCAAGTCGCGCCGTCATCCTCTGAGACGGCCGTACGAATCGGATAGAGCCCGGAGAACATGACAATGCGCTTGATGCCCTCGGCATCCACGGTTCGAAACAGCGTCGGCACCTCCTGGGATGTGGCCCAGGAAGCCGGCACATCGAGCCTGTCGGACCATGTGCGGCCGCCGTCCGGAGAGCGTTTGTACACGATGGGTCCCCGGCCATGCCCCTCGGGATAGACCGCCAGAATCGTCCGCCCATCCTCCAAGAGCAGCGTCGACGGATGCCCGAGGTACTGCGTAGAGTCCCGGTCAACCACCACCTGCCGCCCATTATCGGCCGTCAGATCCACCTGAGACACCCCGCCCATCTGTGCCACGGGATACTCAGGTCCCTGACAGCCAACCAGCACGGCTGCCAGGACAACAAGGCCTCTAATCATCGTCCTTCGGAATGTTGAACTCCACGTTCGTCCTGTAGTCGCCGAGCAGGTGCTCCGCGAAGTAGTACCAAGTCATCCGCTCGAAGTAGTTGGTCATGCTCCCGAAGCCGTGCCGCTGCCCGGGGAGCAGCATCATGTCAAACCGCTTTCCGGCTTTGATGAGCTCATCGACCAGCCGCATGGTGTTCGCGGGATGAACGTTGTTGTCCACGTCGCCATGCACCAGCAGGAGGTGCCCCTGTAGGTTACCCGCGAGGTCAGCATTGCTGTCGATGCCGGCCTCGAAGTATTCCTCCTCGGTTTCTACCTCCTCTTCCTCGCCATCCTCATTCGTGACGGTCTCCTTCTTCGTTCGCGTCTTGGACTCCACGCCATCGTGGACTTCACTCCACCATATGTTGTAGATGTTGTTGTCATGGTTGCCTGCCGAGGAGACGGCCACGTCGTAGAAATCCGGGTGAGTTAGGAGCGCTCCCGTAGACATGAAGCCGCCGCCTGAATGGCCGTAGATGCCGACACGACTGTCGTCCACCCAGGAATGCCGTTCGGCAAGTTGCTCGATGCCGTACCGGTTATCAGCCAGCGGGTAGTCCCGCATGTTCTCATAACCATAGTTGTGGTAGTACTTATTGCGCTTCGGGCTTCCACCTCGATTGCCGAACGCCACCACCACAAAGCCAACCTGTGCCAACGGCATCTGGCGTCGGGAAAACGAGAACCCAATCGGCCAGGGCTCTGTCTGGGGCCCCGGATAGACGTACGAAATCACCGGGTACTCTTTCTCCGGATCGAAATCGAATGGCTTCCACATCACGCCGTAGAGATCGGTCATCCCGTCCGCGGCCTTCACGGTGAAGTACTCAGGTGGCTGCCAGCCCACCTCAACCGCGCGTGAAAGGTCGGTTTCCTCGAGTGCCATCACCTCCTTGCCGCGGCGGTCGCGGAGCACGGCCCGCGGCGCGGCATCCACGCGGGAGATGTTGTCCACCCAGAACTGGTGCGTATCCGACATTGAGAAGCTGTGGTTAGCCTCCTCGGGCGTCAGGAGCTGCATGCCTGACCCATCGAAGTTCACGCGGTACTTCATGGAGAAGTAGGGGTTGACGCCCTCCTCCCGGCCAAAGCCCTCGAAGTAAACGGCCTGGGCCAGCGTATCCACGCGGTGAATGTTGCCCACCACGAAGTATCCGTCGGTGACGCTGTTTTTGAGATTCCCCTCCGCGTCATAGCGGTAGATCTGCCCCCATCCGGTCCGCTCGGAGTGCCAGAGGAACTCCTCCCCTTCGTTGATGACCACGAGGTCCATGTAGCGGGTGTTGTGGTAAGGCTCCGACGTCTCGGACCAGAGCACTTCCGTCTCGCCCGTAGAGGTATTCGCCTTGACCACGTCTACGTGCGCCCACGTCCTATCCCTGCGGAGGAAGTAGAGGTAGTCTGACGTTTCGGTCTCGAAAAAGCCGCCCTTGTTGAAGTAGGCCCCGCCGAGCGATTGGTCCTTCCACTTGTCGGTATCCAGCTG
>JBLFXH010000268.1:0-4649 GCA_047611125.1 Rhodothermales bacterium
AGCCGACGCCGATCTGGAAGAAGGCAAGAGTTACGTCGGTTCCGACTCCTACCTGGCTCCCGGCCGCATCGAGATAAGCCTGGGCAACGCGGTCTCTCTGGGTGTCTCGTCCGGCTTTCATCTGCTGACCACCGCCACGGCCGCCGACGGAAATACGTCGGAGTTCTCTACACAGCCGGTACTCGTGACCGCAGCGCCAACGGCCGGCTTCGGCACCTTTGTCGACAGCGGGCAGGCTCTTGGTACGTCCACCCGCGCCACGCGGCTGGGTGATCTGGACGGTGACGGGGACCTGGACGCTTTCATCATCACCGTCGGGGCGGACCACACCGTGTGGTTGAACCAGGGTGGTACCCAAGCCGGCACGCCCGGGGCCTTCCTTTTGGCTCAGACCATTGCGAACCTTCAGGAGGCGTCCGAAGTGGCTCTGGCGGACCTTGATGGAGACGGCGATCTTGATGCGTACCTAGCCAACGCGGAGGCAGGTGGCGGCGTCGACCGAGGCAACCTGGTGTACCTGAATAACGGCTCCGGTTCGTTTTCAAGCACGGGCACGGTATACGGGCCGGGCGATCGCACAGAGGGCCTCGCGGCCGCGGATTTCGACGGAGACGGGGACATTGACGTCTTCGCCGTCAACAAGGCGCAGGGCGCTGGATCGCCTCAGGCGTTTCTTTGGTTAAATGACGGATCTGCCGGCTTCACGCCGAGGGCGGGCTCATACTCGAATGGCCTGGGCGGCGCAGCGGGCGACATTGATCAGGACGGTGATCCGGACCTAGTCATTGCCGAGGCCGGCAACGTCAGAATCTATCAGAATGACGGTACCGGCTCCTTCACGCAGACCGACTCATTCAACGGTATTGCGGCCTCGCTCGGTTTGGCGGACCTCAATGGAGATGGGAGCCTCGATCTGGTCGTCGGCAAGGTCGACGACCAGGCAAATACAGTCTACCTCAACAACGGCACCGGCACGTTTTCTCCATCTGGCCAAACGCTTTGTGTCATCACCTCAGGCACCAATTGCAGCGATGCGTATTGGACGGAACTGGGGGATGTCGATGCGGATGGCGATGTCGACGTCGTGTTTGGCACTACTACGGGAGGTTCGGAGGTCTGGCTCAACGACGGTTCGGCCGGTTTTACTCTAGGCCAGGTCTTTGGGGGCACGTCGAATGGCTTGGCGCTCGGAGATATTGATGGTGACGGCGCGCTGGACGTTGTTGCTGCCGGCAGCACGACGAAGGCCTGGATCAACGCGGCTGCAAGTACGAATGCTGCGGACACCGCTGTGCTGGTGGAACTCTACAACGCAGCGGCCGGCGCCAGCTGGACCAACAAGACCGGTTGGCTGGCCGGAGATCCGGCTGGCTGGTACGGTGTGACCGTTGTGGCCAGCCGCGTCACCAAGATTCGACTTTCGGGCAACAACCTCGTCGGCACGCTGCCTGCCTCACTCGGCAGCCTCACGGCGCTCCAGGTGCTAGACCTCGGGACCAACAGCCTATCTGGAGGGATACCCGGCGCCCTGTCAGGGGCAACGAGTTTGCGCAAACTCAACCTCTACGAGAATGCGCTGACGGGCAGCATTCCTTCCAGTCTGGGGTCCATTGCGACCCTGACAGCCCTTCAGCTGTACTCGAATAATCTGAGCGGCTCCATCCCGTCTGACTTGGGCAGTCTCGGTGCGCTGAACCTTCTGAACCTAGACGACAACCAACTTACCGGAACAGTCCCCGCCTCATTCAGCGGGCTGGGCTCGCTCACGTACCTCAGCCTAACGAACAACCTGCTGTCGGGAGAACTCCCCGATCTCTCGGCCACTGGCCTCGCCGAACTCTACCTCGCGGGGAACGGCTTCACGGGTCGGCTCCCTGATCTGCCGGTTTCCATTGAGCACGTCGCTGCGATTGGCAACCAATTCGCCGCGCTTCCTGACTTCTCTGGAGGGGCGTTCTCAGCCCTCCAAAACCTGAACGTGGAAGGCAACCTCCTCGAATTCAGTGACCTGCTGCCCAACCTTGGAGTGCCGACGTCGAGTTACACTTTTGATCCGCAGGGCGGATTCGGTGATGCACGGGCCTTATCTGCCGTGCTGGGCGGAGACCGCGTGCTGGCTGCACCGATTGCGGGTGCCGACACCTACCAGTGGCTAAAGAATGGTGCGACGTTGGCAGGCCAGACGGCGTCCACACTGTTGATTTCCGGCGCCACGGCCGGCGATGCCGGGACCTACGCGCTTGAAGCCACCAACTCGTTGCTCGCGCTCAGCCTGAGAAGCGGCGACCTCTCGCTGGCCATCGCCGCCGACATTGAGGTCCCCAAGGGCTATGTCTTTGAAGCCTTCGCAAGCGGTTTCCAGCGGCCGGAGGGTCTCGCCGTTGATGCCTCGGGTAACGTTCTGATTGCCGATGCCTTCACCGGCGAGGTGCGGCGATTCAACGTGGACGGCATTCCGGTCAGTCCTGATCCGCTGATATTTGGGCTGGTCAGGCCCGTGGATCTGGCGGTCGGTGACCTCGGCCAAATCTATGTAGCCGACGAGGGGAGTGGCGGTGTCCATCGGATCCTCCCCGGTGGGGCACCTATAGACGCCTCGGCGCTTACACCCTGGCTCTCCGGACTCAACGGCCCCTCCGAACTGGCCTTTGGGCCAAACGGCTCGCTCTACGTGGCCGTCTCGGGTGGCACCAACGGCGAGAAGATTCTCCGCGTGGATCCGGACACCGGCACGATTGAGACCTACATGACATTCCCCGATGCGGCCGACTGGGATCCGCAGGGGATGGCCTGGGATGCAGTCGGAACACTGTTTGTGGTCGCTCGCGGCACGAACTCTGTGCTTCGCGTGCCCGCGGGTCAGTCGCTCCCGATCAATGCCTCTACGCAAACGGCAGCATTCTCCGTACAGAACGGCAACGGGGCGGCCTTCGGCGTGGACCTCAAGCTGTACGTCGCCACGTCAACCGAAATCGTCGGCGGTCTCGCAGACGCTGCACTCCTGACACCCATCATTACGAATCTCGGCGGGGACACCTACGCGCAGGTGGTCTTCGACCAGTCTGGTAGGATGTATCTGACCGACGGCGCCTCTGGGCGCGTAGTCCGGGTCATCGCTCCGGAGAATCAGCTGCAGCCCGGCTTCCCGATGGCCTACTCAGTCAATCTGGAGGGCTTGCCAGGAGTCACGGACGGCAGTGATTTCGCCGCCATGCAGGAGGCGTTCGACGCCTGGACCGCCGCTCCGCTATCGACAGTGTCTTTTTCGGGGGCCGTGCCTACCACTCCGACAGCCATTGCCGGCAACGACGGTATCAACCTCGTGACCTTCGTCGACGACCAGTTCCTGATGCAGCCGGGCGTACTCGCCATCACTGCAAAGACGCTCATTCTCAGTGGACCCGATGAGGCCGAGATTATCGATGCGGACATCGTCTTTAATCCGGCCTACGTAGGCAACGCGTCACTCAACTTCGGAATAACGTCCGGTCCCAAAACCGTCCCCATTGGTCCAGTGCTGGTCCACGAGCTGGGCCATGCATTCGGCCTGATTCACAGCGGAATCCAGGAGGCCTCCATGTTCTTCGCCCTCCAGCCGGGGGACGAGGCGCTCACGCTCGAGTACGACGATTTCGCGCGGGCTGGGGCACTCTATCCCTCCGCGGCCATGGCCTCCAGAGGCTCGATCGCCGGATCGATTCTGGACGGCGAGGCGCTGACGCTCGGGCCAACAGTGGCCGGTGCGCTGGTGATCGCCACCAACACGATAACCGGAAACGCAGTCTCGACCTACTCAGACGTGCTCGGAGACTACCTCATCCCCGGTCTCGATCCCGGTGACTATGAGGTTGACATCCAGCCCCTGGACGGTGACGTCTACGGGATGGATCTTCGGCCCAGGAACATCAGCGCCTACCACCGCGCCATCACTACCAACACCAGCTTCTTCGCCGAGTTGTACAGCGGCGCCGGGGAGAATAATTCCGACAGTCCGACTCTGAGCGTTTCTGTTTCGGTCAGCGCCGGAGCCACGACAGCCGGAATCGATTTCGTTACCAACGTGGACACCACCGCGCCTGTGGTGGACGAGGTCTTCCCGCTGAACGGCATCCCAGCTTCCACCACGGAGCCCGTAATTCTCACATTCTCCGAGCCCGTTGATCCGGGTACACTTGAACTCAGCGTCTACGAAGACGGTGCCCCATACCCAGGCACGCTTATCTCTGGATCGGTTGTTCTGGATGGAGGACGCCAGTTCGCGATCTTCAGTCCCACCGTACCATTTCGCCCGGCGACCACCTACAACATTGATCTGGCCGGTGATCTCGCTGACCTGAGGGGCAACACACTCGGCGCCAACTTCCAGAGCGCATTCACCACTGAAGTGGCCGACGGCACAACCCCGACAGTCGTGCAGATCACGCCCGAGGAGGGAGCCTTCGGCGTGTTCATCAATCACGTCGTCACGGCCGTCTTCTCCGAGCCGATGGATCCTGCCTCCCTGACAACAGCTTCATTCGCTGTGACCGCGGCAGGAGCCCCGGTCGACGGAGAAGTGACGGTGGCGTCCGGCCTGGACAACACCACCGCGCTATTCACGCCCAACGGATCCTTCCCAGAGAACACCAGCATTCTCGTGACACTGACCA
>JBLFXH010000269.1:0-4635 GCA_047611125.1 Rhodothermales bacterium
AATCGCTATCGAACACCAGGCCAAGCGGCGACCGATGCGGCGTGAAGGATCCGACTGTTGTAGACGATTGGCTGGCGTCCGTGATATCGCCGGTGCCCGGCATTCGAAACTGATCTGCAAACGGGCCCTGATTCGGAATAGGGTCAGTAAAGACCAGGCCCGCCGGCGGGGCGGGATAGGCCGGATCATCGCTGAAGTACCAGCCCGTGTCGGCGATGTTGTCGGTGTTTCGATCCGGCTGCACGAAGGGATCGACAGAGGGGTCGTAGCCGGCATGCTGCATGGGCGTGTCGCTGATGCCAATGCGCCAGGGGAATCCGTAATGGCGCCCTTCGCGGATCCAATTGAGTTCCTCCGCATCGTCCCGGTCTCCAGAATTGTCGGCCGCCATCAGGTCTCCGGCTGGCGAGAACTCCAGGTCAAAGGAGTTGCGAATGCCTTCGGCGAAGATGTAGCCGCCGTCCCGAAGGGCCTCGCGATCATTGGGCAGAACCAGATCGACCGCCGTGGCGGGGATCTTCAGAACGATGGCCGTCAGGCCTTCCTCGCGGACGCCGCCATAGGACTCGCCGTGGTCCGTCCGCGCGCCGGAATTGATATACAGGGTGGACTCGTCGGGCGACAGTGCGAGTCCATTCGCCTTGTGATCAAACCAGGTATGGCTGAGCAAATACGCCTCGGAGGAAGCCACCGTGGACCAGGCCGTGCCGGCCGTCACGCTCCCTTTCCGCAGCACGAAACGGGTCTGCGCGGACCCGACGTTCTCGTTTCCCAGCAGATACAGCGTTCCGTCTGCCGCGAAGGTCATCCCGATGGGGCCCACCGTGTTGTGATCACCCTGCCCGAGCACCTCAAGGGAATCGAAGCCGCCGGTCCCATTTGGGTCTAGCCGGTACAGCCGTCCGCTTGTTGCCAGCACATAGAGACTGCCGTCAGCAGGATTCTGCTTAATCCTGACAGGGTGCTGGTCATCGGTCTGCGGTATCGCGGCCGCCTCGGAAATGAAGACCCGCGGCATGTCCGCGACGGGTTGCGCGGACACAGGGATGACCGCAAAAAGGCAAAGGGCTAACAGGATTCTAGGCATGCGTTCCGGATGTGGCGTCCCGCGAAGCTAACTCACGCGCAGGGTATTAGCGCCTACTTAGCGACGGTCAGTACGCGCGACAATTGCCCTACCGGGGTCGAGAGGCGATACAGGTATACACCAGCCGGAAGTGAATTAACCTCGACCTGCGCTTCGTGCGAGCCCGCGGCCTGGATGCCCTGGACCAAGACCTGGACGGACCGTCCGAGGAGATCATACACGGCCAGGTGCACCGGGCCTGCGCGGGGCAATTGATACCGAATCATCCCGGACGAACTCACAGGATTGGGGGCGGCTGGGTGGAGCGCGAACCCAGGCTCAGGCTGGTCCTCGATGGCCGTCGCCGTTCCGAAAGAGGTACAGTTTCCCCAGACAAATCCGTAGATCGATTCCGCTTGACCAATGCTGAATCGACGCGCGTCTGCGGCGGAGTCGGAGCATGCGGAGGGAATGGACTCGCGGCCGGCTCCAGTCTGGAAAAAGTAGATGCCCCTCGCACCCTCGGGCAGATGAAGAAAAGTGCTGTAGATGCCTCCCCCCTCGGGGGACATCGGAATGGGATTCCCACCTGACGCCAGATCGCCATCCAGATAGACACCGCCTGAAACGTTCTGTCCCGTCATATCCACCTTGAACCGGGTCTTCGGCGCGTCCAGATCCTGATAGAACTCAGGCTCGGACCATCGCCCACCACCATCGGCTATGAAGTCGTCATCTGCGGGGTCGAAGAATGCCACGTGGTCATGCGATGAGCCTTGTCCCCACGGCGTTCTGCAATCAGTCGACACCCAGGCGGGCTCCCAGAAAATGACGCCCACCCCGCCCACAGAGAATACGCGGCGGGTCAGGTCTACCTGGTACTCCAACTGGGTCCGCGGAGAAACCGGGAGGTAGGCCGGATCTGCCGTGTTGATGATGTTCGGCAGCGAATCATGGTTCTGGGTCGACCACAGATAGCCGGTCTCCACGATGGCCACGTCGTAGTCCGGTAGCTGCTTCACCAGTCCGCTGACATAGGCGGATGCCAGACTCACTGACTGGCCGTGGTGCGCGTAGTAGAACGATAGTCCGATGATGTCGAAGTCGGTGACGCCGTTGTCCACCAGCGTCCGCACGCGCGACAAAGCACCGTTCGGATTCGCAAAGTGGATCACAATTTTAGGCGACACGGAAGCGGTGGCTCCCACCTCCCGGACGGCCCGTATGGCAGCGTTGAAGAGCACAGCCTGGCGGCCCCAATCCGAGCTGATGAATCCCGTGCCTTCGAACTGGCTGTTCATGCTCTGATACACAAGCATTCCGGGGTTCGTCTCATTGCCGACTTGGACCAACTCCGGCATGAGACCGTCCGCATCCAGTCCTGCGAGCACCCGAGCGGTGTACTGATAGACCGAATCTGCCAGGACGTCGGTCACGTTCGCAATCCCCGCCCAGCGAGAGGGTACCACCTGCCTCCCTGGGTCAGCCCAGAAGTCGGAGTAGTGGAAATCAAGCAGCACCTGCATCCCGGCGTCTTGGGACCGCTGGATGGTCTCGCGCACGTCCTCCAAGTCACTGTACTGGGACTTGACTCCGGGCGGTTGGCTCAGCCTGTTCTGCCATGAGGGGTCGACCCACAGCCGCACGCGCACCAGGTTGGTACCGTGGTCCGCAAAGATTTGGTA
Source organism: Rhodothermales bacterium (assembly GCA_047611125.1). Taxonomy (GTDB): domain Bacteria; phylum Bacteroidota; class Rhodothermia; order Rhodothermales; family UBA10348; genus JABDJZ01. The sequence continues at coordinate 2,752 of JBLFXH010000269.1, forward strand.
GACGTCTTTTGCTGCACCGTTTTCACGGTAGACCGCACCGCAGTCTTCCATCTGGTTGACGTACGAAAGGTCGGCGCCCAGGTAGCGGGTTTGCGCTAAAGCCGGGGCCGAGAGTACCGATAGGAGTGCGATTATGAGGACGCAGCGCATCGACATACATAGTCCATTTTTTTTGTTCTAGGTCCGCGAGATCCTACCTACGGTTTCGGATCTTGATTCCGTCACACGAACGACCGCTAACGGTCGCCCGCACTCACCCCCTCCGAGGCCCATGCCGACACTAGCGACGCACCTCAATCGGTCGGCTCTACTGATCCTATTGGTCCTGACCGTAACTCCCGCTGTTGCTCAGCGGGCGCCCGAATCGGGAGTCCCCACCTACGTGGATGGTCAAGGGGTTTTTAGATGGAGCGATTCCGGCGAAGAGGTCGCGCTGTTTGGTGTCAACTATTCGACCGCGTTCGCCTACGCATTCCGCGCGCACGAGAGGATCGGCGTCGACCGTCGGCAGGCCATTGACGTGGATGTCGCGCACCTCTCGCGGCTGGGTCTGGATGCCTTTCGAATCCACGTCTGGGATCGCGAGGTGTCCGACAAGGCAGGCAACCTCCTCGACAATGAGCACATGGCGCTGTTGGATTATCTCATCGCCCGGCTGAGCGAGCGTGGGATCAAGACCATCCTGACGCCCATCGCATGGTGGCCGTCCGGGTATCCCGAGCCCGACCCTGGCACCAGCGGCCTGACCGATGGCTACTCAAAGGCAGAGATGAGCCTAGACCCTGTCGCCCGCCAGGCCCAGGTCAACTACCTCGACCAGTTCATTCGGCACGTCAATCCCCACCGAGGGATGAACTACCGGGATGATCCAGACGTCATCGCCATTGAGATCTTCAATGAGCCCAACCACGGCGGGACGCCCGCCCAGACTTCGGAGTACGTCAACGCGCTAGCCGGCGCACTGCGCGATGCCGGACTTCAAAAGCCCATCTTCTACAACATCAGTGAGGGCTACTCAGACCCGCAGGGGCACGCTGTGTGCGCCGCTAACATTGAGGGCATCAGCGTCCAATGGTACCCGACGGGCCTCGTGCGCGGGCAGACCATCGAGAGCAATCCACTCCCCAACGTGGATCACTACCCGCTTCCCTTCGCCGACTTTCCAGAGTGCCAGGACAAGGCCCGGATGGTCTACGAATTCGATGCGGCCGATGTAGGTGCGCCCATCATGTATCCGGCCATGGCGCGCGCATTCCGTGGAGCCGGATTCCAGTGGGCTACTCAGTTTGCGTACGATCCGCTCGCCATCGCTTACAGCAATACCGAGTACCAGACGCACTTCTTGAACTTGGTCTACACCCCGGCGAAGGCCGTCAGCTTCATGATCGCCGGCGAGGTGTTCAGGCGGATCCCCCGGGGCGCTTCATTTGGCACCTATCCGGAGAGTAGTCGATTCGGTCCCTTCCGGGTCAGCGCTGAGGAAGGGCTGAGCGAGATGGCGGCAGACGACGCGTTCTATTACTCGGGATCGACCAGTACCATCCCTCCCTCGCCTGACGCGCTGCGCCGAGTTGCGGGCGTGGGTTCATCGAGCGTAGTGTCTTACGAAGGCACCGGTGCCTACTTCTTGGACCAGCTCTCAGGTGGCGTTTGGCGCCTGGAGGTCTACCCCGACGCCGTGCAGGTGGTCGACCCGTTCAGCCAGGGAAGCCTTGAGCGGGAAGCTGTTCGATTGGTCCGCACGGAGCGGCTGATGTCGGTGCGCCTGCCCGACCTGGGGCTGGATTTCTCGGTCCAGCCTCGCGACGAGGGCAACCGTTTGTGGCCACCCGTGGCGGGCAACGAGTTTGCAGTATCACCAGGCGTTTACGTCCTGACCCGCGA
>JBLFXH010000270.1:0-4620 GCA_047611125.1 Rhodothermales bacterium
ACGCTCGTCCATTCCGATACCTCGGGGTCGGCGGCGATTGGCAAGAGTTGGAAGTGCCTGCGTCCGGTCTTGCCTTCACGTGGTGTCAAGTCCCACTCGTCTACACGCTTGGTGAGACTCCGTCGTTGACGGTAACGTGGAAGGGCGGCCAGTCCCAGACACTAACCGAACTGGCGTTGCCAGCCCAGATGGCCGGCGAGCTATTTCGTCGAACGGGCCGCGTGGAGCGAATTGATCTCGTTCTGGACCGCGAGTCCCTGTTCGCCTAGTTCGCGACCATGCAGTAGAAGAGGCCGTCGCCACCCGTTCCGCGCAGGTTCTCCAGGGTGCAGCCACGCGAGGAGTGAGCTGAGTTCCAAGATGTAGGGTTGGCGCCTCCCCCTTGCCGGTCGTGATGCCCCACCTGGGCACTGCCGTCCGGTGAGCTGCTGGTCCAATCGGAGCAGGTGTGGTCGGTACCGTCATCCGCGAAGGCAAGGCCTGTCAGATCAGCACCCGTCAGAATGTCGTGGCGATTGGGCGTGTCGCCCCTCCCATTTACGATTTCGCCCTTCTCATTTAGCTGGGTCTCCTTCGTCAGATTATTCTGGCCGTGAAGCGCATCCAAGCTGGCCGCGATCTGAACGCCGGCAACGTTCTGCCAGGGCCCCGCTCCGATTCGGTCGCGTGCGTTGACGGAGGTGGTGCTCAGGTAGGCCACCCAGCCGTCCACTTCAAGACCGGCTTGGTCTGCCAGCGTTGCACACCACGCGTCGGCACCTTCAAGTCCTCCGAGATCCGCGCCATTACCGGGATTCACAGAGGTCAGGAAGAACGACGGAGATGGCGCGGCGGGTGGCGTGGTCTGATCTGAGCCGGCGCACCCGGCAAGCAACAGGGCGGCGAGGAGGATCCGAGGCATTGGTCGATGTTGGCTGGTGGAACCCAAACATACAACATCGGACCAGCCCGCCACGTGGCCACGCACATCCACCATGAGTGGTTGTGGGGAAACCGGTTTGGACCGATTTCCCCACTCCGCGTCAGACTATTCCTGCGCTAGGTCAGCCGAAGCTGATCCCCTGTGCCAGCGGCATATCAGTAGACCAGTTGACCGTGTTCGTCTGGCGACGCATGTACGTCTTCCAAGCGTCCGATCCGGACTCGCGTCCGCCACCAGTCTCCTTTTCCCCGCCAAAAGCACCGCCAATTTCGGCACCGGAGGTCCCGATGTTGATGTTGGCGATTCCGCAATCGCTACCGCGGTGGGATAGGAAGTACTCGGCCTCGCGGACGTGATCCGTGAAGATAGCTGAGGACAAGCCTTGCGGCACATCGTTGTGGATGTCCAAGGCTTCCTGCAGTTCGTCGACGGCTTCACGTGGCGTGGAGTCCGCGTTCCCGTACCCAATCATGTACAGGATGGGACCAAAGGTCTCGTTCTGTACGATCTGGAAATCATTCTTGGCGGTCGCGATACAAGGCGTGACATACAGGCCACCGGGGTAGTCAGGGCCTTCGAGGACTTCGCCGCCATAGAGGATCTCTCCGCCTTCGGCAACAACAGCTTCCTTTGCCCGCATCAGATCGTCGATTGCTCGCTGGCTGACCAATGGACCCATGAGGGTCTTCCGATCGCTTGGGTCGCCGACTGGAATGTCGTGGTAGGCCTTGACGAGGCGTTCCTGCAGCTCCTGCCGCATCGACTCGTGGACAATGATCCGGCGAGTGGACGTACAGCGCTGGCCGGCCGTGCCGACCGAGCCAAACAGAATGGCCGGAAGGACCAGATCCATGTTGGCGTGCGGCGTCACGATGATGGCATTGTTACCACCCAACTCTAGGATAGACTTGCCGAGGCGCTGGCCGACGACGCTACCAACCCGATGACCCATTCGGCAACTGCCGGTGGCCGAAATGAGCGGAATGCGCTCATCGGCAATCATGCGCTCTCCAACAGTTTCCACGTCGCCCATCGCGAGCGAGAAGATGGCCGGATTCACATTGTTTGCGCGGCAAACCTGCTCGGCAATCTTGATGCAAGCAATAGCGGTAAGCGGCGTGACCTCGGAAGGCTTCCAGATGGTGGTGTCTCCGCAGACAGCGGCCAGCGCAGAGTTCCAGGCCCAGACGGCAACGGGGAAGTTGAACGCGCTGATGATGCCTACGACACCCAGCGGATGCCACTGCTCCCTCATGTGGTGATCTTCGCGCTCTGACGGCATGGTCAGTCCGTAGAGCTGACGGGAAAGACCAGTTGCAAAGTCGCAGATGTCAATCATCTCTTGGACTTCACCCTCACCCTCGGCGGCAATCTTGCCCATCTCCAGAGTGACGAGCGCTCCCAGCTCCGTCTTCTTTGCGCGCAGGGCATCGCCCAGTTGGCGAACTACCTCGCCGCGCTTCGGTCCGGGGATCTTGCGCCATTCCATGAAGGCATCCTGCGAAGCCCGAACAATGCGGTCATATTCCTCGGCCGTGATCTGCTTGACCGTGGCGATGTGCGATCCATCGATGGGCGTGGTCACCTCCAACTCGGGTCCTGATCCAAACCATTCGCCATCGAACCCACCGTGGTTCATGTCGTGGATTCCCAAGGATTCTAGAAATGCCCTTGCGGCTGCTGTTGCTTCCATCAATCTATCGCTGTCTGAAGTCGTTCCTGTATGAAAGGCTACAACTACGGAAGCGCTTCTTGGCTCCATGCGCGGGGGGTGTACGCAGATTCTTCCCTGTTCGCGCCCTAGTTCAGCAGTCTAGCTCGGCAGTCTAGCTCGGCAGTCTAGCTCGGCAGTCTAGCTCGGCAGTCTAGTTCGGCAGTCTAGTTCAGCGACTAGTGTAGTGCGGGACCAGGCGAAGCTTCTGCGGTCCTCGACCCGGTAGCCGCTCTATCACGCCGCGGGTCTCTAGGTCTAGCTTGACCACATTGACATACCACCTGACGGAGGCTCCAAGATCACCGGTGATATTCGCCTCGACCTCATCGACCAACTCGGCAAATCCGATCTGCTCATGCTCGAGGATTGCTTCAGTGATGGCCTCGGCCACCGCATCATACTTCGTGCGTAGGATATTGACGCCCGGTTTGCCGCGGGGGTGCAACGTGTCGATGGTGTCGTTCATTGGAGGCTAAGGAACGGCTCGGCGTCTGAATTGGCAAGGATTGGCGTACTTCCCGGCCGGGTTTGGAAACATTCTTTAGTCGATATGACTTCTCGGAGGCTCAGCGCGCAATGCGAGTTATTCCCGACTGACCAGCAAACATGAAACTGAAGCACCTCCTACTCCCTTCCCTTGCCGCGTTGATGGCCGTGCCAGCAACCGCGCAGACCCTGCAAAATGAGGATCCGGTCATTGCCGAAATGTGGCAGATCGGTGTGGAAGAGTCTCGCACCCGGGATCTGGCTCATGTTCTCATGGATCAGATCGGGCCCAGACTGGCCGGATCCGAGGGACTAGAGCAGGCGCAAGATTGGCTGATGGAGACCTACTCAGACTGGGGAATCGAGTCGAGAAAGGAAGAGATTGGGACCTGGCGTCGCTGGCGTCAAGGCACATTGCACGTGGATATGATCGAGCCGCGAGTATCCAGCCTCGAGGCTGAATTGAAGGCATGGAGCCCCGCCACAAATGGCCCCGTGCGCGGTGAGGTGGTCGTTCCGCCCATGAAGACTACTGACGAGGCCGACGCCGAATGGATGGCGTCGACGGCGGGTAAATTCGTGATGGTTAATCAGCCCCAGGAAATGTGCCGGGCAGCACAGGAAGTAGAAGCGAACGCTTCCGAGGCTACCGTAGAAGCGCTCGCCAAGCGCCGCCGGGAAGAATTCAATGCCTATCGCAATCGCGTCGGCGCTTTCCAGGCGGGCGAATATGACGAGGCCGGAGTCGCGGGTACGCTCGAGTCCCGCTGGTCGGGCGGGTGGGGAGTCAACAAGGTGTTTGCCACCTCCAATACCTCAGCCGTGGCGCTCGACATTTCCTGCGAGGATTACAGCCTGCTCTATCGCCTTGTGGAAGGCGGGCAGAAGGTAGTTCTGGAAGTGAACGCTCAGGCCCAGGATCTCGGAGAGGTACCGCAATTCAATGTGGTTGGTCAGATCACCGGTTCAGAGCTGCCGGACGAATATGTCTTGCTGGGTGCCCACCTTGATTCGTGGCACGCGGCCACTGGCGCCACGGACAACGGCACCGGCACGATCACGATGTTGGAGGCCATGCGCATTCTGAAGATGGCCTACCCAAACCCACGTCGGACCATTCTTGTGGGCCACTGGGCGAACGAGGAGATGGGCCGCGTGGGCTCCCGCGCCTTCCGCGACGACCATCCGGAAATCATGGACGGCATCCAGTCGGCCTTCAATCAGGACAACGGAACGTGGCGCTTCGAGAAGATCGAAGGCCAAGGCTACGCCGATGCGGCCTCGCATATCCCGAAGTGGATGGCCATGCTGCCGCGCGAGTTCCAGGATCAGATTGCCATTGAGATGCCGGGACCGCAGGCCAACGCCGGGTCCGATCACACGTCCTTTATTTGCGCAGGTGTGCCCAGCTTCCGGCTTCAGTCTCCATACGATGAGTATCGCCAGTACACCTGGCACACGAACCGTGACACGTACGACAAGATCTCATTCGATGATC
>JBLFXH010000271.1:0-4608 GCA_047611125.1 Rhodothermales bacterium
GCGACTCCCTGGGAGCCTTGACGCTGGGATGGGGCCTTTAATGGCAATTTTGTATTTCACCGAACAAACAAAAATACATTATTGCAAGTCATGTCAGGTGCAATACGTTAATTATCGCAGCAGCCGGGCCTCGCGAAGCGCTTGAACCGCCGCCAAATGGCTTCCTCTGCGTCAGGCGTGGCCCCTATTCCGCCGCCGCGTCAGCCGCCACCACTATCGCCCGCCCGTTACTTGTCGACCAGATCACGCAATTCACCTCGGTCGCTCCGGCCAGCCGCGTCAGCGCCTCGGCATACTCCCCAACCTGGGACCCGTGCTTCAGCGCCAGATCCTCGAGCGACAGCGCATCCGTCTTGTAGTCCACCACGTGCCACACGTCCCCAACCCGGTAGGCCAGGTCAATCACACCGGCGTGCACGGCCGTCAGCGCATCTCCGGCGGCGGGCTCAGCAAAGGTATAAGGCAGCTCCGCATGAACCTCATCGGCCGACTGCACGGCTTCCCACATCGCTGACGTGGTAAATGCCGCTGCCGCCCGCGTGGCCTCCTTGGTTCGCACCGCCCGCTCCGCAGTCTGAATGGTGTCTGCCGCGTGGCGCGCCGCTACGCGCTCAACCCAGGAGCGCTCAAGAGACTTGTGCCGGTTTCGGACCAGGGACTCAAACAGACGGTGAACAAGGTTGCCATAGCTGCGCCCGCGACCCTCGCCGGCCGACGCAAAGAACATGGCCTCGTCGGCGTCCTCGCTGGCCGACACTTCGAGGTATGAGGGCAGCCTGACTGCTGCGCGACGTGCGTCTGACTCGGCGGCCTCCCGTTCGGCCTGTGCAACCAGCGTGGAGAGTTCGTTGTCTTCCCCGGCGGGAGGCAATCCAAGACGGCCTTGCACCGCGGGGCCACTTGGCTGATCGACGTCGCCACCGGTGCTCCCGATAAAGGCCGGAGCCTCAAAAATGGCGTGATCAAACGGACTCCACGGGCCCTCGGCCCTCGGATAAAACGAAACCAGTAGCAATTCCTCGGCGCGGGTCCCGGCCACGTAGGCCAACCTCAACTCTTCGGCCTCTTGCAGTTCAAGATCCCGAACAGCCCTCTCCTTCCAACCCGGCGTCCAGGCAATGATGTCCCGTCCGCGGTTCTTGACCTGCGCCGCCAGCGTGGCCTCTTTGCCGGACCGGTCGATGTACAGGTCGTTGTCGGGCGCCCGTCCCCAATGGGGATCTGCCAGAATCACCACCTTGGCCTCAAGGCCCTTGGCTTGGTGAACGGTCATGAGCTGCACGGCTTCACCACTGAGGGCATCGAGCGTCAACTGCTCGGCCTCGATCTCGGCATCCTCCAATCGATGGAGCTCCTCCACCACCTCTGGCCAAGACATTCCCCTCGCGTCCCAGGATCGAACGAGGGCCAGAATTCGGATGAGCGACCCAGCCAACCCGGCACCCCCTTCGCGCAGAGCGAGGCCCGCTAGAATCCCGTGATCTTCGACCCAACCGCAAATGGCCTCTGCGGGGGCTTTCCCGAGCAAACGGTTTGTGAGGTCATCGATCATCTGGAGGCCGTGAGCCAGGGCCGGCTCTGGTTCGAGCATGCCGTCTCCTCGAGCCGGCATGCGCAGCGTGCCACCTGCCTCCACAAAGGCCATTAGCTCCGTGTCGCTGACACCGCAAAATGCACCGCGGAGAAAAGCCAACTGTGCCACTGAGTCGTGCTTCAGCACCGCATCTAACGGATCCAGCAAGAGCTTCAGACTCTCCACCTTCCCAAGCGTCTTCCCGCCCGAAATGGAATACGGAATACTGAGCCTGTTCAGGGCCTGAACAAAGACCGGGATGTAGGTGGCGGTGCGGAAGAGCACCATCACATCCTTGAATCCGACCGGGCCCGCGAGGTCCACCTTTCTCCCGTCTTCGAGCTTGAGCGCCCCGCCTCTGACGAGACTGGCGATGGCCTGAGCCACCAGAGGTCCTTCGGCCGCGGCGATGCTGCTGCGGATCTTCTTGGTCTTCTCCGGAATCGCGATACGGATGACGGGCTCGGGATGACTGCGCGCCTCGTTTCCTTCGTAGGCCACCACGTCTTCCCACTCGGCCTGGCCAGCCGGCTTTAACGGGTCCGAGAAGGCTGGTTGAAGCGCATAGTTCACGAAGCCACAAAGGCGCGGCTCTGACCTAAAATTGGTCGTCAAAGAAACAGGGAGTCCGCCATGCTCCGTCAGGACCTGCTCGAACCGGTGAAAAACGTCTACATCGGCCCGCCTGAACCGGTAAATGGACTGCTTGTCATCCCCCACAATGAAGAGCGATCCGGGCGCGGGCTCGCACTTCCATGGATTGGTTTCGTGCCGGTTGGTGGAGCTGAGAAACAGCAGGATCTCGGCCTGGACGGGATCGGTATCCTGAAACTCATCGATGAGGATGCGGGAAAACTTTCGGGCGAAGTGGGTCCGGTTGTCAGCCGACCGCTCAAGCATGCGCCGTGCACCCCACAGCAGGTCATCGAAGGACTGCTCGCCCCGTCGGCGGCGGGTTGTGCTATACTCGGTGACGGCTTCCTGCACGAACTGCCCGGCATCAAAAAACACATAGTCCCGCCACTCGGATAGGGGAGGATCCACGACGCGCTCCACCGTGCCCGCGATGCTTTCCTTAATCTCCTTTGCATAGAGGTAAAGGTCACTCCCCCGCATTCCCCACCGGTTGAGCGTGGGCTTCTTGGTGGCCAGCTTGCGGGCCCGGTGCAGGAAGCGCGCCAGGGCGGGTGCATTATTCAGCGATTCCCGCTCGGCATACCGGTGGAGCGATCTAAACTCCTTGAGCAAGTCTCCTTCGCCTGGCGAGAGCGCCGTGCGCGTGACAACCTCGTCCACCAGATCCTGAATCTCACTCACAGCCGGACGCAGGTCGGGCATCGGCGGACGCAAGGTGAGTCCGCCGAGCGGGACGTCCTCATTATTCGCGCAGTCGGAGAAGAAGTCAAAGAGGTCTCCCGGATCCAGGTCCACCTCCTCGAAGCGGGTAATCCAGCGGTCTGCGGATCTGGCCACGAAGCCGTTCCAGAAACGGCGCCGGTGCGCCATTACCGAGCCGGGATCGATATGCTCGAAATCGGGAGATAGGCCGGCCTCGAACGGGCGCTCTCTGAGGAGCCTGCCACAGAATGCGTGGACGGTGCCAATGAATACATGCTCCAGGAGATGCTCGGCTTGGCGAAGGCGCGTCAGCTCCAACTGCCACGCTTCCTGGACTTCCCCGGTCGATTGCGCGGTCCGAAGCTCGATCTCATTCGCGGCGTCCCGCAGGGCCTTTGCAAAACGCACACGCAGCTCGCCTGCAGCCTTGATGGTGAAGGTGATCGCGGCAATCTCCCGAGCCGAGACACCGGACCTGACCAGAGCCACCAAACGATCGACCAATGAACGAGTCTTACCGCTGCCCGCTCCGGCGCGCACAACCATGTTTCGATCCAGGACCAAGTCCTGATCCTGAGAAATGGGATGAGGCAGCCCATCGACTCCGCGAATGATCTTGCGTGCGGCTTCATCCGGGGGCACTACTTTCGTGTCCTGCGACGAGTCAGTCATACTCATTTCCTTCTCCGGGCGATGTGCTTCTCAGCATGTGTCCATCCGCTGAAAGCTGCTGCAGGATCCGCACCGGCTTGACCGTCTCCACCCGGGTCGCCGGCCAGACTCTCATCGAGTTTGTTCGCAATCTCTGAGCGCCGTTGGCGAAGGTCCCCGCACACGCGGCGGAAGTCGCACCACTTGCAGTGTCCGTTCGGATCCACCGAGGCCCCGAACGCACCCCGCCGTGCAAGACCGAACTGGGCGCCCAGCAAGGCCCCGACTTCCTCGCGGCTTGCCGGTTGTCCGTAAGCGGTCTGCCCGGCTGCGTCGCCTGAGACGAACAGATACCCGGATTCTTCGACCTGCTCGCCGGTCAGCTCTTCGTAGGCATAGGCATACAGCACCCACTGAAGCCGCTTACCGCCGTCCAGCAGATCCTGTTCGTTGTATTGATCCGAGCGGCCGGTCTTGTAGTCTGTCACCACGATTCCGCGGGCGGTGCGTTCTACGACATCGATTCTGCCACGAAGGAGCAGGCCCACCTCTCCGAGCTTGAGACTAAAATCTCCCGTGTGGTCGGCCTCGGACTCGGTTCTCCAGGGAGCAACGCCAAAGCCTAGCTCGGCCGTCATGATCTCGCGTTCCTGTCCGGTGACGACCTTCGCGACCCGCACCAATTCTCGCAACTTCGCCCTCCAGGCAAACTCGCTGGGCGGCTCGTTCCCCTTTCGAAACCCTTTGTAGGCATCCACCAGGAGCTTCTCCAGCGCCGCCGAGTCGCGAGCATCCGTAGTGCCAGCCATGACCTCGCGGTTAAATCCACTGAGGGCATCGTGGACCAGACTACCATTCTCAAGCGCCGACATCCACTGACCCCGTTTTCGCTCTTCGAGCTTCGGGATTTTCAGGACCTGGGACTGGAAGAACTGGAACGGGCAGGTTGCCAGGACCTGAAGTCGGGATGGCGAAAGCGGTGCATCCAGAATGCTATCCACAGTCGCTCGGGGACCGATGAACGCATCGTGGTCAGTGAACTCGGC
>JBLFXH010000272.1:0-4564 GCA_047611125.1 Rhodothermales bacterium
GCGAGCAAGGCGGCCTCGTTACACACGTTGGCAATCTCTGCGCCGGCAAAACCGGGAGTCTGGGAGGCCAGCACTTCCACGTTCACATCGTCGCCGAGAATAAGCTCTCGGGTGTGCACCTTGAAGATCTCTGCACGCTCCCGGCGATCAGGCTTGTCAATCAGGATCTGGCGGTCAAAACGACCCGGACGGAGAAGCGCGGAGTCGAGAACATCCGGCCGGTTCGTGGCCGCCATGATGATCACACCCTTGTCGGTGTTGAAGCCGTCCATCTCCACCAGGATCTGGTTGAGCGTGTTCTCGCGCTCATCGTTGGCGCCCATCATCATGCCCTTGCCACGCGTCCGGCCAACGGCGTCAATCTCATCGATAAAGATGATACATGGGGCCTTTTCCTTGGCCTGCTTGAAGAGGTCGCGGACGCGAGCCGCGCCGACGCCCACAAACATCTCAACGAAGTCGGATCCCGAAAGCGAAAAGAACGGCGTCCCGGCCTCGCCGGCAACAGCCTTGGCAAGCAGGGTCTTCCCCGTTCCCGGAGGTCCCACCAGAAGGACACCCTTGGGCAGCTTGCCTCCCAGCTTGGTAAACTTCTTCGGCGTCTTCAGGAATTCGACCACCTCGGACACTTCTTCCTTGGCCTCTTCCAGCCCGGCCACATCGCGGAAGGTGAGCTTCTGGTCAGTCATGGCATCGAACAGGACCGCCTTGTTCTTGCCGATATTCAGCACTTGCGAGTTGGGGTTCATCCGGCGAAGAAGGAATACCCAAAGGCCGATGATGATGGCTAGCGGGAATAGCCAGGTCAGCAATCCACCGAACCAGTCCTCCTGCTTGTCTGCATCAAAACCCACCACCTGGCCATTGCCTTCTCTTGCAGTCTCATTGTGGTCCATCAGATAGCTGATCAACTCGTGATCGGCCGGCTTCGTACTCGTGAAGGTGTTGACGGCCTCCTCATTCGTTGAACCGAGCAGATCCTGGCGCGGTGGGCCAAGCCGCACCTTGCTGGAGGAGACTGCCTCTGGTGTGTACGTTCCGTCCACACGCGTGTCGTTGACCACGACCACCTTCTCCACGTACCCTTCCTCGATGTACTCCAAGAAGGTGGAATATTCGATCTCGTTCGGCGTTTGGGCACCGACAAACAAGAAGATGTGGACCATGATGGCCATGAAAATGGCCAAGTAGATCCACAGGGCCATACGCGGACGTCCACCGGCACCTGGAGTGCCCGGCTTCGATTCCTTGTCTGTAGTATTCTTCTGGTCCTTTTGGGCCATATTCCTATCTGAAGGGCGCTTTTGGTACGATTCGGCGGAGCCTGAACCGTACCCGACGGCCCAGTGATGGTTCCTACGGGCAGCGGGCCCCATGGATGCGCCGCTTGACCTCAAAACCGTTTGTTTCGTCGCATGAATCGATTCTTCCTGAGCCTCTCCACGCCTCTCTTTATCGGCTTCCTGGTCGGTGCATGTGCCCATGTGCCGGTCCTCGTGCCGTCTGACAGCGATGTGGTCCTCGCCCACCACGCGCTGACCGAGGACAACCCCGGCGAACCCGGCCCCTACGACGTCCGCACGCTGTATTACGGATCGGGTACCGATCTCCAGCGGGCCGTCTACCGGGACTCCGTGGCCATACGAACGGACAGTGTGGATGCATCGAAACTTGTGGATCTCGGCGACTCCGCAAAAGAACGAAATCGATACTGGGGCTTCACTCCCGAAGCTTTCCCCTTAAACGGTCGGGTCTGGTACCCAGACGGGGACGGACCTTTCCCACTGGTCCTAGTTGTGCACGGCAATCACAACATGCGGGACTTCTCCGACCCGGGCTACGACTACCTGGGAGAGCTACTGGCATCTCGAGGCTACATCCTTGCCTCTGTGGACATGAACTTTATCAACGGGGGGATTCGGGGCGAAAACGACGGGCGCGGCTGGATGCTGCTGAAGCACCTCCAGGCCTGGCGATCATTCGATGCCGAGAAAGATGGTCCGTTCGAGGGCCTCGTGGATATGGACCGAATAGGACTCATGGGGCATTCGCGCGGCGGCGAAGCTGTGGCCCTGGCGGCGGCGTTTAACCGTCTTGACCGCTACCCAGACGACGGCTCGCTCGAATTCGATTTCGGTTTTAACATTCGCGGTGTGGTGGCCATCGCCCCGGTGGATGGACAGTACCTCCCTACGGGCCGGCCGGCGCCAGTCACCGACGTCAACTACCTGGTTTTCCACGGATCACATGACGGCGATGTGACCAGTTTCCACGGACTGCGCCAGTACCAGCGAGTCACCTTCTCCGAAGACTCCGACTACTTCAAGTCAGCCGTCTACATGTATAGGGCCAACCACGGGCAGTGGAATACCGTTTGGAATAACAAAGACCGCGGACCGCGCAGCGGGCGCTCCCTTCGGCTGGACGCGCTGGTGACTCCTGAAGAGCAGCGGCAGTTTGCGCGGGTGTACGTGTCCGCATTCATGGATGCCACCTTGCGGGAGGACGATCGGTACCTCTCCCTCTTTCGAGATCACCGCGTTGGGGGCGACTGGCTTCCCGGAACGATGTACGTGACCCGGTATCAACACAGCTCCTTTCAAGCGCTGGCCACCTACGAGGAGGACATTGACCTGGGGAGCGGCTCCAGCGAAGGCGTGGAAATAGCAGCCGATTCCCTGACAAAATGGAAGGAGGCACCGCTAGCCCTCCGATCCAGAAACAGGACGAGCACCTCAAACTCCCAACAGAATCAGGCCGTCTCCCTCGCTTGGAAACGAGACTCAACCGAGTTTGTCCCAACGTATCGGTTCACCCTTCCGGCCGGGCTAGCGGCCTCCTGGAACCTCGGACCGACATCCACCCTCGACTTGTTGGCCACAGTCAACGAGGACGTGGACTCACTGGCTACGCCCGGCGTGGCGCTTGACCTGTCGCTTCGGATTACGGACTCTGAGGGCAGAGCAGCTTCAGTCCCACTCAGCGACTACGGCCCCATCCGTAAGCCGCTGGACATCAGGGTGCTACGTCGAAATCTTGACGAGACGCGTTTCGGCGAGACCTCAGAGGTGGTCCTGCAGAACTATGCTATTCCACTCGCGGATTTTTCGGCGATGACAACAGGGCTGGATCTGTCCGCCCTTGTCGAGGTGGCACTGGTATTCGACCTGACCCCGTCAGGAGAGGTGATTGTGGACGACATCGGGTTTGCCTCCCCACCCGCGGGTTTTCTGCGTCATCGCCTGGAGGCGAAGCCCCCGGCAGGGGCCAACTAGCTACCGCCAGCGAAGGCCGAGAGTATGGGTGTTGCGGCCAAACTCGTTGAGCGAAGCGAACTCCAGGGTTAATGTATCCCCCGAAAAAGACACGCCCCAGGTCGGTCCGGTTTCTCCGCTTAGCGGGTCTTGACCGTATCCGACCAGGACACGGAAGGTGCGCCCAGTTACCGGCCAATAGCCCACCTCCAGGCCGCCGCCCGCACTCGTTCGCTCCTCCGTGAGATGCATGCGGCCCGCAAGAATCACGTCAAGCGGTCCGACCTCGAAGGAATTAGCGGACCCCTGCAACAGCAAGACGGCCGAGGCTGGGAGGTATGCACGCGACTGGGAGTTCGTGCCGGTGAGTGTGCCCGTGTCTAGACCCAGAACTGAGGCCGCCAATCGGAACTCAGAGACCTCTCGGGCTACCCCAGCATTGAGGTAAAGCGCGCGGTCTCTATCCCCCCGAAACGTTCGCTCCACCATCGCAAGCCCAACTCCGACGTCGAAACCAAAGACGCTGTGGGAGCGCGATACCGTGAGCCCCAAGTCGCTCGTTCCAGACCAAGACTGATTTCGAAGTCCGAACACAAAGCCGGCGCCCTCAAAGGCTGCCCAGGCCGTTGTGGCGTCGTCCCCGGTCCAGCGCCATCCGATATCAGCCCCGCTTGCCGATCCCGAAAGCGCGGGGTTGGCTAACGTGGCTCCCGGCGAAGGGCGCTGAAGGACAGAAGTCCCGGCCAGCGCGCCGGCGCGGACCGTCGGAGAACTCAGATCTGCCTGAAGCTGAGCGTAGGCCTGGCTCGGCAGGAATAGATTCAAGGCCAGCAAAACGAGGACGCTTCTCACCGGGATCGCGGGTTAGTTCGAGGACTCGATGATATGCAGGATCCAGGCACCTTGCGGGAGAGCGGCTCCCATTCGGTTGGCAAGGTCTCGAGCGGCTTCCTCACTCTCCAATCTCCCAATGGCCACGACCACGCCTGTCGCGCGCCGCCATGTGCCCGTCCAGATCTCGGGTTTGCCGAACTGTCCGACCTGAACCGCGAGATTGTCGCGGACCTCCCGGGCCGTCTCCATGTCGTTGACCTCGGACACGACGAGCGCATAACCTGTCCAGCGTTCCGCAGACTCTCCCTCCTCCTCTTCGGCCACCTGGGCCTCTCCTGGCATAGCGTCCGGCGATCGGACCACCTGCATGTCCGCTGCGCTGACTTGCGCAACATCCCTGGCTCCCTGCATCCCGATCACCGCGTTTCGAACCTTGGCCGAGTCGGCCGGCGGACTGTCAGCCAGTTGCTCCCTGG
>JBLFXH010000273.1:0-4563 GCA_047611125.1 Rhodothermales bacterium
ATTCGGCAGAGAGTTGTCCCTAGATTTGCGTCCATACCCTCCCGCCCATGCGCATCAATGCCAATAGATTACTGAACGGATTGGCCGAACTGGCCGCCATTGGAGCCCTGCCCGGCGGTGGTGTTCAGCGTCTGGCTTTCACGCCCGAGGACCTTCGGGGACGCGACTATGTGGCCGGACGCCTTCGTCTACTTGGCCTTGAGCCCCGCGTGGACGCGGTCGGTAATCTCTTCGCCATCCGGCCCGGGACAGAGGCCCATGCCCCTGTGGTACTTATCGGCTCCCACACCGACACTGTGGGGAGCGGCGGCCGCTTCGACGGTGCTTTGGGTGTTTTGGCAGCGCTGGAGATCCTGGCCCGTCTTCAGGAGGAACTGGTCCAGACACGATTTCCGGTAGGGCTCGTCTCGTTTGTGAACGAGGAGGGAGCGCGTTTCATGCCGGATATGATGGGGAGTCTGTATCTCCGTGGAGATCTGGACACGGACGCGGTCAGGCGGATAGCCGGTACCGATGGTTCGACGATCGGAGACAATTTGGACCAGTTGGGCATGGCGGGTACCGACAGCCTGATCGGAGTGCCCCTTCGGGCGTTTCTGGAGCTACATATTGAGCAGGGACCGGAGCTTGAGGGGCTGAACCTCCCCGCCGGCGTGGTGACTGGAGTTCAGGGACTACGGTGGATGGAGGTAAGACTGAAGGGTCGCTCGAATCACGCCGGCACCACCCCGATGGCCAATCGAGAAGACGCGGGCCTGGTTGCCGCTCAGATCACCGCGGCGGTCCGACGACTGGCCTTAGACACGCCTGGGCTTCGTGGCACCGTAGGGAGAATCACGCTGAGCCCGAACCTCATCAACGTAATTCCCTCCGAAGCCGCATTGACGGTGGACCTCCGCCACCCGAGTCAGGAAAGTCTGGACAATGCCGTTGCAAAGATGAAGGCGGACATTCTGACGCTGGCCGCCAAGGAAGGCGTGACCTGCCAGATAGAGGAGACGGCCAGTGCACCGGCTGTCGAGTTTGACCCGGACGTGGTTGCTGCTGTTGAGGCCGGTATGGAGTCGTTGGGGCTCGAGCCACACGGTCTCATCAGCGGCGCTGGGCACGACGCCCAGATTTTGGCCGCGCAGTGCCCGGCCGCCATGGTGTTTGTTCGTAGCCGGGATGGTATCTCGCACAATCCCCGCGAGTTCACCAGCGATGATGACTGTGTCACTGGCGCCGACATCCTACTACAGGCAGTGCTCCACCTGGCTAAGGTGTAGTGAGGCGCTAGTTGCCCAGAAGGGCGGCGTATCGGCCACTCTGAAGCACGTCAACGGCCTCGATCAGCGACTCGTCAACATCCAGAGCCTGCTGTATCCGCTGTGCGGGATCGAGCAGACGGGCCGCCACTTCAGTCTGGATTCCCTCGAGTATGCGATCGCCTGCCTCATCGAAGGCTTCCTCTTCCGCCTGAGTGGTAAGGAGCCTTAGGGCCTGAACGGGACCCTGAGCGCCCGGGGCATTCAGTGCCTCCAACGCGTCTATCCGCTCGGTCAAGTCGGACTCGAAGCTGAATTGTTGGTCGGAGAGCCAGGTGCGAAAACGCTCAAGTGCATCGCCGGGAAGCTGTATCGCACCCGCTCGCTGAGAGGCCGCCCGAATCTGCTCGCCTTCGCTGGTGACCAGATAGCCGGCAAACCGGAAATAGGCCGCCTCGCGGAGGAGCGCTGTCTCCAGCGGTGACCGCTTTGCAGAAGCCAGCAGCACGTCGGGCTCAATGCCGTTCCCTTCGCGAACCGTTCGGCCGTTTGTCGTCCTGAAGTCCTGCATGGGCGCCCCCCCGCTCTCGGCATCCTTGCGAATACCCCGACCGGCGGGCGTGAAATACCGCGAGTACGTCATCTTGAGAGCCGTGTGGTAGGGCATTGCCCGAACCACCTGGACCAGACCCTTTCCGAAGGTGGTCTCGCCCAGAATGACCGCCCGATCCAGGTCCTGCAAGGCGCCGGACACAATCTCACTGGCTGAGGCTGATCCCTCATCGACCAGAATCACGAGATTAACGTCACCCCAGTCCGGATCGTCGCCGGTGGCATAGAGCCGGTTGGCCTCCGGTGACTTGCCGCGCGTGGAGACAACCGGTGTGTCTTTGGGGACAAAGAGGCCCACAAGCGAGATGGCCTCGCTCACCAGACCGCCGGGATTCCCGCGCAGATCCAGAATGATGCCCTCAAGGTCAGATCCCAGGCCCTCTTCCACATCCTCCAGCGCATTGTCGATCTCGCGGGAAGTACCTGGACCAAATGCATCGAGTTTGACCAGCGCATATTTCGAGTCGGCCACTCGCCCCGCGTAGGACACGTAGGCCACAACGGGAGGCACTCGCTTGAGCATGAAGGTCATTTCGCCCTCAACAGCTCGCCTCACCACCATCTCGACGGCCGTGTTCGGCTCACCGCGGAGAAGTTGAAACACCTGGGCGAGTGGCAATTCCTCGGCCGGTTGGCCGGCGACAGACTCGACAACATCGCCGGTTCGGACTCCCTGAGCGTAGGCCCCGGTCAGGGCATCAGGCGCGAGAACCGTTATCCGGCCGTTTCGGGTGCCAAGATTGATGTCCACTTCCGACAGGCCGTCCTGCCCGCGCAGTTCCATCGCCACGTTGTCGGCCTCGTCCAGGAAGTCTGTCCAAGGATCGAGGGTGCCGAGCATCGCGTCCATCCCGGTTCGCATGAACCGCTCGGGATCGACCCGCACCATGTAGGAACCGACCACCTGTTCGTACACCGCGCCGAAGAGCTCGAAGTTCTTCCGCATGGCGTAGAAATCGTCATCTCGAGCCGTTTGAAAGCCAGACCAGAACAGGGCGGCCCCCAGTAGCGGACACAGAATTACGAGGGTCTTTCGTCGCATGGTGCTCCACGGTTGGTGCTGTTCAGACGCTACGCCAGCGCCTCGGCCATCGCCTTGTCCCGATTCTTCTCCACGGCCGCTGCGATGAAGATGGACAGTTCGTACAGAAGCAGTAGCGGCATGGCTACAAGCACCTGCGAAAGCGGGTCAGGCGGCGTAAAGAACGCGCCTAGGACCAGGCACGTGATCAGCGCCCACTTCCTGGACTTTCTGAGCAGCTCAGGAGTCGCGATCCCCATCTTTGCGAGGAAGTAGATCACCACGGGGAGTTCGAACAGGATCCCGGCCCCAAAGGCCCAAAAGGTGATCATTGAGAAGTACCGCGAGATGTCGAACTCGTTGGTGATCTCCGGGCTGATGGAGTACTGCGCAAAGAACTGTAGCGCCAGCGGCGTGATGACCAGGTAGCCGAAGCTGATCCCGAGGACAAAGAAGAACGTAGCGAACACCGCCGCAAACCGGAGTCCTTGCTTCTCGGAGGGATAGAGCCCCGGCTCAATGAAACGCCACATTTGGAACACCGCGATGGGCGAGCCCAGGATGATCCCAACGGCGAACACGGTACCGATGTCCGCAAAGAACTGACCCGTAATATTTCGATTCTGAAGGACGAACTCCACCGCATCAATTCCAAAGACGCCGTACATGAAGAAGTCCGGATCCTTTGGGCCGAGCAGCAGCTCGTTGATGATCCACGTACGGAAGAAGAATGCCGCCACGGTGCAAAGCACCACGCCGATGCCCATCTTCATCAGCATCCAGCGGAGTTCCTCCAGATGGTCGAGGAAACCCATTTCCGACAGCGGCTCGTCGCCGGTCATGGCGCCTTCCAGGCCTTCGGGGATGGGGGGGCCCTCGGGGGTCTTATTTCGGGTGAGAAACCGGTTCATCGGTGTACCCAGGGGCCCAGATTCTTAGTACGAATCGGAGCTGCCAGGCTGGCTATCGCGGAGATTGAGATCCAATAGCGTGTCCACCCAGAGACCTTGTGCCTCCATGCGGGACCGTCCGCCACTCCAGGTGAAGTTAAAGAGTGTCATCAACCCTTCCACCCTGAATCCTTCATTTCGCAAAAGAGCCACGGCGCGGCTGGCCGTTCGGCCCGAATTGAGGATGTCGTCCACCAAGACGACCGGATAGGACTTGTCTAGCGGGCCCTCGACAAGGCGGCGGCGACCGTGTGGCTTGCGCTGCTCGCGCAGGAATCCGCCCAGAAAAGCAGGCTGTGTGTCGGCAGACAGCACCGAGGTAACCAGGGGGAAGGCTCCGAAGCCAAAACCTACTACCTGGCCCACGCCGCGAGACCGCAGCCTGGTGGCCAGCACAGAACCAACTTCGCGAAATAGCTCCCCGTCCAGCATCGGCATCCGGGTGTCGAGCAGCCATCCAATCGGCTGTCCACGCGGATCCGTGACCTGCTCCTGCTCTCGACGCACCAGCGCGCGATCATACAACCGGCGGCCGAGGTCAAGAAGCTCAGCATAGGCAGTCGAATTCAAAGCAGGTTGGGACATGAAGATGGCTGTGGAATGGACCAATAAGCTTGGCCCAGGCTCTTCAAAGAGTACGGATGTTTAATCAGTATTAGCCGCCGCTCGGGCTAACGGGACATCAGGCTAATACGAAGTCATACAGCGGAAAGCGATCGCAGAGCGCTCGGAC
>JBLFXH010000274.1:0-4517 GCA_047611125.1 Rhodothermales bacterium
CCCCCAGGATCCTGGACCTGGGATGCGGAGACGCCGGCTCCATTGCCCAGACGCTTGAGGGCGTCACACTGGCCGGTTATACGGGCGTGGATCTCTCGCCGGTCGCGCTGGACGCTGCCGCGACGAATCTTGTAGGCGTGGGATTGAAGGCTCGGCTGGTGGAGTCCGACTACATGGCGTTCCTGGCTGAATCCTCAGCGGCGGAGTACGATGCCATTGTCGCGGGATACACCGTCCATCACCTGAGAGGCGATGACCCGAAGCGCTTCTTTTCACTGGCGAAGCGCCGATTGACGCCTGGCGGACTGATTCTGATATACGATGTCTTTCGGGAAGAGTCGGAGTCACGAGAACAGAACCTTTCCCGGAACCACATGTGGCGCACTAAGACCTGGACTGCGCTTTCCGAGGCCGATCTCGGTGCTATCCGAGACCACGTCTTTGCTGCCGACTACC
Organism: Rhodothermales bacterium; assembly: GCA_047611125.1. Taxonomy (GTDB): domain Bacteria; phylum Bacteroidota; class Rhodothermia; order Rhodothermales; family UBA10348; genus JABDJZ01. The sequence goes on from JBLFXH010000274.1 coordinate 457, forward strand.
CGAAATCGGAGGCGGAACTGACCTTCCACGCAGAAGAGGCCGGACTGGACCGCGCGCCCAAACTTCTGTTCAAGGCTCCGACCGGAATACACCGACTCTACGCCTGGCAGTAATTTCGCCCTATTTTGTGGCATCCCCATCCGAGACCCAACATGATGCGCACACTTCCGCTACTCTTTCTTCTGTTTACCGCTTGCCAACAAAACGCCGACTATGCACCGGCGGGAGCCCAGGTGGAGCACCTGAACACGCCGGAATACCGTGAGATGGGCGTCCCCTTTTCGGAGGCGGTCCGCGTGGACAATATGCTCTACCTGTCGGGCCAGGTCGGCAATACACCCGGGGCGTTCGTACTTGTAGAAGGTGGGATCGAAGGGGAAACACGCCAGACCATGGACAACATCGTCGCCGCACTCGGTCGCTATGGCTCGTCCATGGACGAGGTGGTCAAGTGCACGGTCTTCCTGGCTGACATGGCAGAGTGGGGCGCGATGAATGAAGTCTACCGGACCTATTTCCCGGAAAACCCGCCGGCCCGAAGCGCCGTGGGCGCCACCGGCCTGGCCTTGGACGCGCGGGTTGAAATTGAATGCTTCGCCGCGTTGCGCTAACCGGCCAACACAGGCCCCCTGAATCGTGGAGACCTACGCGACTGCCCTTCTGATTGCTATCCCCCTGTTCTCGATCCTGATTGCGATTGAGGCAGTCTATAGCAGCAGGAAGGGGCGCCAGACACTCAACAGCTTCGACACCATATCGAGCCTGAGTTCGGGTGTCACCAATGTGATCAAGGATTCGCTTGGCGTGGTGCTGGTGATTGTGTCCTACCCCTTCGTCTTGGGGCATCTTGCGTTGGCGGAATTGCCGGCCACCTGGCCCGTCTACCTCGCAGCGTTTGTAGCGCTGGATTTTGCCGGCTACTGGTCCCATCGGCTAAACCACAGCATCAATTTTTTCTGGAACAACCACGTCATTCACCACTCTAGTGAGGAGTTCAACCTGGCCTGTGCGCTCCGACAGAGCGTATCCAACTTGCTGGGCTACTACGGCATCTTCCTGATCCCGGCCGCCCTGATCGGGGTGCCAGTGATGGTGATCAACGTCCTTGCTCCCCTCCACCTCTTTCTGCAATTCTGGTACCACACCCGTCACATCCCCAAGCTCGGCGTGCTGGAGCATGTGATCATCACGCCCTCGCAGCACAGGGTTCACCACGCCATAAATCCGGAATATCTGGACAAGAACCTGGGCCAGATCTTTCCATGGTGGGACCGAATGTTCGGCACGTTTCAAGAGGAGTTGGACGACGTCGAACCCGTCTATGGAATCACACGCCCGGTCGCTACCTGGAACCCTATTCGGATCAACTTCCAGCATATTTGGCTCTTGGTGAAGGATGCCTGGCGCGCAGGATCGTGGTGGGACAAGGCGCGCATCTGGTTCATGCCCACCGGTTGGCGTCCTGCGGACGTCTCAGCCCGGTACCCCGTCTTCAAGATCGAGGACCCGTACAACTTTGAGAAGTACGGTACCGCGCCCTCCCGCTGGGCTCTGGCCTGGACGTGGTTTCAGTTTGTGTCCACCACGGCCCTGCTGTTCCTCATGCTGTCTGCCTTCGGCAACCTGACCCGCAGTGAGCTTCTACTCTACGGCGCATTCATTTTCGTCTCCATCTTTGGGTATACATCCCAAATGGATGGGTTGAACTGGGCTCCCTGGTTTGAATCTGCTCGTGGCCTGATGGGATTGGGATACATCCTCATCGGCTGGAGTTGGTTTGAACTGGGCGGACCCATTCTCACCATGCTGGTTGCCGGATACTTTCTGGCGACCCTGATTGGCGCTCCTCTCATTGCCCGCGCACCGAAACCGCCCCCTCTGGCCCCATCTGGCACATGAAGCCACTTCTGATTCTACTGGCGGCTGGCCTGCTGCCCGCCCAATCATCCCCGGCCCAGCATTCGGTGGCCCGTCAATGGAATGAGGTGTTGTTGGAGCACATCCGCAAGGACTTTGCCCGGCCCACCGTGCACTCGCGAAACCTCTTCCATACATCTGCGGCCATGTATGACGTGTGGGCCTATGCGGATGCCAGCGCGGGGCCCTACCTCCTGGGATCTGCCGCGTGCTCGGCGGAGCTCGGGCTTCCGCTCGCGGCTTCGGTGCAAGCCCAACAGGCCTTTACTCGGGAAGCCGTCAGTTTCGCCGCCTATCGCATGATGGAGCACCGGTTTGCCGATTCGCCGGGTCTGGATCGGAGCCGACCGCTGGCTGATTCACTCCTCGCATCTCTCGGCTTTGACGGTGGAAACACCAGCCCCGACTATTGGACGGGGGATCCGGCAGCATTCGGCAATTACGTGGCCCAGTGCTACATCGACTACGGGCTATCCGATGGCGCGAACGAGGCCGACGACTACGAGCCGCTCTTCTACCAGCCCGTCAACGCACCCCTTCGTCCGGACCGTCCAGGCACGCCCGAACTGGCTGACCCCAACCGGTGGCAACCGCTTCGGCTTGAGGTGTTCATCGATCAGGGCAACAACACCATCGACGACAACACGCCGGCCTTCCTTGGACCGGAGTGGGGCCGGGTGAAGCCGTTCTCGCTGAGCCGGGCTGACCTCCAGGTCTTTGAGCGCGATGGCAATCCGTACTGGGTCTACCACGACCCCGGCCGCCCGCCCCATCTGGAAGACGCGCTGATTGGTCCTGACTACAACGCCTACCAGTGGGGCTTCGCCATGGTATCGACTTGGTCCTCCCATTTGGATCCGGCCGACGGCGTGATGATCGATATCTCGCCGGGGTCTATCGGTGATATTCCGTACTTCCCCCGCACCGTGGAGGAGTTCGGAGACTTCTACAGTTTCCTCGACGGCGGAGACTCGGGCCAGGGACGTCCACTCAACCCGCGGACTGGCCAGCCTTACCAGCCGCAGATCGTCCCGCGGGCGGACTATGCACGCGTTCTGGCCGAGTTCTGGGCAGACGGCCCCGACTCAGAAACGCCGCCGGGGCACTGGTTCACCGTTCTCAACGTGGTCGCGGACCACCCGGAATTCGAGCGCCGCTTTCGCGGAGAAGGGCCTCTGTTGGACGCGCTCGAGTATGACCTGAAAGCCTACTTCACGCTTGCCGGGGCGATGCACGACTCGGCCGTGTCGGCCTGGGGCATCAAGGGGTGGTACGACTACTTGCGACCCATCTCTGCCATCAGAAGCATGGCTATTCGGGGCCAGTCCTCGGATCCCGATGGCCGGAGTTACCACCCGAAGGGGCTCCCGCTGGTAACCGGATTCATTGAAGTGGTGGACCCGGACGATCCGATGGCCGGCGTCCTGGGACAACACACAGGCAAGATCAAGCTCTATGCCTGGCGCGGCCCCGAGCAAATCCGGGACCCTGACGCCGATGTGGCCGGCGTCGATTGGATTCTAGCTGAAAACTGGGTGCCTTACCAGAGGCCTTCCTTTGTGACCCCTCCTTTTGCCGGATACATCTCCGGACACTCCACGTTTTCCCGGGCGGCGGCCGAAGTAATGACGCTCCTGACGGGCGACGAATACTTTCCCGGCGGCCTGGGTGAGTTCGTGGCTCCCCGAAACGAGTTTCTGGTGTTCGAGGACGGGCCCAGCGTCGACGTAGTCCTTCAGTGGGCCACCTATCGCGATGCCTCCGATCAAACCAGTCTATCGCGGATCTGGGGGGGCATTCACCCTCCAGCCGATGACCTCCCCGGACGCATCATTGGCGAACGGATTGGCTTGCAGGCGTTCGCCCACGCAGAGCGATACTTCGATGGAGCGCTGGTGGCGTCCACGGAGCTCCCCGCAGAAAGAGCCTTGCTGGAAGCGTATCCAAATCCAGTCAAAGCTGGCGATTGGCTCAACGTCCGCACGACCGGGGCGATTGAACTCGTTGACCTGCTAGGAAGAACTGTGCTGCTCTCAGATGGCGATGGTTTCTCCACGGCCGGGCTGGCGCCGGGGCTGTATCTGGTTCGCGCCGAAGGTGCCCGTCGGACCGTAATTATCGTCCGCTGACATGCCCGTTTCGAG
>JBLFXH010000275.1:0-4469 GCA_047611125.1 Rhodothermales bacterium
TGCTTGCCGTCACCGGCGAAGGCCAGTCCGCGCAGGCGCAGGCCATCGACTCAACGCTGGTCATGCGCTACCAGTTGGCCGAGTCCTACCTCCGCGCGGCCCAGTTCGATCGGGCGATTGCTCTCTTTGAGGGTCTCGTGGAGCGCAGCCCCGATACCTATGTCTTCTATGACAAGCTGCGCGAGGCCTATGCCTCGGTCAAGCGATATGATGACGCCATCGCCTTGGTGGACCGCCGAATCGTCCCCGGCGAGGCCGGTACAGCCCTTCGCGCCGAGAAGGCCCGCCTACAGTACCTGAAGGGCGACGAAGAGGCGGCCCTGGATACCTGGGATGAGACCATTAGACAGGTGCCAGATCGGCCGGGGTCCTATCTCGTGGTCTACCGGTCGCTGATGCAAATGCGCCTGTTCGAGAAAGCCGTTGAGGTTTTGGAGTATGGCCGCTCCGCGCTGAACAACGACCAACTCTTCCAAACGGACCTGGCGTATCTCTACAGTCTCACAGGGCGCCACGCCGACGCTGCCGTGGAGTATCTCGGGGTGCTGGAAGAAAACGAGCGCCAAATCACCTTCGTCAGAGGGCGACTCGCTCAGCAGATTGAGCAGGAAGATGTCCTGGACGCCAGCATCACCGCTAGCGAGGCAGCGGTCCGACGCCAACCACTGAACCGCGCCTTCCGAGAGCTCCTCGGCTGGCTGTACCTGGAGGCGGAACGCTATGACGATGCCCTAGACGCACACCGGGCAATCGATCGGCTCGAAGACGAGCAGGGCCGAGTCCTTTATGCGTTTGCCCAGCAGGCCAGCGATGCGGGTGCCTACTCGGCGGCCCTAGAAGCCTACGAGGAAATCCTCCAGCGCTATCCCGACGCGCCGTCGGCACCAGAGGCTCGCCGCGCCACGGGCACCCTATATGAGCGATGGGCCGACCGCTCCGCTGAGGTTGGAGATGCCGCCGCAGATTCCCTCTACCGGGAAGCCATGGCTGCCTACGGCCGGTTTATAGAGGCCCACTCTGGGCACGAATTACTGCCAGAGGTTCACTTTCGCCTTGGCCGGATAAATCGAGAGATCCTAGTGGACTTTGACGCTGCAGAGGCCGCGTACAACCTCATTCTTGATCAATGGCCGGGCAGCGCGACGGCCGAGCGGTCCTCCTTTGAGTTGGCACGTCTGGCGGTGTTGAGTGATCGAATGGGCGAGGCGCAGACCCGGTATGCTCGGCTCGCGGACGAGCTCCGCACTGGCGAGCTGGCCGAGGCCGCCCGGTTTGAACTCGCGCTCATTCACTTCTATCGAGGCGAGTTCGAGGCCTCCCTTTCACTCACCGAGTCAATGAAGGAGAACACCTCTGCCGATGTATCGAATGATGCGATTGGGCTCAAGGTGCTTCTGGTCGAGAACCGGGGGCCTGACTCGCTGGATGTCCCGCTGCGAGGACTTGCCTCCGCCCGGCTTCTTGTGAGGCAGCAGCGTTTCGAAGATGCGCTGGCGGCAGCAGACGGCGTTCTAGCGGCCGTGGGCAACCATCCTTTGTTGGACGAGCTGATGTTCGAGCGGGCAGGAGTCCTTGTTCTCCTCGGCCGGACGGAGGATGCGGTTTCGGCTTTCAAGGAGTTTCCCCTCATCCACCCGGACTCGCACCTGTCCGACCGGAGCCTCTTTGAAGCTGCGCGGATCGAGAGCGAAATTCTGGGCCGCGAGGCGGACGCTACCGCCACGCTCACGCGCCTGATCACAGACTACCCCGGATCTCTTTTGGCGTCCGAGGCCCGCACCCGCATTCGCACCCTTCGCGGCGATGGTACATGATGAATAGACCTTCCCGGCTCTTCGCCCTCCTTCCTCTCTTGCTGCTACTGTCGGCTCCTCTCCGGGCGCAGGATGTTCTGGTGCCCATGGATCAGACTCAGTCTGATCACTTGAAGGCGTATGGAGTCACCTTCTGGACAATTACCCAGGGGATTGAGGCCGAGTGGCTGCTGAACTACCGGGGCGGCTCGTTCCTTCTGCCCGCAGAGCCCGAAATCCTGAACGAACTTCGGGTACGAGGCGTGCGATTCGAAACGCTGTCAGGCAGCCAGGTGGCAACGATCCTGGCGGAAATCGAGCGCGAGGACAGCAACATGAGTGTGGTCACGCTGGAGAAGGCCCCGCGCATTGCCGTCTACGCCCCCGATCAGACGCTCCCGTGGGACGATGCCGTGCTGTTGGCGTTGACGTATGCAGAAGTACCGTATGAAATGATCTACGACACCCAGATTCTTGAGGGCGAGCTGGCCAACTACGACTGGCTCCATCTGCACCATGAGGACTTTACGGGCCAGTACGGCAAGTTCTTTTCGTATAGGGCCACGGCCTGGTACGTGGAGCAGCAGCGTCAGGCTGAGGCAACCGCGCGCAGCCGTGGTTTCCGAAAGGTATCCGAGTTGAAGAGTTCTGTGGTGGAGACCATCCGCCGCTACGTAGGAGAGGGTGGTTTTCTCTTTGCCATGTGTTCAGGCACCGACACCTTCGACATTGCGCAGGCTGCGTTCGGAGTCGATATCGTGCCGAGCGAATACGACAGCGACCCCATCGATCCCGACGCCATCACCCGTTTGGATTTCACGCGGACGTTCGCGTTTCAGGACTTCAGGCCGTCGTTTAATGCACGTGAGTACGAACACGCCAACATCGATGCAGGCGCGCCGCCGCCCCAGTTGCGCGACCCGATTGTCGACTACTTCACACTATTCGAGTTCAGTGCAAAGTGGGATCCGATCCCGACAATGCTCACCCAGAACCACGTCTCAACAGTAAAAGGCTTCATTGGACAGACCACCAATTTCCGGAAGGTTGTGGTCAAGCCTGAGGTTGTCATCCTGGCGGAGGCGCCGGGCCGCGACGAGATCAGATACCTGCACGGACCCTTTGGCCAGGGCACGTTTACCTTTTACGGTGGCCACGACCCCGAGGACTATCAGCACTTTGTCGGCGACCCACCGACAGACCTGAACCTGCACAAACATTCTCCGGGATATCGGCTCATCCTGAACAATATTCTCTTTCCAGCCGCACGAAAAAAGAAGCAAAAGACTTGATGGACCAGGAGGCCCGACCGGTATCACGGTCCATCGCCCGGATGAGTGAAATCGTCCTGCCGAACGACACCAACAACCTCGGAAACCTGCGCGGGGGCAAGATTCTCCACTGGATGGATATCTGCGCTGCTATCTCCGCTCAGCGTCACTCTAGCCACGTCTGCGTCACGGCCAGCGTGGACAACGTTCAGTTCAAGTCGCCCATTGGTCAGGGTGAGGTGGTGATGATCAAAAGCCACCTCAATCGTGCGTTCCGGACGTCGATGGAGATTGAGATCTCCGTGTGGGCCGAGAACCCCATTGCCGGGACGAAGCGCATGTCGAATCGTGCGTTCTACACGTTCGTGGCCATCGATGCGGGCGGCACCCCGCAGCCCGTGCCTGCGCTAAAGATCGAATCGCCGCAGGAAGTAGAGCGCTATGAGGCTGCCGCGCGGCGGCGTGAGTTCAGGCTCCTCTTGTCCGGGCGGCTGGCCGATACCGATGCCGACCGACTGGCCAACCTTATCCGTGAGTATCCGACCATCTCTGATTAGGCCTCCCTGGGCTCGCGGGCTGGAGAACTGGGCCGGCGCACTGCTTCTGGCGCTGCTCGCGGTCCTCACCCTGCCGGATGCGGTCGCGGCCCGCCAAAGCCAAGATCCCCCGGGACGCTTCGGCTTCGGCCTGCAAGCTGGGCCCTTGTCGGGGTTCACTATCAAGGGTTATCCCCCTCGCGGTACGGATGGCCGATTCGAATCCCTGGTACTTACGGGTTCGCTCAACTTCAAGGGGTTTGCGTACACGCAGGCCGTCCTGTTGGACGAACTCCCGCTCAGAACCTCGCCGCTGGCGGTGTATTTGGGGCCAGGTCTCGCTGGCGAGGTTCGGGATGGCAAGGTGACGGCCGGAGTCGCTTCTGCCGTCGGCATTCGGTTCTTCAAGGCGCACGTGGAGATCTTCCTGGAGCTGGCCCCTCGTCTCATGCTCATCCCTTCGCGCGAGGCGTATATGGCCGCCGGCGTCGGCTTTCGCATCTATCCCTGAAACCGGGTCGTGGCCCAGCGGTTTGCGGGCGTCCACGTTTTCTAAGACCAAACCGGCCCCTCGCGCCGAACTGACATTCTCCACCGACGCATCATGATCACCGGAGCCAACGGCCTGCTCGGTCAGACGTTGGTGGCTCGACTCTCGGAGTTTCAGGAGTATGACCTGCTGGCCACGGCCCGCCAGGCGGCTCCGCTGATGAAAACGAATTCTGGAGGCTATCAGGCTCTCGACATCACCAACTCCACCGAGGTGAGGCGCGCCTTCGAGGACTTCACTCCGGATGTGGTGGTGAACTGCGCGGCAATGACCCAGGTCGATGCCTGCGAAACCGACAAAGACCGATGCTGGCAAGTCA
>JBLFXH010000276.1:0-4462 GCA_047611125.1 Rhodothermales bacterium
GCGAAGCATGTGGACACGGGGATGGGCTTTGAGCGCATTGTGTCCGTGCTCCAGCAGACGGCCGGGAGCACGTATGACACCGATCTCTTCCGGCCTATTCTAGATCAGGTGGCTGCGCTGTCGCCGCTTGAAGGACTGGCCAGTTATGATTCCGTTGGCGTTACCGGGGCTGACGCGGACCGAATCCGCGTGGCGCTCCGCGTGATAGCCGATCACATTCGGACGATCTCATTCGCCATTGCCGACGGGGTCATGCCGGGCAACACGGGACGGGGCTATGTCATCCGCCGCATTCTGCGCCGCGCCGTTCGCTACGGATACCAGACGCTAGGATTGCAGGAGCCCTTCCTCTACAAGGCTGCCGCCACGGTGGTGGACATGATGGGCCCGGTCTTTCCGGAACTGGAACGGGGTCGGGACTACCTCATCCGCGTGATTAAGGCCGAGGAGGAGAGCTTCCTGGAGACGCTGGGTACAGGCTTGGCATTTTTCGAGCGACTGCTGCCCTATGTCAAGGCTGGTCCTGACGGTGATGTCACCACCCTCCAGGCCGACGGGAAGGCAATGGATCTGCTTTCGAAGGCTTTTTCGGATCTCGACAAGACAGAGCAACTGGAACGATTTGGCGCCGCGACCGCCAACGGCAATCTCCCGGGCGAGGTGGCCTTCCTGCTGCACGATACTTACGGTTTCCCGGTTGACCTTACGCAGTTGATGGCTCGCGAGGAGGGCATCGGCGTCGAAATGGCCGGCTACAATACCTCGATGAAGGCACAGCGGGATAGGGCCCGCGCCGCAAGTAGCTTCAAAGTGGATCAGTCGGGATCGGATTCCTGGACTAAGGTCTCCGGCGGCGAGTGCGTATTCGTGGGCTACGACCAGTCTCGCGTCGAGGGCGCGGCCGTGAGGACCATGCGAGAAGCTGGCCAGGACGATGCGCGCCGCTATGAACTCGTGCTTGATCAGACCCCATTCTACGCAGAGTCAGGTGGCCAGGTAGGTGATACAGGCACGCTGAAGATTGGCGACCAGGAGATTCGGGTTCTTGATACCGTCAAGGGCCCAGGCCAAGTGATACATGTGGTGGATCAGTTGCCGACTGACGCCGATGCGCCCGTCACGGCCCAGGTGGATGTTGAGCGCCTTGCTCGCATCAAGAAGCATCATTCGGTAACCCACTTAATGCATGCTGCGCTACGCGAAGTGCTGGGGCCCCACGTCCAGCAGAAGGGCTCGCTAGTGGCTCCCGGGCAGCTTCGGTTTGACTTCAGTCACTTCGAGCGAGTGACGCCGGACGAATTGAAGAGTGTCGAGCAGCGCGTAAATGAGGTCATCCAGCGTAACATCGCCCTCGGGGAAGAGCGCGATGTGCCCATCAAGGATGCCATGGCACGTGGCGCGATGGCGCTCTTCGGGGAAAAGTACGGCGATGCCGTGCGCGTGATCACGTTTGACCCGGACTACTCCACGGAGTTATGCGGGGGTATCCACGTTGATGCCACTGGTGAGATCGGTGTCTTCCGGTTCCGATCAGAGGGTTCTGTTGCATCCGGTATTCGGCGGGTGGAAGCGGTGGCGGGTTCTGACGCCGTGGCCCATTTGCATCATGAATTGGAGGAGCTAGACCGCGTACGTGGCCAGTTCAAATCATTGCAGCGGCCTTCGGACGAGGAGGTCGCGGGCCTTCTAGATGCCAACAAGCGATTGGAGAAAGAGGTGGACAAACTGCGTCAGCAGGCTCTCGCGGGCCGACTGGCAGGGTTCATTGAAGGCGCGGTTGAGGTGTCAGGTGTCACTCTCGCCCGCGGACAAGTGGATGGTGGAGACATGAACGCCCTCCGCACGTTGGGTGAGGATCTTCGGGCTCGCCTTGGCGAGAGCAGCGTCGGCGTACTGGGCTCAACCGATGGCGAGAAAGCTTACCTGGTAGTCACTGTCTCAGACGATCTCGTCAAGGGGCGCGGCGTCCAAGCAGGGAAGCTTGTCGGGACGCTCGCCAAGATTGTCGGCGGTGGTGGAGGAGGTCGGCCGACGCTTGCCACAGCCGGGGGCAAGGATGCCTCGCGTCTGGGCGAGGCCATTGATGCCTCCGCTAAGGTTCTTTCCGAGATCCTCGGATAGTTGAGCCCCGCCGCGGGCTTCGCTAGATTCCACTGAACTGGCGGTTGTTCAGCTACATTATTCTTTTCTGATAACGACCGAAGCCTTGCAGTCAGTTTTCCAGCGACTTCTCGACATCCGTGACCGACGTGGCGCGGGTTTCGTCTTGCTGATAGATCCAGATGACACGCCAGAGCAGGCGTTACCTGACCTCGCCGCGCGTGCGGAAAGTGTTGGCGTAGATCTCTTCTTCGTTGGCGGAAGCCTTGTGCATGCCACTGAGTTGGACCGCTACGTCTCCACGCTGAAGCGCCACACCACGCTTCCTGTTATCGGATTCCCAGGAGCGATCACCCAGGTCGTGCCCAGCCTTGATGCGCTTTTGTACCTGATGGTGATCAGCGGTCGCAATCCTGACTACTTGATTGGCCGCCACGTGGTGGCCGCTCCCTTGATTCGCAAGATGGAGCTCGAGACCATCTCGACGGGCTATATGCTCATCGAGTCAGGTCCCTTGACCACCGCTCAATACATGGTGGGTTCGTTGCCTTTGCCGCGAGCCAAGCCGGACGTTGCAGTGGCTACTGCCATGGCGGGGGAGATGCTGGGACTTCAGACCATGTATCTGGACGGAGGATCGGGTGCGGAGCATGCGGTGCCGGACGAAATGATTAAGGCTATCGCTGGCGCCGTCAGGACGCCGATCATTGTCGGTGGAGGCATTCGAACTCCCGACGCCGTCGCGGCAAAGGTGGCTGGAGGCGCGTCCTTCGTGGTTGTCGGCAACGCGTTCGAAGAGGACGGCGATCCCGGATTTATGCGGGAGATGGCTGCGGCGGCGCACAGTAGAGTCGGCGTTTAGCCCCTAGGGCCAAGCAATGCGGAGAGAGTGGGATTCGAACCCACGGTACCCATAAGGCACAATAGTTTTCGAGACTACCCCGTTCGACCACTCCGGCATCTCTCCGCACAAAAAGTAGGGCCACTGCCGAGGACGGCCAAGCTATATGTCGGGATATCGCGTGAAACGGCGTTCCCATTTGCGGGTATCTTGAGGCTGTGCCTTTTCGCATTTCCGCACCGACTCGAGCCGCCGCTGTATGTCAATTCCTGTCCTGAGTCGCCGTCTCCGGGTCTTCGTTTTTGGGTTTCTGGTTCTGGCGATTGGGTTGCCTCCAACGGCTCTCGCTCAGGTGATTCCAGTCTACTCGGTGGCATATCGGCCTCCGGGCGTGCGGTATCTGGTCATGCGATCCGCGCACTTCGACGTGATCTATCAGGCGGGCACGGAAGGGCAGGCCAGGGAGCTGGCGGCCACCTTGGAGTCCACCCTGCCCAACGTCAGCCGGATTTTTCCGGTCAGGGACAGCTTCCGGATGCAGGTGGTCCTGAATCGATTCGATGATCGGGGGAACGGCTTCGTATCCACCGTGCCGTTCAAGTCCGAGATTGCGGGCGTAGGCATCTTCGGACGGGCGCTGTCTGTTCGGCATTCCGATTGGCTGATGGGTGTCGCGCCGCACGAGCTGGTTCATGCGGCCCAGGCGGACTATTCGGCAGGCTTTGGATTCCATTCCATTCTGCGCCCGTTTGCCGGAGACGTGGCCCGCGCGATGAACATGTGGAATCCCCCGGGGATTGCGGAGGGCGCGGCCGTGTACCTGGAGAGTTCTCTAGAGCCTGGTGCCGGCCGATCGAACCACGCCTATTTCACCATGCAGTACCGAGCGGCGGCGGGCGCAGGAAAGCCGTGGTCGTTGGCCCAGATGCTGGAGCGTCCCTGGTACACCCGTCCGCGCGACCGTTTCTATAAGGGTGGGGCGGCCCTGATGGAGGCGCTGGCCGATTCAACAGGTCGAATCCCGGCTCTTGAGCGCGCCACACGCTTCCACAATCGATTCCCGCTGTTTGGCTATGGGGCGAGCTTCTGGTATGGGACAGGCCAGTTCCCAAGGAGCTTTGGGAAGTCACTTCGGCGCCAGGCTATCGCAGACGAGCAGCAGCGGCAAGCTGGTCTGGGCGCCCTCACCGAGTCCCGTCTAATTGCCGGTCGAACAGGGCAGGTGTTCCGCAATCCGCGCTGGATAGACAACGAGTCGGTTGTGGCCTACATGACGGCCTACGATCGGCGACGGGGGCTCTTCCGGATTCAGACGGCAACCGGCAAGATGGAGGTCGTGGCCTTTCAGGAGCTGACGGAAGACCTCCAGTTTTCGCCTTCGGCCGATGGTGCGTCGCTCCTGGCGGCACGCTACGTGGAGAATCCGCTCGCCGGACTCGAGTCCCATGCCGATCTCTATCGGATAGATATGGCGGACGGCAAAGCGCAGCGGCTCACGCAAGGCGAAGGCCTGCTCAGTCC
>JBLFXH010000277.1:0-4371 GCA_047611125.1 Rhodothermales bacterium
CATTAGCGGACTGACCTTCGCCACATTCCTGACACTGGTGATCGTGCCGGTGATGTACTCGGTCTTTGACTCCGTGTCTGCCCGAGTGGGAGGCGGAGATGAGGACGCGAGCCCAGAACCCCAACCCATAGCCGCCACCTGATGAAGGACATCTCGCAGCTTCCGGACGCGCATCTCAGGATCTTTGAACGCCCAGAGCTTCCTGATCCAGCATCGCTCGAGGATGCCTATTTAATAGGCATCTGTGGGACGGGAATGGGGTCCATGGCGGGCCTCCTTCAGGAGGCGGGATATCGCGTTCGAGGCTCGGATACGGGGGCCTGGCCACCGATGAGTACACGACTCGCAGAACTCGGCATCCCGGTTTCCGAGGGGTATCGCACGGAGAACCTTGATCCGGCGCCGGGACTGGTCGTGGTCGGCAACGCCTGCACGCCAACGCACGTCGAGGCGGCGCATGCTCGTGAGAGCGGACTGGTACAAGGGTCCTTTCCGGAGACGCTAGCGCGGTACTTCCTTTCAGACCGACGGTCTCTGGTGATTGCCGGTACACACGGCAAGACCACCACGACCAGCCTGTTGGTCCACGCTCTCCGTTCCGCGGGCCTGGATCCAGGCTTCCTGGTGGGCGGCGTGATGATGAACGGCAACCAATCCTACGCGATTGGGACGGGTCGCCACTTTGTGGTCGAGGGCGACGAGTACGACAGCGCGTACTTCGACAAGCGTCCCAAATTTCTCCACTACCGTCCCGACGTGGGCGTGGTCACCTCGATGGAGTTCGACCATGCCGACATCTATGAGGGTTGGGAGGACTACCGGGAAGCTTTCCGATTGTTTGCAGCGTCGGTCGGCCCCGAGGGCCAGTTGATCCTGAACGGCGACGATGCGGAAGTCATGGCGCTGTCGCATTGGTGCAACGGCTCGGTCACAACCTACGGGCTGACTTCAGACGCCCACGTCCGCGCCGTGGACATCACGACGGTTCCGGGCGGTCAGCAGTTTCGCCTTATGGCTTGGGGTGAGGACCTCGGAATCTTTCGTCTGCCCCTGTCCGGCCGGCACAATCTGGCCAACACACTCGCCATTCTTGCGGTCTCGCTCGGCGAAGGTGTCCGGGTCGATGCCCTCCGCAATGGCCTTCAGACGTTTGCGGGAATCAAGCGCCGACAGGAAATTCGCGGCGAGGCGGACGGCGTTGTGGTTGTAGACGACTTCGCGCATCACCCGACCGCCGTTCGGGCCACCCTGCAGGCCGCCCGAGAGCGCTGGCCAGATCGCAGATTGGTCTCCGTCTTCGAGCCCCGGTCCAACTCAAGCCGTCGAAGTGTTTTTCAGCAAGGCTACGAAGATGCCTTCAGTGCGTCCGACTCCCTGTTTATTTCTTCCCCTCCCTTCCGCCACAACGACCGCGCCGGCGACTTCATGGACGTGCATGCCCTGGTGGAGGCTGTCGGCGCCAGCGGGACCCACGCCCAGGTGGCCTCCTCCGCAGATGAGTTGCTCGACCCGCTCATGAACCATCTCCAGCCAGGCGACGTGGCCGTTATCATGTCGAACGGTGGGTTTGGCGGAATACATGACAAGGTGCTTTCGGCCTTGAGAGTGCGTTCCACCGCGCCCGAAACAGTCCGCTAGCCCGCGCCCTCCATGAGAACCTTCCTACTCCTCCCCCTGCTTGTCATGAGTGCCTGCCAATCGCCCGAAGATCAGTCCCCGGCCGAGCGCGCCCGCGACCTGGCATCGGAGGCCATCATCGTAGACGGTCACATTGATGTCCCCTACCGGATGACGGTTTGGGAGGAGGACGTGACTGAATCCACCTACGGAGGCGATTTCGACTATCCAAGAGCGCGCGAGGGCGGCCTGGATGCCCCCTTCATGTCCATTTACATCCCGGCCGACCTTCAGGGGCAGCCAGAGAAGACGGCGGCGCTGGCAGACTCCTTGATTGATCTGGTGGAGGCGATTGCGGACAAGGCACCAGACCGGTTCGCCGTGGCCAAGACAGTCGAGGACGTGCGGACCAACCACGCCCGCGGTGTCATCTCCCTCCCGATGGGAATGGAAAACGGAGCGCCGATTGCAGACAACCCGGATCTCCTGGGTCATTTCTTTGACCGCGGTATCCGGTACATCACCCTTACACACGGCAAGGACAACGGACTGTCGGACTCGTCCTACGACACGACCGCGACTTGGGGTGGGCTGAGTCCGCTCGGAAAGGATGTGGTGGCCCAGATGAACAGCCTCGGTATTATGGTCGACATCTCCCACCTCAGCGATGCCGCCGCTTCTGACGTGCTGGAGATCAGCACGGCTCCTGTAATTGCCTCGCACTCCTCAGTCCGGGTCTTTACCCCGGGATGGGAGCGCAACATGAGTGATGATCTGATTCGGGCCCTGGCGTCAAAGGGCGGGCTGATCATGATCAACTACGGATCGAGCTTCCTGCGCTCTGAGTATCAGGCGCAAGGCGAGGCGGTTCAGGAGGCCATCGAGGCCCGGATCACTGAACAGGGTCTCGAAGGCGAAGAAGCCAACCGTGCCCGTGCTGACCTGCGCCGGGCCGCTCCTGTTGGGACACTGAATGACGTCGTTGCGCACATCAACCACGTTAGGGACCTGGTTGGCACCGGCCACATCGGCCTGGGCTCGGATTACGACGGGGTGTTTGCGCTACCGGCCGGTTTGCAGGATGTGAGTACGTACCCGGCGCTGATTCAGGCCCTTCTCGAAGAGGGGTATACGGAGGATTCGGTCAGGGATATTCTTGGCGAGAACCTACTCCGCGTATGGGCTGACGTGGAGCGTATTGAGCGCGAGACTGCGGGTTGATCCTCAGCCGTCGATGAACAGCCCCTGCGCCGGGTTGAACGGGCACAGGGCACATACGAATGCCCCCAGGGAAGTCGTTCTAGCATTATAATTTTGAGTACAACTTCCTCCTCCAGAGGACTACCCATAGACACACCATGAGCGCATTCGGACGTACATCCGTCGCCGTACTGCTTGTCGGCGCTTTTTTCGCAGGAATCCTCTCTGCCACGGTCGGAGCCAACTGGCTGGACTCCGGGCAACGTGTCGGTTCGACGGCATCCGCGACCGAGGCGGTTGCTTTGGGCGAGATGGGTGTTTCCCGCGGGGCGGTTGCTGCCCCTGGGACGCTCACCGCCACTGGGCCGGTAACCCCGCCTTCCGTACTCGACTTTGAGGCCTCCTTCATATCCATCGCCGAGTCCGTCAATCCGGCCGTGGTGCAGATCCGTTCCGAACGTGTGGTCTCCAGGCCCAACCCGTTCGAGAACACACCCTTCGGTGATTTTTTCAATCAGAACCCCGACGGTAACCAGGGCAACGAGTTCAGGTCCCAGGCCCTCGGGTCTGGCGTGATTGTCCGGGAAGACGGCTACATCGTGACCAATGATCACGTGATTCGGGGCGCCGATGATCTAGAGGTACAACTCTTCGACGGTGAGTTTTATGCCGCTGAGGTAGTGGGTTCGGACCCCGACAGTGACCTTGCGGTGATTCGCATCAAGGCCGATAACCTGACGCATCTTCCGTACGGGGAGATCCAAGACGTGCGCGTCGGGCAGTGGGTTATGGCCTTTGGCTCACCCCTCTCAGAGGACCTCGGCAATACGGTTACATCCGGGATAGTGAGTGCGCTGGGCAGAACGAGTACCAACCTGGGCAGTCTCAATCTGTTCGCTCAGTTCATTCAGACTGACGCCGCCATCAACCCCGGCAACTCCGGCGGTCCCCTGGTGGATCTCCGTGGCCGAATGATTGGCATCAACTCGGCCATCTACTCCCGCACGGGGGGCAATCAGGGAATCGGCTTTGCCATCCCGGTTGACGAAGTGGAAAATGTGGTCGAACAGTTGATTGAAGATGGTCGGGTGGAGCGCGGAGCGCTTGGCCTGATCTTCGCGCCGATCAGCACGGCGCTTGCCGATATCATGGAGATCTCGCGAGGCGCCGCACAGATCACCATTGTGTATCCGGATTCGCCCGCCGAGAAGGCCGGAGTGAAGGTGGGCGATGTCATCGTTGCGGTAAACGGAAGCCGTCTCCGCGATTCTAACGCGCTCCGGACCATGGTCGGCAATATGCCGCCAGGAGCACGCGTGGAGCTGGACCTGATGCGTGATGACGATGAGAAGTCCGTCACCGTTGAACTCGGTCGCCGTGCGGACATCATTAGCGACAATGTGGAGAGCGACGAGGTTGCTCCCGCCGAGGATCGCGTAGACCCCGTTGCTGATCTTGGAATCTCGCTCCAGGATCTGTCTGCAGACCTGGCCACGCGTGCCGGTTTTAGCGGTTCACAAAAGGGCGCAATCGTTACAGCGGTCGAAGCACAAA
>JBLFXH010000278.1:0-4354 GCA_047611125.1 Rhodothermales bacterium
GCCGTCGGCGGCATTCACCACCACCCGCCAATCGCCGGCCAGTTCGCCGGGCGCGACCACGTCCACACGATGGGCGACGACGCCGCGCCGACCCTGTACAAAAATTCCCGTTTCCACGGCCTGCGTCCTCGGCACACCGCGCACTCCCAGATAGTCACGCGCATACACCGAGGCCTGGGAAGCCGCCATACCGCCCGCCTTGCCGGCAGCGGGGAGGCTCAGGCCCGGATGAGCGTTGTTCACAACGAAGACCACGCGCCCATCTCGGCCCAAGGAAATCACCACGTCGGATCCAAAGACCGGAAGGCCGTCCATGACCTGCCGAAATCGGACTCGGCTACCTCCGGGTGTCGCAAGCACGGAGGTGGTCTCCAGTTTCACCCCTTCGATTTTCAGCGAACTAGCTCGGTCCCGCAGGTAGTTGCGCGCCATGTCCTCCGCATCCGTGCCGATGGCGCGATAGTCCGTCCCATAGAGCACGCGGGGAACGTCCGTCCCCGACTCGACTACGCCGAAAGCAACTGGATGTGTGGCCGGTTGATCGACGCCCACCTGACGAGGTTGGGCGATAACCGAACCGCAGAAAAGACTGGTGAGACAGAGCAGGCGAAGGCGCATCATTCGGATGGTCTGAAGGAGTGTCTATAGCGATCGCAGCAGCCTTCATCCAGAACCATGGCACCTGCCGAGTCCTGGGTAAACGTGTGCCGCGGTGGTTGGCCGAGGCCGGTCCAAGAGATGACCGTGCGGGACTCGGGCTGTGCGTCCAACTCGTAGCGAATAGTGGCCTGGTCGCCGCCAGTTTCTAGCGTGTAGGTCCCTGAAACCCACGGCTCGAGGTCGCGGCGCAGCACGAATCGCCCGTTGGCTCCAAACGTGGCCGTTAGCGTGTAGCCTTCAGTTTTGGGCGAGAGGGTTTGGCCCATTTTCCCGCCGGACGATTCCGCCCAGACCCAAGTGCCTTCCACGCCTGAAGGCACGGTCACGGGGATGGGCGCCGACGACAGGCATCCTGCGAACAGAGGCAGGAAGAGTAGGGGGAGAATTCGATGCATCGCGAAAGGTGGTCAGCACGCGCGGCCAGCGCAAGCGTACATTTACGAATTGGCCGAACCGGCCCTCCAACACCCTAGAACGGCCCTTAGACGCATGTTTCCTGTCCTTGCAGCCGGTGCCGCCCCTCCCTTCTTTGTCGAGATTGCGCTACTGATTCTGGCCAGCGCCCTAATCGCCTACGTGTGCTACAGGCTTGGGATCGTCCCGATCATCGGCTTTCTCATCACTGGAGTGCTCATCGGCCCAAAGGCACTCGGACTGGTCAACGACCCGGAAGTTGTCAACGCGGCGGCTGAAGTCGGCGTACTGCTGCTACTGTTCACGATTGGAATTGAGTTCAGTCTGAAGAAACTCGCGAAGATCAAGCGACTGATCTTCGTCGGCGGCGGGCTGCAGGTCGGGCTGGCTGTGGCCATCACCACGGGTCTGCTCATACTCTTCGGGGTGTCTTGGCAGGCGGCACTCTTTACGGGATTCTTGGTGGCCCTGTCCTCCACCGCCATTGTCCTGAAGCTACTCGGAGACAGCGGTGAGATGGACGATTCGCACGGTCAGGTCGCGCTGGGGCTCCTGATCTTTCAGGACCTGGCGATCATCCTTATGGTCCTCTTGATACCCCTGCTTGCTGGTACCGGCGGATCCAGCCTGGAAGTTCTCTGGGCTCTAGCCAAGGCGGTCGGCATCGTAGTCCTGGTGTTGGTCTTTGCGCGAAAGGTCATGCCGCTCTTTTTGGAGGCAGTGGCGCGGACCTGTTCGCCCGAGCTGTTTCTCCTGACGGTCATGGCCATCTGCTTCGGAACCGCCTATGTCACCAGCCTGGCCGGCGTGAGTCTCTCACTCGGCGCCTTCCTGGCCGGCATAGTGGTAAGCGAGAGCCGATTCAGTGACCACGCCATGGGCGAGATCATGCCCCTTCAGATTCTGTTCAGCGCCACCTTCTTCGTCTCCGTCGGCATGCTGCTGGACCTCCGCTTTCTGGTGGCCAATCTTCCCCTGGTGCTCGGTGTTGGTCTCGCCATTCTCGTGGTCAAGGCCATCACCACGGGGTTTAGTGTTCGTGTGCTCGGATATCCGACCTCGGTCGCTGCAGCCACCGGCCTCATGCTGGCCCAAGTGGGTGAGTTTTCGTTTGTGCTGGAGCGCACGGGGCGCGAGGCGGGCCTCTTTCCTGCGGGGCTTGAGGGTCGAGGCTCCCAGACCTTCATTGCCGTGACGGTACTCGTGATGATTGCCACACCCGCGTTGAATGCGCTCGGCGGTAAGATCAGGAGGCGACTCACGGAATCTGAAGTCCCGGTAGCCGACGATCCAGATGAGGTCGTGCAGCATGGCCACCTGCCGGTGATGGATAACCACGCCATCATTGCCGGATTCGGAGACTCCGGCCGCCGCCTAGTTCGGGCTCTCAAGAAGGTGGACCTGCCATTTGTAGTCATCACCCTCAGCCCGGACGGCGCGCTGGAGGCGGAAAAAATGGGAGTCCCGGTCCTGCGTGGAGACTATGCGCGGCAGCGTACCCTGGAGACCGCGGGCATCGGCACGGCCAAGACACTGATCATCGCCGATGACAACCCCGCTATCGCACATCGCGTCGCCAAAATCGCGCGGAGCCTGAGCGCAGATCTCCATATTGTCGTCCGAACACGATACGTTTCCGAGATCGCGCCCCTGCACGCAGAGGGCGTGGACTGTGTCATCGCGGACGAACTGGAGAGCATCGTGCAGCTGTTCGGGCAGATGCTGCGGGACTATGGCTCCACCCCCGACCAGATTGAGGCGCTGGCCAACGAGATCCGCGGAGGCGACTATTCGGAGCTCCTGGATGTTACTGACCGCGGAAGAGCGGATGGTGGACTCGTTGCCCTCTCTCTGACCAGGCCCGGGTGCG
This sequence comes from Rhodothermales bacterium, assembly GCA_047611125.1. Lineage (GTDB taxonomy): Bacteria > Bacteroidota > Rhodothermia > Rhodothermales > UBA10348 > JABDJZ01. The sequence continues at coordinate 2,945 of JBLFXH010000278.1, forward strand.
AGCACAGCCAAGGGTTGGTGCCAGTTCGACCAAGCGCCCTCGGAGCCTGCGCCGATTGCCTGAAAGAGGGCGACGCCTGGGTCCACCTGCGCGTCTGCATGACCTGCGGCTACGTGGGCTGCTGCGACACGTCCAAGAACAAGCACGCCACGCGCCACTTCCACGAAATGAATCACCCGGTCATGCGTAGCCTGGAGCCAGGCGAAACGTGGGGCTGGTGTTTCATCGACGAGAAGATGCTCACCTGATAGGGCCTCGGCCACGCGCCTGCACTCAAGACCACGCCTGAGAACCTTCGTTCGAAAGTAGGCTAGTCTACCGGACCAGGTGCACGGTCTGACTCGTGCGAGTACGGACCCTGCCCTGCACGCCAGGGGTTTCGACAAATACGATGTACATCCCGCTTCCAACCGCCGTCCCGGTCCCGTCTGTACCGTTCCACGTTAGTTCGTGGGTGCCTGCGCTCTGAGCCTCGCCGCTCAACTGAACCACCTTTCGACCTAGCAAGTCGTACACCGACACGGTCAGTTCGCCGGGCCTCGGCATCTGAACCGTGATGCTCGTTCGCCCGGAGAAAGGATTTGGATACGGCGGTGCGAGGTCGCTCAGGGTGGGAGTCTCCGGTTCCACCCCGGTCCCCGTGACCATCGGATACCAATCCAAATCAAGGGCGTCGAAGTACGCAATTCGATTGGGGATGGCTTGCCCAATCCTGTCGAGGTCGGCTTGTGACATTCGATCCGGCCGGTAGCGAAGCGCGTAGTACGGCAAGAGGCTCTCGGAAATATCCTCTCTAAAGGGGTTGTCCCTGGCATAGGTCGAGATGAAGTCGGGATCCGCCGCCTGCGCTTCCAGCCAGCCCTGCGACTGGGCATGCTCGGCGTCGAAGGATGTGTGTCCCGCCTCGTGGACGAGCACCTCTTCTAGAAAGCCGTCTGCCAGGTGGCGATCCGCGTAAACCGTGTGGAGCAGAATGGAGTTGTTGCCACCACCTGCCGCCGCATCGCCGCCGTTTATCCAGACCTCGCGCATGTCCTTGCGCATGGAGGTGGAGAGTCGTCCGATCGGCGGACCGTAATTGGCCACGAACGCTTCGGCAGCATCCGCGCTCCCGAACTCGGGGTTCACGATGAACTCCGAGGTAGTCCCGTCATCGAACGCTACTTCGAACAGATACGCGTCCACCTGCACCCATCCGGGAGGCCGTCTATCGTAGATGGTCCGAAGTCCGCGACCTGTGTAGGTCAGGCCCGAGTAGGCCGTCGGATCCGATGATGTGATGATGTCAGGGCTGATCCAGACCGTACCGCTGTAGGGTGGGTCGACGTGAGACGTCAGGAGCAACGGGGCAAGAATTAGGAGCAGTGATCGCATGGCGCGCCAACGAGCGGAGACCCTCCGAGATTCCTG
>JBLFXH010000279.1:0-4318 GCA_047611125.1 Rhodothermales bacterium
CTTGGGAGTACGTTAATCTGGATGGTGCCAACGTGACCACAGTGTTTTACGAGCCTTGGTCAGGTAGCCTCGCTGCCGCATCAGACGGCTTGGGGTTGACCCTGATGTCTGTCGGAGCCTCTGCAACTGATACCGAGTCTGACCCCATAGTCTTGCCGGTCACGATAGCGCTCACGCAGAACTATCCGAACCCCTTCAATCCGACCACCGCCATTGGCTTTGATCTGCCCGAATCCTCACCGGTACGTCTGGCGGTGTACGACCTTCTGGGCCGTGAAGTACAGGTTTTGGCAAACGGTCAGATGACGGCCGGAAGGCATGAGGTCCGGTTTGACGCAGCGGATCTGCCCAGCGGTACCTACCTCTACCGTCTGGAGACGTCCGCCGGGGCGATTTCCAAGACCATGAGTCTCCTCAAATAGTCGCCGCCCCCTTTTTCGGCGACTGGACGGCCGTCTCCTGTAAGGGGGGCGGCCGTTCTCTGTTTATCCGAGGCTATTTGGGACAGCCGGACGAAACCCTGCCTCTTCCACTCCCGTTTGGTGTGTTTTGCCAGTCGCTTCTCTCGAATGCAGCCTCAGACGTCTTCACCTCTGTCCATGTTGACCGACCAGTACCGGACAGTCCGCGCCTTCACCGAGCACTTGTGCGAAACGCTGGAGACGGAGGACTTCGTGATTCAGTCCATGTCGGACTGCAGTCCCATCCGCTGGCACCTTGCCCACACCACGTGGTTTTTCGAGACGTTCGTGCTGGGGGAATTTGATCCGAAGTACGAGCCGCTGAACCCGCAGTACGCCTACCTCTTCAACTCGTACTACATCCAGGCCGGCAAGCGATTCGACAGGCCTCGCCGTGGCCTCCTCTCGCGACCCACGGTAGACGAGATTCTGGCCTTTCGGGCGCACGTTGACCGGGCCATGGGCAACTTTTTTGCCACCGCTTCAGACGCGGTATTGGACCGCGCTCGTCCGGTGCTGGAGATAGGCCTGAACCATGAGCAGCAGCATCAGGAACTGATGTTGACGGACGTCAAGCACATGCTGGCTCAGAATCCGCTGAATCCGGAATACCGTGAAGTGGACCTACCACTTGGCAAAGAGCTGCCACTGCAGTGGGTTCGCTTTGACGAAGGCATCCGAAAAATCGGACAGGTAGGCGACGGCTTCTGCTACGACAACGAGACGCCGCGGCATCGGGTTTTCCTGGAGCCCTTCGAGCTAGGGAATCGGCCCGTCTCGAATGCTGAGTTTGCCGCATTCGTAGAAGACGGAGGATATCGCAATCCCCTCCACTGGCTGTCGGAGGGCTGGGGCCGGGTTGAAAGCGAAGGATGGACCAAGCCCCTCTACTGGGAACGTCACGACAGCGGCTGGCACGCCTTTACGTTGAGCGGCCTGCAGCCGGTCGACCCCCACGCACCCGTTTGTCACCTAAGCTACTTCGAGGCCGACGCCTACGCCCGGTGGGCGGGCACCCGTCTACCCACCGAATTTGAGTGGGAAGCGGCAGTGGTCGAGCAGGGGAGCGGCACGGACGGTCATTTCGTTGACGATGGGTTCTATCACCCGGTATCGAGCCCGGCGGGCCAAGGGGCGACCCCGGAGGCCCCCCAGCTCCGCCAACTCCTTGGCGACCTCTGGGAGTGGACCAGCAGTTCCTACGGCCCCTACCCCGGCTACACGCCGCCTCCTGGAGCCTTGGGCGAGTACAACGGTAAGTTCATGTGCAATCAGTACGTGTTACGCGGGGGGTCCTGCGCAACGAGCCGATCCCATATTCGAGACACCTACCGGAATTTCTTCCCTGCCTACGCGCGGTGGCAGTTCTCAGGTGTCCGCCTGGCCCGGACTATTTGATGGGAAGTCGCCAGACCGAGGTCCCGCTGTTCATTGACGAGGGACTTCCAACCGGATCCATCCACGATGACGTGGTGGCCGGCCTTTCCCAGAGCCCCAAGACTCTGCCGCCCAAGCTCTTCTACGACGAGGAAGGATCCCGCCTCTTCGACGCCATCTGCGAACTGGATGAGTACTACCCCACGCGGACCGAAATTGGCATCATGCGGTCCCGGCTGGGTGAAATCACTGAGGCCGTGGGCGCAGGTGCACTCCTGGTTGAGTACGGAAGCGGCTCGAGCGTTAAGACGGAGATACTCCTTGAGCGGCTGGAGGAGATGGCCGGCTACGTGCCCATCGATATTTCCCGTGAGCACCTGCTGGCGAGCGCTAAGCGGATCGCGCGCAGGCACCCAGACCTCGCCATCTTCCCGGTGGCGGCCGACTACAGCGAAACGATTTCCGGCCTTGCGGACCTGACTACTGAGCACCGGGCCGTGGTTTATTTCCCTGGATCTACCATCGGAAACTTCCAGCCGCCCAAGGCAGAGGACTTCCTAGCGCGGGCGGCCATGTTGGTAGGGCCCGGCGGTGGGATGTTGATTGGCGTCGATCTCCGAAAGGACCCATCCGTGCTGGAAGCTGCCTACGATGACGCCTCGGGCGTTACCGCAGCGTTTAACCTGAACATGCTTCGCCACATCAATCGCGAGGCCCAGGCAGACTTTGATCTCACGGCCTTCCGCCATCGGGCGGTATGGAACGAGGAGGCCAGCCGGATCGAAATGCACCTCGTGTCCCGACTGGACCAGAAGGTTCGACTTGGCGACGCGGTGATTACGCTGGCTCGCGACGAGGCGATTGTGACTGAACACTCGTACAAGTACACGTTGTCAGGCTTCGCCGAAATGGCTGCCAGAGCGGGCTTCACCTCGACACGGACGTGGACCGATTCGGGAGATATGTTCTCGGTGCACTACCTCGTGGCTCGGGGCACTGTTGCTGGGGACACTGTCCCTCAGGACAATGCTAAGGCCGATTGAGCACGGCCATGGTCAGGCGCCCGGCGCTCACCAAGCGTCCCTCCTCGTCGTGGATCAGGGTCTCCCACACCTGCGTGGAACGACCAAGGTGCAGGGGGCTTGCCGTTGCCGTGACCACTCCGCTCCCAATGGACCGGATATGGTTCGCGTTGATGTCGAGGCCCACGCAGTACTGCTTTCGACCGTCAACGCAGTAGTTCGCCGCGATTGAGCCCACGGTCTCGGCCAGGGCCAGGGTGGCGCCGCCGTGCAGAATTCCCACGGGTTGCCGTGTGGTGTCATCCACGGGCATGGTGGCCTTCATAAAATCTGGGCCGATCTCGGAGACGCGGATGCCCAAGTGACTCACCATCGTCCCATTCCCTCGGGCGTTGGCTTCGTCCAACTGCGGCGTGGCGAACCAGATGGGGTCCTTTAGGTCAGGCATCTTCGTTACGCGTAGAGCGCGTCGATTTCCTTCTTGTACTTGGCCGCGATCACATTCCGCTTCAGCTTGAGCGTTGGCGTAAGTTCGCCCCCCTCTACGGTCATGGGCTCCGGCAACACGGCGATCTTCTTGATCTGCTCCACCTTGGACAGGTTCTGATTCAGACGCTCTACGTGTTCCCAGATCTGTGCCTTGGCCAGGTCGCTCGGAATCGCAGCCTCTGGGTCCACGCATACCAGCACACTGAGAAAGCGACGTCGGTCGCCGATCACGACCGCCTCTGTCACCAGCGAGTGGGTCTTGACACCCTCCTCGATATTCCTGGGACTGATGTTCTTTCCACCGGCCGTAATGATGATCTCCTTCTTTCGACCGGTCACAAACAGATACCCGTCTCCGTCCAGGTACCCGAGGTCACCGGTATGCAGCCAACCATCCTTGAGCACTTCGGCCGTTGCCTCGGGGTCCTTGAAATAGCCCTGAAAGACCGCGTCACTCCGCATCAGAATCTCGCCATCTTCCTCGATTTTGAGTTCGATTCCCATAAAAGGCAGCCCGGCGCTCCCCCACCGGCTGGCAAGCGCTCGGTTGTGGGTGGTCGGACCCGAGCCTTCCGTTTGGCCATAGACCTCGCGAAGTGGTAGATCCAAACCCGCGAGATCCTGCAGGATGTCCGCCGCGATTGGTGCCGCTCCGGTAAGAAGTACTTGGCCTCGTGAGAGTCCAAGGGCCGCGCGGATTCGCCCGAAGAGCAGCTTGTAGGCCACATTGTACTTGAATCGAAGTGCCGCCGAGGGCGTCTCCCCGTTCGAGCGCGCCCGGTGATAGGCCAGGCCAACCTCGCGGGACCACTTGGCTACTCGCGCCTTGGTGCCTGTGGCCTCGGCCAGCTTGGCGGTCAGTCCGGCGTGGATCTTCTCCCACACCCGTGGCACACCAAGAAATACATCTGGCTGCGCGTCGACCAGGTTCGCGGCCATCCGCTCGATAGACTCCGCATAGTAAATGGC
>JBLFXH010000280.1:0-4304 GCA_047611125.1 Rhodothermales bacterium
CGCCGCCGAAGGTTTGCGCGGCATTTCCGATCATTGAGGGACCGGGCCGCAAGCTACGGCGTAGAGCACGTTCCCGTTCTCCGCCAGGCTTTGGCCGCCGTTCGGATCTGTTTTCGCAAACCCTTTCGTCCCCTAACGTTACTTCCTGAATGCGATTTTCAAGTGCCGCAGTCCTGCTCTTCTCGGCCTTACTCGCGGGGTGCGGGAGCCCGAAGCCAGCCACACTCCTGGACATCCAGGCAGCGCTTGTGTATTGGACAGGCGTGGACTCCCTAAACGCGGGACTCCCTGAATCCGTCCGAGTCTACGAAGGCACCAACGCTGAACTTCCCCTGCGCGCGTGGTACGTGTCTGTGGATGTGAACGTGGAACAGACCCGAGCTCGGGTGGCGGTTTCTGACGACACTGACCTTCGGGAGACCGTCTCTGACTTTGCAGGCGACGAAGATGTCTGTGTCGCGGTGAATGGCGGCTACTTCAGGATCGGCGATGACCCGGCCTCCCACGTGGGCTTGTTAATGGCTGGCGGCCAGATAATCGAAGGCGCCATCGGTAGCGTCCTCCGGGACGAAGTTCGCTACCCGACTGCCCGCGCGACGCTTGGCATCACCGAGGGTGGCCGCGTCTACATTGACTGGGTCAACTCTCGCAATGACTCGACCATTGCCTGGTCTCAGCCACACCCGAACCGGCCAGGGGCTCCGGCCGAGTTTCCCGATCTGACCAAAGCCAATCCGTGGCCGATGCGTGATGCCGTCTCAGCCGGTCCGCGGCTGCTAAAGGACGGATCGATTCTGGTTACAGTTGATGAGGAGGTGTTTTTCGGATCCTCCATCCCCCGGGTGCATCCCAGAACCGCGGCAGGCGTGACGGCCGATGGGCACCTGATTCTCCTTGTGGTCGATGGCCGCCAGCGGAACAGTCGCGGGGTAGACCTTGACGAACTTGCGCAGCTGTTGGCATCGACCGGGGCCGTCGACGGCGTCAACCTGGACGGCGGGGGCTCCTCGGCCCTTGTGGTTAATGGGGTGCTACTGAACAGCCCCAGCGGCGATCGGATAGAGCGTGAAGTAATGTCGGCGATTCTGGTAGATTGCGGGACGTAATCCCGTAGTCGCTATGGAGCCTCTCTCCCCCCTTGTTGATCGTTTTCTCCGCTACTGCCGTCTAGACACGCAGGCCGATCCGAAGTCTGTCACTGTGCCTTCTACGGAGAAGCAGAAAGACCTCGGGCGGATGCTTCTGTCGGAGCTGAAGGCGATGGGCTTTCCGGATGCGGCAATGGACGAGTTTGGCTATGTGACGGCGCGATTGCCGGGGAAGGCTGGTTGGGCGGCCGAGGCGAGCACTGCGACCGCGGGCCACACCGGTGCCACGAGGCTGGCCCTGTTCGCCCACATGGACACGTCCCCTGACGCCCCCGGTGAGGGTGTCACACCTGTCATTCACCCTGCTTGGGATGGTTCGGTGATTCCGCTCCCCGGCGATCCCACTATGACGATTGACCCGGCCCGAAATCCGGCGCTCCTCGCCCACGTCGGCGAGGACTTGATCACTAGCGACGGCCGAACGCTGCTGGGTAGCGACGACAAGGCAGGGGTGGCGATCATGATGCAGCTTGCGGCCGAGTGGGCCACGCTCCCGGGACCGCTGCCGGATACCACGCTTTGCTTCACCATCGACGAAGAAATAGGCCGGGGCGTGGACCACCTCGATATCGCTGCCCTCGGGGCCGATGTCGGGTACTCGCTGGATGGTAGCGGTGTCGACAGCATCAACTTCGAGACGTTCAACGCCGCCGCTGCCCGGGTGGACATCCACGGAGTGGCTGTCCACCCAGGCTACGCCAAGGGTGTGATGGTGAATGCGCTCCGCGTGTTGGCGGAGCTCATCCACCTGCTGCCAGCCGATGAAGCGCCCGAGACCACGCAAGACCGGGAGGGCTACCTCCATCCGCATACGGTCGGGTCGGCCGGAGCCGACAGGGCCAGCCTGCAGATCATCATCCGCGACTTCACCCTGGAGGGGCTGGAGGCTCGCAAGCAGCTCATCCGGTCTGCCGTGGCCACGCTGGCGTCGCGCCATCCAAAGGCCCGCATCGAGCTTCAGATCGCGGACAACTACAAGAACATGCGGTCCTACATAGAGGAGGCGGACCCCCGAGCCGTTTCATTCGCCGTGGCGGCCGGTGCCGAAATGGGAATCACGCTGAGGTCCGAGCTTATTCGGGGCGGCACGGATGGCGCCCGCCTCTCGGAGATGGGACTCCCGACGCCGAACGTCTTCAACGGCGGGCACGACTACCACTCTTGCTTTGAGTGGAATACGGTCCAGAGCCTGGAGCGGGCTCACCGCTACGTGCAGCAGTTGCTGAGCTACTGGGCTCGACACGGGTAGCTTGGCGCCGGTCTATCCGGGGGGAGGCAGCCCTTAGCCGCTTAGTAGAAAACACCGCCCATTCTCCACTTCGGCGCCTGTTTAAAGCCCGGTGCGAGTGGAATCCTTCGCAAGATTCCACCTGGAGGAGACCCGACGGATACCACGGTTATGTTGAATATGCCCCGTCGATTCCATGCCGCCGAACCAGACGAACGAGCAGTATACCCGCGGGCTCTTGGCGGGCGGGATGCACAGCCTGAACGCAAGCAGAACTTACCGCGCCCGGCCTCCTGTCCGTCGGGGGCACCCACCGAGGCCACCGCTCAGGTCCCCAGCCAAAAAGAAGAAAGCCCCAGCAACCAATGGCTACCGGGGCTTTCCAACGTTCTAAGCTAAGTCCGCAGACTAGGCGCCGACTTCCTCGGTCGTACCCGTCTCTGCAGACAGAGCCGTCATCTCGGCAAGCTCAGCCTTCGATCCAACGACAATGTCCTTGAACCGGCGTTGGCCTGTACCTGCTGGGATGAGGTGACCGACAATGACGTTCTCCTTGAGGCCGTAAAGCGGATCCACAGTCGCATTGATAGCCGCCAGCGTTAGCACCTTGGTGGTCTCCTGGAACGAGGCCGCCGAGATGAACGAGTCGGTTGACAATGCAGCCTGGGTAATCCCGAGCAGCTTCGGCTGAGCAACAGCCGGATGCGTTTCGCGCACGGTGGCTGACTTCTGGTCCTTCCGCTTCATCTCGGAGTTCACCTCACGCAGCCTGCGTCGGTCAACTACCTCGCCAATGCCCAGGATCGTATCACCTGGATCGACGATGACAAATTTGTCATAGAGATCGTCGTTGAGTTCCTCGAGCACAAAGCGGTCGACGTTGTGATCCTCGAGCAGCGTCGTGTCGCCCGGATCCACAACCGAAACCTTCTGCATCATCTGGCGGACGATACACTCGATGTGCTTGTCATTGATGGTCACACCCTGGAGGCGATAAACCTCCTGGATCTCATTCACCAGATACTCCTGAACGGCGCGGGGGCCGAGAATGCTCAGGATGTCTGCGGGTGAAATTTGACCATCGGAAAGCGCCTGCCCGGCTCTGACGAAGTCATTCTCGTGAACGAGAAGGTGCTTAGTCATTGAGACCAAGTAGGTGCGGGACTCGGTACCGTCACGCGAGGTGACGATGACTTCCTGCGATCCACGCTTTCTGCCACCGAATGACACAACGCCATCGATCTCAGAAACCTTGGCAGGATCCGCAGGCGTCCGAGCCTCAAAGAGCTCCGTCACACGCGGCAGACCGCCGGTGATATCGCGAGTCTTGGCTGACTGACGCGGGATCTTAACCAGAACGCGACCGGCCGTGACCTTGTCGCCTGCGTCAACCTGAATACGGGCCCGGACTGGCAGCGGGTACTCCCGCTTGGCCTCCTTAAGCTCGATCACAATGGCTGGCGTCAATGTCCGCTCACGGGAGTCGATGACCACCTTCTCCTTGAAACCGGTCTGGTCATCAGACTCTTCGCGATAAGTCGTGCCATCGATGATGTCCTGGAACCGGACCGTACCACCACCCTCTGCGAGGATAACGGAGTTGTACGGATCCCATGCGGCCAGCACCTGACCCTTCTCCACCATGGCGCCGTCGGTCACGAGCACCTCGGCACCATACGGAATGAGGTAGGAAATCAACTGACGCCCTTCCTGCTCTGGGTCCATGACCCGGATTTCGCCCTGTCGGGAGAGCGTGACGTCCTTGGTCTCCTCGCCGTTGTCATAGTTGACCGTACGCAGATTCTCACTGACGATCTTTCCAGCAAACTTGGTCTGGATGGTGCTTTCCGCCGAAATACGGCTGGCCGTTCCACCGATATGGAAGGTCCGAAGCGTAAGCTGCGTACCGGGCTCGCCGATAGACTGGG
>JBLFXH010000281.1:0-4285 GCA_047611125.1 Rhodothermales bacterium
TCCAAAGCCTGGGCATGACCGAGATTCTGGCGATTACGTCACCGGGCAATGAGCGGTCCGCACAACTCCTTCAACGTCTTGAAATGGAGGACCGCGGTTTGGCCGAGCGCGACAACGGGACCGTGCGAGTGTTCGGGCGCCTCGCGCCCACGGAGCCTTCTAGTGAGTCACCAGAAGTCGACGCGTGAGCCTTCGGCCTGCGGTGTCGACGACCACGAGATACAGCCCGGCAGGCAGGCCCTGCGTCCGTAGGTTGATGCTGTGTCGACCGGCATCTAGAGTCTGACTTCGGACAAGAATCTCTCGGCCAAGCGTGTCTACCAGACGCGTCTGAACCGATTGTGTAGCCGGCATGGCCAAGCGCAGGGTGACTTCCTGGCTCGCGGGATTAGGATATAGACCTTCGAGCGCAGCCTCGGTCGGCAGGTCGGCCTCGGTCTCGGACGCCGTCATGATTCCCCGTATTACCGGGAGGGTCGTGGTTTCTCCAGGCGTTTCAGCGCTCCCGTCGGACGCTACCACTCGGTGGTAGACCGAGCCCGTCTCAGGGGAGCTGAAACCCCATCCAGTTAGCGCTGCCGCGATCTCGCCAAAGGTGACTTCGACGTTGGTAGCATCCTGGGTGGCCACGCTCAGAGGCGCGGTGAATATCGGACTGTACGACATCTCCCAGCGATAGGTCACAGCCTCGCCTTCAATGTCCAAGGTGGGGTTCCACAACACTGTGAACAGCCGAGCGGGATCGCCCTGCACATTCAGTACAGATCCAGCAGGCGGAAGCATGATGGTCGGCGCGCCGGGTGGGTCATTTACGGGAAGGATCTCGACGCGAATCCAGGCCTCAGCCAAGCCTCCACGTCCGTCGTCCAGCGAATACCGGAGCGAGTCGACCCCAGACCAATTCTCGAAGGGGACATAGCGAATGGTGCCGGGCGACGACACGTAGGCATAGCCGTTAACAGGGCTCGTGTGCGCCGAAATTTGGAGAGGATCCTGATCGGGATCTTGATCATTGGCTAGCGCGGCGACATCCAATGGAACGTCCTCAGGCCCAACGACCGAATCGTCCATGGCCACGGGAGCCTGGTTCAGGCTAGTTCGAAAGGTGTGTATGTCGCTCCATGGGCTCTCTCCGCCCCTGTTGGCTGCCTGGACCCGCCAAAAGTGAACTCGGTAGGGCCGTAGCGGGCCCACACGGAGGGAATCGGAACCGACGCTCGTTGTGTCGACCACCGGACTGTCGAAGGAAACGGAATGAGAGATCTGGATACGGTACAGGCTAGCTGTCTCAACGAGGTCCCAACCGAGTGTGAGTGTCAGAGGCGCCTCGATTGCTCCGTCTGAAGGGCGTGAGGGGCGCGTTGCCTGAGGCGGATCCATCTCGGTGGAAAAACTACTGCCGACCCATCCGGACGCGCCCCCGGTATTGATGGCTCGTACTCGCCAGCGGTAGGTGCCTCCCCGCACAAGTCCGGCAAGGGCGTACCGTGTTGCGACAATTTCCACGTCAGTTTGTGGGGAAGCGAAGTCCGCGGTCAAACTCACCTGGACCTGATACGTGGCAGCCCCCGAGGCGCCGTTCCAGGTCAGCGTGAGATCGGTCATCAAGTCAAGAGACCCTGATGGCGGAAGGAGTCCGGTGGGTGCCAGCGGAGCCACCTGGACGGTCTGGAAGCTCTGGGGCGGAGACCAGGCCCCGGCACCTTGCACCGATTCGGCCCGCACTCGCCAGAGATAGGTAGTACCCGTATCCAGCCGTGGACCGGTGACGGTGGTGCCAGGAATCCCGGCCTCGTCCGATATCAGGCTGGAGAAATCAGAGTCTCCGGAGAGTTGCCAGCGGTATGAAATGGCGCCATCGACAGCCTGCCAGGAGAACGTCGGCTCGGTGTCAACGCCCACGGCACCATCCTCTGGGGCTTGAGTCTCAGGGACGGAGATGCCGGCGATCCTAAAACTGCGGACAGTCGTCCAGGCCGAGACGGTTGAGTGTCCCGTTGCGCGAACCCGCCAATAGTAGATTTCGTTGGCCGCGAGCGCCTCAACGAGAGCGGAGTTTCCATCCACAGTCACGACTCGATCTTTGGTCGCGAAGTCGGCGTCGCCGGAGACCTGAAGCTCGTGGGGCGCGCCAGCGCGACCTGACCAGCTAAGGGTGAGGGATGCCGCAAGCTCGTCTGCCCCGTCTTCGGGAAAGACCGGGGCGGGCTCGATTGGCTGGGCAACGCCCTGCTCAGACAGGTCAGTGCTGGGCCCGCCGACATACCAATCGTCCAGATAGACCGAGCCCGTTCCCGCATCAGAAAAATCGAACTGCACACTGAGTCGAGCCACGCGCGCCCAATCGAACTCTCGCCACAGGGAATCCTGACTAGTTGGGAATTGGGATCCACAGCAACCGATGCCGTAGGTGGCTGCCCAGGCCCCACCGTAGTGCCACCTAGCTTGCTGTGGAGTCAGACTGCCAGCCGTGCGCGCGCCTTCCAAGGCCGCCAATGTGGTCGGGGGAAGCGGGATCTGGAGGTCGTGCCACGCCCCATCTCGCAGGCTGTCGGGGATGTACCACTTCAGCCTCATGGCGGCGTCACCCGCGCCTGAGTCGATCGACTCTCGATCCTGAGGCCCTGAAAACGAATCAAACAGGGTCAGGGAGAGACAATAGACGCCATCCTCGCAGACTCCACGCCCCTGCAATTCGGGGTCAACACGCAGTCGAAGATTTAGGGTCTGGGTAGCGGCTGGATCATCGGAGACCATGGCAGACATGTCGGCTCCCTCCGCCTCGTCGAAGGCGAGGGCGACGCTCCTCCAGTTCGCGTAGTCCAGTCGAAGGACCGGGTTCGTCGGATCGTCGGGATCCGCTACCACATCCGGCTCAACGTCTGGGATCAGACTATTTGTCGAATCAACAAATAGCACAAACTCCGTCCCCAGGTTTGGGACCTGAGCCGCGGCCGGCGTCGCCGAAGCGAACACCAGGAAAAGGGCTGGTATGATGTGCGGGGAATGACGCATATTCGATACGGACACGCACTGCTATCATCGGCTGCCATCGCCGGACATCAAGCGATTGCGAACCCTGTATCATTCCGCCTTATCTCTTTGCCATGAAAATCCACTTCATCGACGGCGCTCCCGCGGCCATCGGACCCTATTGCCACGCCATTACCACCGGCAATCTCGTGTTCTGCTCCGGGCAGACGCCGCTTGACCCAGAGACCATGCAGATTGTCGGGAAAGACATCGGCGAGCAGACGGAGCGGGTGATGGACAACATCGAGGTTGTTCTTGGGGGCCTCGGCCTCACGCTCCAGAACGTGGTGAAATGCACGGTCTTCCTGAAGGACATGAACGACTTTAAGGGAATGAACGCAGTCTACGCGCGGCGTTTTAGTGGTCACACACCCACTCGGAGCGCCATTGCCGTTCGGCAGAATCCGATGGACGCCATGGTGGAAATCGAGTGCATCGCTGAATTGGCGGGGTAAGACCTGGCCTGTGTATGCACTGACCCGGTCCGCGCACGTATTCTTCGGTCCCACAAGATCGAATTGACGACGATGCGCGCACTCTTTGCCCTCCTGTTCGGCCTCCTCTTGATCCCCGACCTGGCCGCCCAGGAATCGGCCGAAATTGGAAAGGCCCTCGAGCTTCGCCCCATCGGCCCGGCCCTCATGGGAGGACGTATCGCGGATATCGCGGTCCATCCGGACAAGCCATCCACTTGGTATATCGGAGTTGGGTCGGGCAACGTGTGGAAGACCACCAACGGCGGCGTCTCCTTCGCGCCGGTGTTCGACGACAAGCCCTCCTACTCGATTGGCGACATAGCCATCGATCCCTCAAACCCGGACGTGATCTGGGTCGGCACCGGGGAGAACGTCTCCGGTCGCCACGTGGCCTGGGGCGACGGGGTCTACCGCAGCCTCAACGGGGGCGCGACTTGGGATCACATGGGGCTACCGCACTCCGAGCACATTGGCAAAATCCTGATCGATCCGCGTGACAGCCAGCGTGTTTTCGTGGCGGCTGAGGGCCCACTCTGGTCGGGCGGCGGGGAGCGAGGATTCTACCGATCAGAAGACGGCGGACAGACTTGGGAGCGCACCCTTTCGGTCAATGACGATACCGGTGTCACTGACATCGAATTCCACCCCACGAACCCAGACATCATCTACGCGGCTACCTACCAGCGTCGTCGCAAGACTTGGGCGCTTCTGGCCGGCGGCCCCGAATCTGGTTTTTACAAGTCTACAGATGGGGGTGCCTCATTCCGACGGATCAC
>JBLFXH010000282.1:0-4251 GCA_047611125.1 Rhodothermales bacterium
ATAACAAGAACCCGAGCGGCTCCTCCAGATAACGCTTCACCGTCCCAAGGAACTCAGACCCAGTCGCCCCATCCACAACCCGGTGGTCGCAGCTCAGAGTCAACTTCATCCTCTTCCCAGGCACCACAGCTCCGTCAACCACAACCGCTTCATCGCGGATGGCGCCAATCGCCAGAATGCACGCATTCGGAGGATTGATGATGGCGGTGAACTCCTCGATTCCGAACATCCCGAGGTTTGACGTGGAGAACGTCGACCCAGAGAACTCGTCAGGCTGAAGCTGCTTGTTGCGAGCGCGGCCGGCCAGCTCGCGGGTCTCCGCAGCAATCTGTGACAGTCCCTTGCGATCTGCATGACGAATCACCGGAGTGATCAGCCCGTCGTCGATGGCAACGGCAATCGCTACGTGTACATCCTGGTGGAAGTGGATCTCGCCCTCGGCCTCCATCCAGGAGGCATTCGCCCACTTGTTCTGCCGAAGAGCAAGTGCACAGGCCTTAGTGATGAGGTCGTTGAAGGACACCTTGGCCTTCTCCTGGGCGGCTCCAATCTCGTTTAGCTGGACACGCAGAGCGACGGCCTTTTCCATCGCCACGTCCACCGTCAGGTAGAAGTGTGGCGAGGTGAACTTGCTCTCGCCGAGGCGCCTGGCAATTGCCTTTCGCATCTGCGAAATGGGCGCAGACTCGAACTCGCCGTCCGCCGGAGCGACTGGGGCAGGCGCGGGGAGCGAAGGCCTGGGAGCAGCAGGCTCTGGAGCCCGCTCTGGGGCACTTGCAGGTGTCGCTGCGGGTGCAACTACAGGCTTCGCCCGCGGCACATCACCGGCAATGGCCGCCTCAATGTCGCGCTTGATCACGCGGCCATCAGGACCGGACCCTGCCAACTGGCCAATGTCAATGTCGTGCTCGGTGGCCATTCGACGTGCTAGCGGCGACGCCTTGACGCGGCTATTCGAGCCGGCTGAGACCGCAGGTACAGGAGCAGCCTCGGGCTCGGCAGCGGCAGGAACAGCCCCATCACCGGCAGGCGCGGCAGCGGCAGCCCCATCGCCCGAACCATACTTGGCCAGAATGGAGCCAATATCCTCTCCCTTCTGCCCCAGGATCGCAATCAGTGCTCCGATCGGGACGGATGCGCCCTCATCGGCCACACGCCTTAGAAGCACACCGTCATCGTAGACTTCAAGGTCCATCGTAGCCTTGTCGGTTTCCACCTGAGCGATCACATCGCCGGCGGACACAGACTGGCCTTCCTCTGCAAGCCAAGCAACGAGCACACCCTCTTCCATGGTGTCACTCATCTTGGGCATTTCAACCGCTATAGCCATATCAAATCGGGGTCTATCAGTTAGATGTACATGACCTTTCGGCAGGCCTCGTAGGCCTCGTCTTCCTGCGGCATGTAGTAGTCCATCAGGTTCTTCGCGTACGGTGCCGGCGTGTCCTTCAGGGTGATACGCTTGATCGGCGCATCCAAATCATCGAAGGCAGCTTCCTGAATCCGGTACGTCATCTCGCTAGAGATACTGGCGTACGGATTGGACTCGTCGATGATTACGCAACGATTGGTCTTCTTGATGGACTTCAGGATGGCAGGCATGTCCAGCGGACGAAGGGTGCGCGGGTCGATTACCTCGGCGTTGTACCCATCGGCTTCCAGACGCTCAGCCACCTTCATGGCAATCCAGTAGCTCTTCGAGTGCGCAATGATGGTCACATCGTCGCCTTCGCGGGCGATGCGAGCCTTGCCAATCGGGATGATGTAGTCCTTCTCCTCTGACACCTCTCCCTTCATGCCGAACATCACTTCGGACTCCAGGAAGATCACCGGATTGTTGTCGCGGATGGCTGACTTGAGCAGCCCCTTCGCGTCGTCCGGGTTTGAAGGCGCAATCACCTTCAGTCCAGGGACAGTCGTGTAGATGGACTCGGTCGCGGTGTTGTGCGTGGCCCCCAGCTGTCCAGCAGCACCGTTGGCGCCGCGAAACACGATCGGCACACTGAACTGACCGCCGGACATGTACCGCATCTTCGCCGCGTTGTTGATGATCTGATCGATCGCCACAAACGAGAAGTTGAAGGTCATGAACTCGATGATCGGACGCAGTCCGTTCATCGCGGCGCCGATTCCGAGGCCGCAGAAGCCGTTCTCGGAGATGGGAGTATCAATTACACGCTTGGGGCCAAACTGCTCGAGCATGCCCTCGGACACCTTGTAGGCTCCGTTGTACTCCGCTACTTCCTCGCCCATCAAGAAGATGGTCTCGTCGCGCTCCATCTCCTCGACCATGGCCTCACGAAGGGCCTCTCGGTACTGAAGAATTGCCATATTCTAGTCTCTCTTATCTAAATTTTTGCGCTGCGGCCTGACCTACGAAATGAAGGGATAATCGTCTTCTTCGTAGATGTCCTCGTAGATCGTGCTGAGGTCGGGAGCCGGGCTCTTCTCCGCGAACTCCACTGACGCCAGCACTTCCGCCTTGACGTCTTCGTCGATGGCATCGAGCGCCTCGGCATCGGACATCTTATGCTCGATGATGTAGGCCTTCAGGCGAATGATGGGATCTTCGTCCTTCTTGGACTCCAACTCCTCCTTGGTGCGGTACTTCTGCGGATCGGACATGCTGTGTCCGCGGTACCGGTAGCTGCGAATTTCGAGCATCGATGACCGATTATCGCGCGCCATCGCCACATGATCCTGCATGGCTTTGGTTACGGCGAAAACGTCCATGCCGTTCACGACGGCCGCCGGCATGTCGTAACCGACAGCGTGACGGGTGAACTCCGTCTCGGCAAATGCGCGGTGGACCGCCGTGCCCATAGCGTAGTGGTTGTTCTCCACTACCAGGATGACGGGCAGTTCGTAAAGCGACGCGAGATTGGATGCCTCGTGGATGGCTCCCTGGCCGGCAGCGCCGTCACCGTAGAAGCCAACGCAGACGCCGCCCGTGTCACGGTACTTGTGACCGAAGGCAATTCCGACGGCCACTGGAACGTGTGCGCCCACGATGCCGTGGCCACCAAACAATCCTTTCTCCTTGGAGAAGTAGTGCATCGAGCCGCCCTTTCCGCGCGAGCAGCCGTCAATCTTGCCAAACAACTCGGCCATGCACTCATTGGCACTCATGCCAAGAGCCAGCCCGTGCCCGTGGTCACGATAGGCGGTGATGACCGAGTCTTTTCCAATCTCCAAGGCCATGGCTGTACCCGTAGAAATAGCCTCCTGCCCGATGTAGAGATGTAGGAAGCCGGCAATCTTCTGCTTTCCGTACATCTGTGCGGCGCGCTCCTCGAAGCGTCGCTGCAGCAGCATGTTGCGGTACATGGCCATGACCTGATCGGCCGAGAGCCCCAAATCCTTGTGGGTAAACTTACCGGCCGGATAGGACTCGAAGGTGCGCTCTAGCTTGAGCGCGTTCTCCGGAAATCTCTCCGTCTGACCGTTGGTATCGACCGGGGTGGTCTTCTTTGCAGCCGGCTTGCGGCGCCGGGTAGTCCCCTTGGTTTGACTCGCCATTACAACCTGTTCACTTGTTAAGGACACCACTCCGCGCTCTTTGTAACGCCGAAGCAGACAGCAAGGAAAAGTAGGCGATTTGAGGGAGACAAGTGGTCGGTTTACCGCTTCTTAACCGCAGGTGGTCGCACACGGTCGGCCCGGAAGCGCTTCCTGCCCTGCAAGAGTTGCTAGCCGTATACTCGCGGACACCCAACCCACACCTTCCCTCCCTTTGGCCAAGACCGGCAAGTCCACATCCCAACCCGGTGATCCTCTGGACGTCGAAGCGCTCCTGGCGGGCGATGGGGCTGCGTTTGAGCAGTTGGTTAGGCAGGAGTCCCCGCGGCTCTTCCGGGTGATCAACCGGGTGGTGAATGATGAGGATGAGGCGGCGAGCCTCATGCAGGAAACGTTTCTCCAGGCCTACCAACGACTCCACACGTTTCGGAGGGAGGCCAAGTTCACGACCTGGGTATACGCCATTGGAATCAACCTGGCCCGCGGCTCGCTGAGGAAATCCCGTCGCCTGTCACCGCTGGACGAGGCTGCCGTTGACCGCATGCAGCCAGAATTCAACGGCGGGATGTACCTGGACCACGCTGAGACGTGGAATCCGCATCGCCTGGCTGAACTCAGCCAACGAAAAGAACTGGTACACCAGGCCATCGCCCAGCTTCCGGAAGATTACCGTGTGGTGATCACGCTTAGGGACATCGAAGAAATCCGCACCGAGGAAGTAGCCCGCATGCT
>JBLFXH010000283.1:0-4245 GCA_047611125.1 Rhodothermales bacterium
AGACCCATGCCTTCGCTGGAACGGCGATGTCACGAATTGAGGATTCCGGACCGAGGTCAGACCTGGCGTATCCTGTACGCGATCGAACAGGATGCCATCGTCATTCTAGACGTCTTCAGTAAGAAGACCGGGGCAACTCCTCGATCCGCCTTGAACACGGCCAAGAAGCGCATCCGACAATACCGAGACTTCTAGTCCCGACGTGCCATGCAGAAAGAGAAAAAGAAGAAACTGGAAGCTTCGGGATGGAGGGTTGCCGGAACGAGCGACTTTCTTGGACTCTCCGAGAGCGAAGCCGAGTTTATCGAGTTCAAATTGGCCCTAGCCCGCAAGGTCAAGGAAAGGCGCTTGAGCCAGGGCCTGAGTCAGTCCGGCCTCGCCAAGGCTATGGGCTCCAGTCAATCGAGGATCGCGAAACTCGAAGCGGCTGATGCCTCGGTCAGTGCGGACCTAATGCTGAAGTCCTACTTCCTGCTTGGTGCAAAGAGGAGAGATGTGCTGGGTCTTTAGGTCTCCCAACTTTCGACAAAGGAATGTGGTCTGAAACCGAAATCGAAGACACTAGCCGGGCAGAGAATACCTTCCCGTTCCCATCGATGAATCCGGTACCCCGAGACTTGGCCCCACACGCATGCCCAGCAACCGTACCCAAGAAATAATCCAAGAGCTCCACGCCCTCTACCCCGAGGCCAACTGCGCACTGAATCACAGCAACGCGCACGAACTCCTGTTCGCCACCATCATGTCCGCGCAGACCACGGACGTGAACGTGAATCGGGTCACGGAGACGCTCTTCGAGAAGTACCGAACCGTGCAGGATTTCTCCGCCGCTGATCTGGAGGAATTCCAAAACGAAATCCGATCCACCGGCTTCTTCCGCAACAAAGCCAAGAACGTCCTCGGCGCCGCGCGGATGCTGATGGACGAGTTCGGCGGTCAGGTCCCCGACACGATGGGGGACCTGCTCAAACTGCCGGGCGTGGCCCGCAAGACCGCCAACGTGGTCCTCGGTACCTGGTTTGGAAAAGCTGAGGGCTTCGTGGTGGACACGCACGTGAAGCGCCTAGCCTTCCGCTTGGGCATCACGGAAGAGACTAATCCCGTGAAGGTGGAGAAGGACCTGATGGCTGCCTTTCCAAGAAGCGAATGGACGTTTCTTGGACACGGCATCATCCTGCACGGCCGGCAAGTCTGCGACGCCCGGAAACCTCAGTGCGACGCGTGCTCGCTGCGGCCGCTTTGTCCGCGACTCGGAGTCTAGGCCAACTGGAGTTCCGGCCTCAGCAACGCGGCAGCCTCGATAGCTTGGCCGAGATCCGCCACCAGGTCACCAATGTCCTCGATCCCGACTGACAGGCGGATCACGTCCTCGGTGATACCGGCCTCCTGCCGAGCCTCCGGCCTCATGGACGCGTGACTCATCGATGCTGGGTGTTCAATCAGCGATTCGACTCCCCCAAGAGACTCGGCCAGCGCAAACACGCGCGTGCCACGGAGCAGGGTCTTAACCGCATCCCAACCCCCCTCAAGGCGGAACGAAACCATACCGCCAAACCCATTCTGCTGGCGTGCGGCCAGTTCGTGTCCGGGATGGTCTACCAAACCTGGGTAGTACACCTCCGCCACGGCTGGCAAACTCTGCAGAAAGCGAGCCACGGCCAGGGCATTCTCTTCGTGTCGCGCAAGGCGCAGGGGGAGCGTCTTGAGGCCGCGCAACACCAGCCAACAGTCAAACGGTTGAGCCACGGTGCCCAGACAATTGGCCGTGAACTGAATCGTTTCGTTCAAGGCCGGCGTGGCTGCGACAATGGCGCCGCCGACTACGTCTGAGTGGCCGTTCAGATATTTGGTGGTGGAGTACGCCACGTAATCGGCTCCCAATTCAATTGGGCGCTGGAAGACCGGGGACAAGAAGGTGTTGTCGACGGCCACTAGCGCGCCCGCCGCCTTGGCCGCCTGGCAAACAAGGGCCACGTCAGTTATCCGCAGCAGTGGATTCGACGGAGTCTCAACCCACACCAGATCAACGGGCTGGCTGAGGGCGCGGTCCAGCGCGGCCGGATCGCTGAGATCCACGAGGTCAACGACCAGTTTTCCCTGCTCTTCCAAGTGTGTGAGCAATCTCTCGGTCCCACCGTAGCAATCGTGACTCGAGACCACGCGAGCCCCGGCAGGAAGCGTGGCCAGAATGGTGCTGATTGAAGCCATTCCCGTGGTCACGGCTACCGCGCCGGCGCCGCCGTCAAGTGCCGAAAGGGCATCCTCGAGCGCGGCTCGCGTCGGGTTGCCGCTGCGGGTGTAGTCGT
The DNA here is from genome assembly GCA_047611125.1 of Rhodothermales bacterium. Taxonomy (GTDB): domain Bacteria; phylum Bacteroidota; class Rhodothermia; order Rhodothermales; family UBA10348; genus JABDJZ01. The sequence goes on from JBLFXH010000283.1 coordinate 2,307, forward strand.
AGCCCTTGGTCTTACCAATGTCCTCGAAACGGAACGTGCTGGTCTGATAGATGGGAGGGACGATGGAGTTGTAGGCGGAATCGGTTCGCTGTCCGGCCAAGGCCAAGCGGGTCTGAGTTTTCATACTAGCAGTAGGGGTAGACAAATTGACTCAAGAACGGGGCGACGATTACAGCAAGACCGGCGTGGTCGACCAGGAAACTGTCGTGCCCAAAGGGGCTGGAGAGGACTTCAAGTCGGCCGCCTGGGAGCAGGGAAGCCAGTTCGGCCTGTTCGTGGAGCGGGTATAGCACGTCGGACCGGATGCCCACCACCAGCGCGGGCTGGGGTAGCGAGTCCAGCGCCGTTTCGTAGCCGCCACGAGCGCGCCCGACATCATGCGTGTCCATCTGCTTGGTGAGGGCTACATAACAGTTGGCATCGAACCGGCCGTTCAGTTTTGCGCCGTTGTGGTGCAGGTAGGACTCCACCTGGAAGCGCCCTTCAGACTCGGTGCGACCAAACCGGTCTGCGAACTCGCCCGAGGATCGGTAGGACACCATCGCCATCATGCGCGCCACGGACAGGCCGCGTTCCGGCGGGCGGTCGGGCGAATACCGGCCGTTCTGGAAGTCAGGGTCAGCGTATATCGCCTGCCGCTGAGCCTCGCCCCAAGCAATGCTCCAAGCCGAGTGACGCCCGCCCGCCGCTACCACCGAGAAGGACCGAACCAGGTGGCGATGGAACGCCCATTCAATCGCCAGCATCCCGCCCATAGATCCTCCAATGACATGCGCGATTCTGTTCACGCCGAGATGCCGGACCAGCGCGCGGTGCGCGGAAACCGTATCCCGGACGGTGACTTCGCCGAACTCCGGTCCGTAGCGGAGCCCGGTGTCAGGATTCGCGCTAATCGGGGAGGCGCTCCCGTAGGGGGACCCCAGCGTATTAGCGCAGATCACGAAGAGACGGTTCGTGTCGAGCGGCTTGCCTGGGCCAATCAGGGCTGACCACCAATCGGCCGCGTCGGTGTCTCCGGTCAGTGCGTGGCAGACGACAACGGCGTTGTCGCCGCGCTCGTTGAGGTGACCCCAGGTCCGATAGGCCACCGGGACCAGGCGCAGCACCCGGCCCGACTCGAGCGTTAGCTCGGGAAGGACCAGATGCCGCACCGCGGCCGGAGTCTGGGCACAGGGGAGGTCGATTTCGGGGCTACGGCACATGACCTAGACCAGTTGAGGTACTGATTCAAGCGCCTGCGCAAAGTCCGCACAGATGTCGTCGATGTGTTCGATTCCCACGGAGACCCGGATCAGATCTTCCGTCACGCCCGAGGCCAACTGTTCGGTGGCCGTGAGTTGCTGGTGCGTCGTCGAGGACGGGTGGATCACCAGCGTCTTGGCGTCGCCCACATTGGCCACGTGAGAGGCCAGCTTGACGGAGTCGACAAAGGCCTGCCCGGCCTCTCTGCCGCCCCGAACTCCAAACGAAAGCACGCCACCGTAGCCATTGCGGAGGTATTTGGTGGCAGCCTCGTGATACGGATGGTCACTCAGACCTGGGTAGCTGACCCACTCGACCTCGTCGCGCGCCTGCAGCCAAAGGGCCAGGTCGCGGGCATTGTCGCAGGACCGCTGGACGCGGAGCGAGAGGGTCTCCAGACCTTGAAGAAGCAGGAACGAGCCGAAGGGGTTCTGGCAGGCGCCGATGTCCCTGAGGCCTTCCACGCGGGCCCGGATGATGAACGCCACGTTAGCGCCGACTACGCCGTCTGGCCCGAAGGTCTCCCAGAAGTTCAGTCCGTGGTAACCTGGGCTGGGTTCGGTGAAGGTAGGAAAACGGCCGTTGTCCCACGGGAAGGTCCCGCCGTCCACGATGACGCCGCCGATGGTCGTGCCGTGGCCGCCGATCCACTTGGTCGCGCTCGCGGTGACAATGTGCGCGCCGTGGTTCAGCGGCT
>JBLFXH010000284.1:0-4189 GCA_047611125.1 Rhodothermales bacterium
TAGCTGCATTTTCGAATTCTACAGGGAGGCCGCGTTACGGTTTCCGGGGTGATTGCCTCCAGATGCATGACCCGTCTGCTATACATCCTCGGAGGTCTCACGCTGTGTGTGACCTGTTTCCATCCGCATTCCTTGCCGGCACAGCCCTGGATGTCACCGGGGCAGATAGCCATGGCCGGAGTTGGGATTGGGGTTCCGGACGCCATCGACGGGCCCAACCCCGCCTCGAGGGGCACCAGCATGGTGATGACCGGTGTCATCAGGGAATTCGGCCTACCTGAGTTGACGTCGTCCACCCTCCTGCTGGGTTTTCCCAGGGCCGCGGTGGGAGTCCGGCACCTGGCGTTTTCTGGATACGGCGAAACCGCCCTCGTTCTTTCAGGCTCCTTCCCCATCTCAGGCTGGCGGTTCGGGGGGCGGCTCCGAGAAACCTGGATCCGGCCGGCGGGCTTCCGAACTCGATTGGAGACTGAGTTCACGCTCGGCGCCCTCCTCGCGCTGGATGGAAACTCGATCGGACTCGCGGTCACCCGCGACAGGCTGCGCGTTGGATGGTCCGCTGTTAAGGACTCTTGGACCCTGGCGGTAGACGTTCAGACATCGCCCTCGGGGCTGGCCCCAGGAGTGGGCTGGCGTTTTGACGGATCCCAGGCCCTGTCGCTTCTCGGCGGCGTAGCGACCAATCCCGCTAGGCTAGGGATGGGAGCATCCGTCCGGATTGATCGCTGGTCCTTACTGCTCGGATTCCAGCGACACCTAGTCCTCGGATGGACCAGCGCCCTCGCAATCGCATGGGGCTGACCTTACTCGTGCTCCTGCTGCAACTGTCGCCTGCGGACTCGCTGGCTGGGCATCTGGACCCCGAACAGACCACCCAGGATGTCCTGGATTCGTTGGACGATCTGACCACCTGGCACGTGTTGACGCAGGCAAGCGGCAGCCACAGGGCGCGCCTGGCCCTCAAACACCGCGGCTTCAGCGCCGCGTTCGCCAGCCGAAGCCTAGACTCTAAAGACGTCTCCGGCTACTTCGCAGCAGCCCTGCCCGGCGCGGTCAATGTGATTGCCGGAGACCTTCGCCCTTCCTTCGGAGCCGGACTGATGCTCGGGACCCCACGATTCGGCACCCCGGAAACGTCGGGGCTTGCGACTCAGGTCAGGAGACCTCGTCTCAAGGGTTACTCCGGAACGGCTACTACCTCTCGAATCCGGGGTCTGGCGGCAGTTCTTGAATCAGAGAGCGTTTACGTGGGCGCCTTTAGCTCCGGCCAAACCCTTGGCGCGGCTATTGAGCGACGCGCGCACGCCATAGTCCTCGGCGCAGCGGCAGTTCGGTCCTCGGCCGGGAGTCGCAAGATGGAAGCCTGGGTCCGAACCAATCTCGGCCCGGCCCGAGTCGAAGCGGCCGCCACTCCCCGCTCGGCCGTCGGCGCGGTCAAGCTGACCCCAAGACGGTCCGGCCCCACCCTTCAGCTAGCCGCCAGGCGCTACTCCGCACTCGGCAACCACGCGGCACCGCCCCGGCTCCGGTCTGGCCGCGGAGCCTCCGAAGAGGGCCTAACCCTGGCCGGGCGCTGGCCCACCGGGCGCGGCAGCGTTTCCCTGGCCGTGGACCACTCTACCGACAAAGATGATGTGCAGGAGCGTATGCGCCTGTCTCTTACCAGCCGATCCACCGATATCCGAATAGACCGCAGGCTGCGGACATCAAGGACTGCTCTCGAACCGGAAGCCCTCAGACTGACGTCCAACTCTGAGGAGTGGAGAATCCGAGCCTCGCAGCAAATCCCCGGCAACCCCAGCATCAATCTCGAAGCCTTCTTCGCTTCCAAAGACAGGGTTACCTCGTCATACCTGCGCTTCCGGATCCACCTAGACCGTGGGCCCGCATGGCGGTTCGATGCCGCAATCGTCGAATTCCAGACTCAGCCCGGCGGCCCGGTGATGGCCGTCTATGAGGCCTCGCCGGACGGAGCGTTCCCGATCATTCGGCTGACCGGGGAAGGACGACGGCTCTCGATACGAATCACTCGAAGCGGCAAACGAGCCCGGGCCCGCCTGGCCTGTTCCTGGCACTCGCGAAAAGCACCAGACGCTCGTCAAGGCCCCGACTCCACGACCGAATGCGCCTTCTCCCTCAGCGGCTGATCAACACCCGCAGTCGTCAATTTTCCTCAGCGCTCTCCGAGCATCCCTGTGATCCATACGCTTCAGGGCACGGATCGCGGCCTTCGAATCTCCCGTGCCTGGATGCTCGATTGCAAGGGTCGCGAGGCCAGATATCATGGCACCCCGAATCTGAATCTCAATTTCGGCGTCCAGTCCCTCGACCCCAGCCTCGAACTCATCAACCATCGCATCCACGTCGATACTCCCGAGGTCATGGCGAATGGAATGAAAGATGCTTCCGAGATCGATTGACTCTATGGCCATACCGGCGGCATCCAGCGCGATCTCGGTGATGTCGCCCACCGCCATGCCCAAGGCCTGGCCGACCCTGGACACTTGCTGGTCGCTCAGGTCAATCCGGATGCCTTGGTAGTTGGATAGGTCGTCGTTCCAGTCGTCGTCCTGACCCTGGTTGGTGGTCTCCTCATCCCAATCAATGTCGCTGAGCGCGCTGGCGGCAGCCCGCCTAACGTCGCGGTCACCGTCATCGAGGGCGGCGCGGAGGACGTCGATAGCTCGGCCGCTACCCATCTCGCCCAGAGCGTAGGCCGCAGCCTTGCGGTTCTCCGCCGAGGTGTCGTTGCGCAGCATCGTCGCCAGCGCATCCAGGCCCTTGTCAGTTGGGCTGTCTTCGAGGAGTTCGGCCACAGCCCAAGCGGCCGCCCGTCTGTTCGCGGCGCTATCATCGGAGAGTGCGTCAATCAGCGCTTCCGCGGAGGCCAAGTCCTCCAGTTCTGCTAGCGTATGTATCACCGCGCGGCGGACCTCTGCGCTTTCATCCCCAAGGGCCCTCCGCAGGCCGTTCGTCATAGCGGGCGTTGATTCGAGTTCGCCCAGCCCGTGGGCCGAGTACTTCCGAATCTCGGGACTGGCGTCTTCCAATCCCCGAATCAGCGCGGCGGCGGCACGTTGATCCTCCATGTCGCTGAGCGCGTGAATCGCGGCGTGGCGAACGCTCTGATCCGAGTCCCTCGCTGCCTCTTCCAAGACGCCAATAGACTCCGGGTCCTCCAGTTCGCCTAGCGCCTCCATCGCCATGCGGCGAACGTTGACATCAGAGTCCCCGATTGCTGCAGACAAGGCGCGGTGAGAGGCTTCAGTATCGATTTCGTGGAGGGCGTGTGCCGCTCTGCGTCGGACCTCACGGTCACCATCCTTGAGGGCCTTGGTCAGCACCTTCACCGCACGGGGGTCTTCGATCTCACCCAGCGCCCACGCGGCGGTCTCCCGAACCCCAGCGTTGCCACTTCCCATGGCCCGAGTCAATGCGGCCACGGCTTCGTCAGTTGGAGCGTCTTCGGCCAACTCGGACACAGCCCAAACGGCCCGCTCGCGGACCTCATCGTTGTTATCCTCCGTCATGGCGACGATGGCGTTCAAGGCCGGAGTGTATTCCATCTCTGCCAACCCCCAGACTGCGGTCGCCCTAACCTCAGCGTCACTGTCCTTGAGCAAGCGCGTCAGGACCTCACCAGCTCGGCTGTCTCCATGGTCGGCGTTTTCGCCAATCATCCAGGCTAGCTGGCGACGAGCCTCGGCGTCGGTTTCGTCAGCCGCCAAATCCAAAAGCACGGGCATGATGTCCTGCGAGTCCATCTCGGACAGGGCCCAGAGGGCGGCACGACGGACTTCGCGAGACGAATCGTTCTTCAACGCTTCGCGCAGAGCAGGAATGGCGCGTTCATCCTCAATCTCACCCAACATGTGAGCCGCCTGGCGGCGAATCTGTTCGTCTTCGTCGCCCAGGGCGCCGATAAACGCATCGACCACCTTTCGCTTGCGGGTATCGATTGTATCCGGAATCGACACGTGCGGACGTCTTGCGGCCACTGATGGAAGCATCCCACGGGAGACGGTTTTGGCCAACCCCGTGGCAGCAGGCGCCTCAGGCGCCGCGAGGTCGATTCCCTCAACAGCCTCCGTCGAAGTCCAAGCCCCGCCCATGACTTCCGCTGCAGGAGCCATGGCTGCGATGGGTACGATCACGATGAACGCCAGAGCCATCGCTACGACCGTCTGTC
>JBLFXH010000285.1:0-4177 GCA_047611125.1 Rhodothermales bacterium
AACGAGACGGTGGCAATCTGCCCCTCGGTACTCGACTTGGGCAGGGTACCGGTGACCTCGAAGGAATAGACTCCAGGGCCGAGGTTGGAGTAGATGGCCTCTCTTCCTGATTCCGCCTGGATCCAATCTTCGCGGTGGCCCTTCACCCGGTAGCGGAAGCTGACTCGGGTGGGCTGAGCCAGCTCTGTCGCGGTGAAGCGGAAGTGCAAACGATCAGCACCCGCGGCCAGGCTCAGGTGTGCGCCAGAATCAAGAATGGTACCGTCGACCTTCAGATTTTCTACGAGGATGGTGGGTTGCGGAAGCGCATCGTCAATCTGGCTAGGATCGATGCGTGCGAGGCCGGAAGTGGTCGGGTACCACAAGGCATCGTCTTCCGCTTGCCAAACGGCAGGCTGTTGGCCACCATTGGCCTCATTTACTCGAAGGCCATCCCGGGTGTCAAACGCGACGGACATAATGGAGTCGATCTCGCCTTGCGCGAACGCCTCGATTTGACTCAGTTCGACATAGAAGATGCCCTTGTTCGAACTGATCCAGAGCCTGCCCCGCGCATCTTGTACTGCGCTCATGACCGTATCGTTGAACAGGCCATCATCTCTCGTGATGACGGTAATCCTGTCCTCTTCGATCAGGTTGAGGCCTGCCTCCAGGCCGCCGGCCCAAACGCGGCCCTTGTCATCGACCGATACTGTCAGGATCTCGTTCGTGGAGAGCCCGTCATCGATGGTCAGCGTCCTCACTATTTGGCCGTTGCTCCAGTAATTCAGGCCTCCGTCATGGGTGGCGATCCACACCCCATCACCGTCTGACGCAAAGTAGGTCGGGTAGGGACTGGTGAGGCCGTCATCGGTAGTGATGGAACTGAGGCTGCCGCCTTCCAGGTAGTTCACGCCGTTGTCGGTACCGATCCAGAGCCGATTGCTTTCATCTACCATCAACGCAAAAATGGCGTCGCCGGTCAGGCCGTTCTTTGTGGAATAATGGTCGGTAAGATCCCCGTTCCACTTGTAGAGGCCCCCGCCCCGGGTCCCGATCCAGATACCACCGTCCTGGGCTGGAGCAAGGGAGAGGATGTGCGGGTCCGAAAGGCCTTCGGCCATACCGATGGTGTGCACCACGGTGCGACCGCGGATACCGACCAGTCCGTTTTCCGTGCCGACCCAGACCAATCCATCCGGCGTGGAAGCCACCGTGTAGGTGTTGTCGTGGGGCAGGCCCTCCGCAATTCCAAACGGGGAAAATTGTCCGGAGCGTAAGCGATTAAGTCCACCACCCTTGGTGCCAATCCACAGCGAGCCTTCGGAGTCAACTAGAATGTCGGATACCTGATTGTCACTGAGGCCGGTCGCCTCCGAGAATCGATCAATCTGCTCGCCTCGGACGCGAAAGAGACCCGCGCCAACATGAGAGATCCACATCGTCCCATATCCGTCCCGCAGCAGGCCGGTGACATACCCATCGTGTCCAGCAATCCAATCTGAATGGTCGATCAGTTGGCCGGGGCGTGCTTCGTAGAGTGCCCCGCCTCGAGTGGCTATCCACATCGTGCCGTCAGCATCCGAGTGCAGCGCGGAGATGAACGCGTCCTTAAATTCCTCAAATTCAGACTGGCGAAGGCTGGTGCCGGCTACTTCCAAGAGTCCCGTATTGGTTGCCACCCGAATACGGCCACCTCCGTCCCGAATCACGGATCCGGAATAGGTGCCGTCAAAACCGTTGGTCTCGTCGAAGACCGTAGTGCCCTCGGGAGCAATTCTCACGACGCCTCCTCGAATCGAGCCGAGCCACACCGCGCCGTCGGGCGTCATCGAAATGCGGGTCACATTCAGGGGCAGGGTGACACCTGGAACAACCAGTGGCGAAAATTCCCCGTCTCGGTAGATCACTATGCCGGCTCCCTTGGTGCTTATCCAGAGGGTCTTGCCGTCGGCCTCGACCGCAAGGGCCACCACATCGGAGCGCTGCATGGCTTCGACGGACCTGGAGTCGAACACCGTAAAGGTGTCCCCATCGAACCTGACCAACCCTTCCTGAGTGCCGAACCAGAGGTAGCCGTCGGCTGTCTCCACGAGGTCGGTGACCGAGTTCTGAGGCAGTCCGTCGTTGGTCTGCCACACGTCATGGATGTACTGCGAGAGCAGGAATTCCGGGTTCGGACCAAGCGCAACGCCATTCTGAGCGGCCGCGGGGGCGGTCGCAAAGAGTATCGCGAGAACAAGCGAGGTATGGCGGAGGGACATAGGGGACGCTGATTGTCAGTGGTATCGGACGTAATCGGCGCTACTGAAGTGCTACTGAAGTGCTACTGAAGTGCTATTGGGTAGCTTGGGTGCTTAGCGCGACTGCGTCTCACCCCCCCCGTTTTCCGCGATGCGATATCTCCCCCTGGTGTTCCTCCTCGCCATTTCTGCCTGCTCAGACCGGATAGACATGGACGTAACTGTAGCGCCGGAGACAGAGCGCACTTGGCTTGGCCCGGAGTTTTACGCGAATCGACTGCAGGATTGGGCGTTGAGAGATGGCGTGATTCAGGCCGTAGAGGGCCGCGCATCCAAGCCCATGCGCACGGCCCACCTACTCAGCAGCCGCCTGGTAGGCGCTCCTTTCACCGTCTCGACGCGGGTTCTGGGTGCAGGAAGATCCGGATCTCCTGACGATTGGGGAGGGTTCCTTTTAGGGGCGGGTTCACCCGACATCGATCACCGTATTTCGGTCCTCGCCCACCACTGGCCGGCTCCGGGGGGCGGCATTGTTGTAGGGATAGACGGAGCAGGGCGGCTCATAGTCCGCGACAATGGTCAGTTCGCTGGGAATACGGGGCCTCGCCGTGACTACGTGACGTCCGATTGGCCACTTCTTGGAATCGCCGACTCACTGGGCGCTGCCGCGCCCGAGTCGGTTACACTGGAAATCTCCGCCACGCCAAACCGCGAGCTGCTGATCCGGGCCGTTGATCCAAAGACGGGGACCGTGCTTGCCGCAGGGCGAGTAGAGAACATCCCTACTGAGGCGTTCGATGGGACCATCGCTTTGGCCTCCCACGGCAGTCCGGACGGTGGCGAGGGCTTCGGCTTCGATTCGATTCGTTTGTCTGGAGCCGGCATTGAGGCATCGCCAGAACGAGTTCGCGGTCCCGTTCTCGGGATTCTGTACACCCAGAGTCGCGGAGTTCTGAAGCTGACTGCCCAGTTTGGTCCTCTTGGCCCAATGGACACGCCGACGGCCCGCCTAGAGCGGAAGAGTGACGGGGGTTGGGAGCCCATCGCCGAAGCGGAAATCCGGACCGACGCGAGCACAGCCACCTTCCGCGTAGAGAATTGGGACGCCGAGCGAGATGTGGATATTCGGGTAGCCTACGATCTTCGGACGGGACCCGGGAGGCGAAAGGTGACCCACTATGAAGGGCATGTCCCGGCCGAGCCGAAGAATCGTCCGCTGGTGATTGCAGGGCTGAACTGCCATCATATATCGGGCGGCGACGGATCCTGGACGCCCGAACATTTCTGGTACCCGCACCCCGAGCTGGTGAAGCTCACCCAGAGCAAGCATCCGGACCTACTCTACTTTGCCGGTGACCAGCTTTACGAGGGCGGGCTCGAGGGGATCGTGCGGGCGCCCACCGACGAAGCCATAGTGGACTATCTCAACCACTGGTACCGCTTTCTCGGAGCGTTCGGTGAGCTGACCAGAAACCACCCGACGGTGGTCATTCCCGATGACCACGATGTGTATCACGGAAACATCTGGGGTGCGGGCGGGAAGGCGGCGGTAGGTCCGCACATCCCGGCATCCGATAACGGCGGCTACATCATGCCACCCGAATTCGTGAATGTGGTCCACGCTACGCAGACAGGCCATCTCCCGGATCCCGTAGACCCATCGCCCATCCTGCAGGGCATTACGGTGTACCACACGGACATGGTCTACGGCGGCGTCAGCTTCGCGATTCTGGCGGATAGAATGTGGAAGTCCGCTCCGCGGGACCTGCTACCCGACTCTCAGATACGGAATGGGTGGTCCACCTTTGTAGACTACGATGGCCGGGATTCAAGCGTGCCCGGGGCAGAACTACTTGGGCAGCGGCAAGAGCAATTCCTCCAAGACTGGGCAGACGACTGGACCGGAAACGTCTGGATGAAGGTGGTGCTTTCGCAGACCCCGTTTGCCAACGTGG
>JBLFXH010000286.1:0-4173 GCA_047611125.1 Rhodothermales bacterium
CGCGTGTAACGGCGCTGGTCGCGAGGGCAGGCTGTCCCGTTCTAGTGGGGGCAGCTAAGGATCTTGCGAGCATTTCCGACGCCAAGAATGATCAGGGCGTGGTGGCGGCTGTCCGCCTGCCGTCTGAGGAGGCCATTCCCGCGGGTGGCTGCCTGGTACTCGATGGCGTTCAGGACCCCGGCAACGTGGGTACGCTGATTCGTACGGCAGCGTGGTTCGGCATGACCAGCGTGATCTGTGGCCCCGATTCTGCTGATCCGTATCAACCCAAGGTGGTCCGCTCCAGCCAGGGAGGGCTCTGGGACGTCACTGTCCTGCGCCGGGCTACCATGGAAGCCGTTCTTTCGGACCTTGGAGATCGGACCGTGTTTGTTGCGGACATGGATGGAGTGGACCTCGGAGATTGGAATCCGCCGGCCGATGCCGCATTGGTGATCGGCTCTGAGGCACACGGTCCCTCGGCAGAATTGAAGGCCGTCGCCGCGAATCTTGTCACCATTGCCGGGTCCGGTCCGATGGGCACTGAATCGCTGAACGCGGCGGTGGCCGGAGGTATTCTCCTACAGCACTGGACGAGCGTGTCGAAACGGGGGGCACACTCCGGTCAATAGCCGTATATTTTAGGACTTACGCGAAATTTGAGGACGCAGAATGGAAGTGCCTGCCCTGCAGGGTTTGGGTGTGGAGCATGGACTCCGGACCATGGACAAGAGAGCCGAAGTTGCGGAACGCCACCAGGAAATTCGAATCGGGGTTCCATCGGAGGTTTCCAACGAGGAGAGACGGGTCGCGCTTGCTCCCTCCGGAGTGAGTGCCCTGGTAGCCAACGGGCACAAGGTGCAGGTCCAGGAAGGGGCCGGCAAGCAAGCCAAGTTCTCCGATCAGGAGTATGCGGAGGCTGGCGCCCAGATCGTGGCAGAGGCCGCGGAGGTATACAGCAACTGCGGCCTAATTGTAAAGGTTGGCCCGCCATCTGACGCCGAATCGGAGCTGCTTCAGGAAAAACAGATCCTGATTTCCGCTCTCCACCTGGGAGGCACATCGCCGCACTTCCTCCGTCGCCTGATGGAATTGGGCATCACTGGCATCGGGTTTGAGTTCATCCGCGATTCGGATGGCACGCTTCCCATCGTTCGGATGATGCATGAGATCATGGGGAGCATGGCGGTTCAGATTGCCGCACGCTACCTGGAATCCGGCGGGGAAGGAAGGGGTGTGATGCTTGGCGGCATCTCGGGTGTCCCCCCCTCGACGGTTGTCATTCTCGGTGCAGGTGTCGTGGGCGAGTGGGCCGCTCGCACTGCGCTTGCGTTCGGGGCGCACGTGATCGTTTTGGACAATGATTTGTCAGCACTGCGCCTGATGGAGCACTACCTGGACAGGCGCATCACGACGGCCATGGCAACAGACGGCTACATTCGCGGGGCGCTTGAGCGGGCCGATGTCGTGATTGGTGCCATGATGACCGCCGGTCAACGCTCACCCGTGCTGGTCACCGATGACATGGTAATGCGGATGCCCAAGGGCTCCGTTATTGTCGATTCCATGATGGACCAAGGCGGCTGTATCGAGACGAGTCGCCCGACTACCCACTCCCAGCCCACCTTCGTGAAGCACGGCGTCATCCACTACTGCATTCCGAACATGCCATCCAACGCGGCTCGGACCGCCACGTATGCGCTGACCAACGTTCTGGTGCCGTACCTCCTGAAGATCGGGGATGCCGGCTCGGTGCACGAAGCGCTCTGGCGCGACGTCGGCCTGAGGAATGGGACTTATGTCTACCGACGCCACCTGACCAAGAAGAGTCTGGCCTCGATGTTTGGGATGCCGCACAGGGACATTGAATTGCTCATAGCGTCCGGAATCTAAGTTGACGCCGCTGCGGATTCTCGTCACTGGCGCCACCGGCTACATCGGTGGCCGATTGGTACCCTCCCTGCTGGCTGAGGGTCACCAGGTACGCTGCTTCGTTCGCGATGCTAGCCGGTTGTCCACGCGATCGTGGGAAAACGACGTCGAGGTGGCGGAGGGAGATGTCCTTGAGGCGGACACGCTGCCTCCCGCCCTGGACGGCATCGAAGTAGCGTACTATCTGATCCACTCCCTCGGGGCCGGCGGCGAATACGCGGATCGGGACAGGCTGGCCGCCGCCAATTTTGCGAATGCCGCCGAGAAGGCGGGCGTGGGCCGAATCATATATCTCGGCGGGATCAACCCTAAGTCAGACAAGCGTTCGGAGCACCTGGAGAGCCGGATTGAGACCGGCGAAACGCTTCGCGAGAGATCGGTCCCGGTGACCGAGTTCCGTGCCGCGGTCATCGTAGGATCTGGCAGCCTATCGTTCGAACTGATTCGCTACTTGACCGAGCGTGTCCCACTTCTCATCACGCCTAAATGGGTCAGGACCAAGACGCAGCCCATCGCCGTCCGAAACGTGCTCGAGTACCTGACTCAGGCACTCGTAGTCCAGGAAAGCACCGGACAGATTCTGGAGATCGGCGGGTCAGAGGTGTTGAGTTATCAGGATATGTTTCGGGGGTATGCACGGGCACGCGGGCTTCGACGACCCATTCTCGAGGTGCCGGTCCTCACGCCGTACCTCTCCTCGCTGTGGGTTGGTCTGGTCACCCCGCTGAACAGCCGAATCGCCCGCCCCTTGATCAAGGGGCTCGACAATGAGGTGGTTGTCCGCGATACCAAGGCGCTGGACATGTTCGACATCGAGTTGATGGACTACGAGCCCGCGGTCAGGCTCGCGCTACACCGGTTCGAACGCGATGGAGTCGAGTCCACCTGGAGCGATGCGTTCTCCAGCGGCGACGATCGGAAAATGGTCACCCGCCTGGAGCAGGAAAAGGGGATGGTCCAGGAGCGCCTTCAGGTGAACGTGGACGCACCGGCGAAGGCCATCTGGAGCGAACTGAATGCGCTCGGGGGGAAGAACGGTTGGCTGTATGCGAATGCGCTGTGGAAGCTCAGGGGCCTCATGGATCTGGCCGTCGGAGGCATCGGCATGCGGGCTGGCCGAAGGACCTACCACCGACTTCGGGAAGGCGATACCGTCGATTTCTGGCGCGTCGAGGAAGTGGACGTCAACAAGCTCTTGCGCCTGCGCGCCGAAATGAAAGTGCCCGGCAAGGCCTGGCTGCAATACGAAATAATGCCTCTGAAATCAGGCGGGTGTGCACTGACACAGACAGCCTTTTTTGAGCCGAAGGGGCTGGTGGGGTTTCTGTACTGGTCGACGTTTTATGTCCCACACCGCTTCATCTTCCCGGGGATGCTTCGAGAGTTGAGGCGGCGCGCGGAGCTGGGCGCGCGGCAGCCCGGCTAGAGCTTCGGTCACGACTACACGTCAAGCCATGAACCTGCTTCTTCTGTCCAACTCCCGGAACCCCGATTCAGGCTATCTGGCACACGCCCGGCCGTGGTTTTCAGACTTTCTAGCTGGCGCGAAGACCTTGGCGTTCGTTCCGTATGCCGCGGTCAGATTCGGATATGACGAGTACGAGAAGGCCGTGTCAGACGCGCTTGGAGATCTCGTCCAGGTCCGGTCGGTGCATCGCGGTAATCCCGCTGACATCGTAGAGGAGTGCGATGCTGTTGCCGTCGGCGGTGGCAATACCTTTCACCTGCTCCACCAGCTGTACCAGTTTGGGTTGATTGAACGGATTCGGGCAGCCGCGGCCGAAGGGAAGCCGTACTGCGGGTGGAGCGCTGGCTCAAACATCGCTTCGCCCACGATCCGGACGACGAACGACATGCCCATCATTGAGCCGCCTTCGTTCGTGGCCCTGGACCTGGTGCCTTTTCAGATCAATCCGCACTACCTGGATGCCCATCCCGACCGGCACATGGGGGAGACTCGGGAGGAGCGCATTCTCGAGTTCGCGAAGGTGAATCCCTCCGTGCCGGTGATCGGACTGCGTGAAGGATCGGCTATTCTACGCGACGCGAATGGAGCTCGACTGCTGGGGTCGAGGAGTGCCCGTATCTTCAAGGGTCCTCAGCCGCCGGCAGAACTGGATGCCGACTCCTCGCTGGACTTTCTTTTGAACCTGTAACCACCCAGACGATGGATTTCACTGCCGACGAAGTGCGCGTACTCGGCGTGCTGATCGAGAAGGAACTAACCACTCCGGACTACTATCCGCTGACGCTGAACTCGCT
>JBLFXH010000287.1:0-4102 GCA_047611125.1 Rhodothermales bacterium
GCACGCGTCGTGGCCACCCACCAGTCGCCGCCCCTCAAGGCCGTTGTCGATGTCATCAACAAGGACAGCCACAACCTCTACGCCGAGCAGGTTCTTAAGACGCTTGGTGTGGTCTTTCCGGACACCACATCCGATGCTCCGCCGGGATCCGCAGCGATGGGCTGGGCACGAGGCCGGCACAGTTTGGGGACGGCCCGTGTGGACACCGCGCACATTCAGCTCACCGACGGCTCCGGACTCTCCCGGATGAACTTCATCGCGCCGGAGATGACGACGCGGCTACTGACCTATATGTGGCAGCATCCCGATGACTCGACGAGAACGGCGTACGTCCGATCGTTACCCGTGGCCGGTATTGACGGCTCTCTCAAGAACCGGATGATTGGGACGCCGGCCGCCGGAAATGTCCGCGCCAAAACAGGGACCTTCACCGGAGCCTCGACGCTGAGCGGCTATGTCAACTCCAGTCGCGGCACCCCGCTAGCCTTTAGCGTGATGGTGAACATGTACCCGGGTTCATCGGCCGCCGCACGCAGGCTGCAGGACGCTGTCGCCGAAACCCTGGCCAGGTATCGCCGGTAGTTGTTGCAACCTAACAGGGTTAGGTTGCTGAAGATCAGTGGCTTCTACGTACTTTTTCGTATTCCCAACTCGGCATTCGACGCCGATATTTAATTGCACAAACGTTTATCCCCTGAGTCGTTGTCCCTAGGCACAGCCGAGTCTTCGTCAGAGTCCTCTACCAGAATCCGCAGCACTACCGTAGTTGGCGTGCGTTTGGGCGGACGCGTGGCATTGGGATCTGATGGACAGGCTACGCTGGGTGCCACCGTCATGAAGCACAAGGCCAAGAAGGTCCGCGCGCTCCACGACGGGAAGATCCTGGCCGGTTTTGCTGGTTCGACGGCAGACGCGTTTACGCTTTTCGAGCGTTTCGAAGAAAAGCTTCAGCAATACGGCGGGCAGGTAACCCGGGCCGCCGTTGAGTTGGCAAAGGATTGGCGAACAGACCGCTACTTGAGACGGCTGGAAGCGCTTCTAGCGGTGGCCTCACCGGATAAGCTCTTTCTCATCTCCGGCAACGGCGACGTCATCGAACCCGATGACGACGTTCTGGCCATTGGGTCAGGCGGTCCTTTTGCTCTGGCAGCCGCCCGCGCCCTGGTCAAGCACTCCCCAGAGCTCGGCGCTCGGGAGATCGTGAGGGAATCACTGGGGATAGCGGCAGACATCTGCATTTACACGAATCACAATCAGACAATCCTGGAGCTAGACGCATCGGGATAGTCTGGCACAGGTACAATGGCACGACTCCGACCCCCCAACAGCGCGGAGCTGAGCGACAACCTCGCACTCATTCTCGTCGATTTTGACAACCTGACCGGCCTCCTCGGAGCGGGGTCAAAGAATGAACACTCCGTAGTCCTGAACCTGGTTCAGGAATTGCGCCGCTACCTCAGTGAGGAGCTGCGCATTAAGCCCGCTCGTGTCATCGCATACGGCGATTTCCGCACAACAACCGAGGACCCCGCCGCCGTCATGGCGGCCCTGGCTGCCTCGGGTATCGAGACCCGGTACGTCCCGGCCGGAATACAAGCGAATGATGCCTGTCAGAGTCTGACTATGCACGCCACGGAGCTCCTCCACTCGCGACCAGACCTGGCGGCCTATGTGATTCTCTCGGGAGACAACTGGTATGTCCCCCTGATCCAGCACCTGCAGCGATTCGGCAAGTTTGTGCTTGTGGCGTCCCTTGACCTGCCATCCTCCATGACGGGCTTATGGAGTGAGGTCTCTGATGCATTCCTGAACGCTCGTTACCTGTTGGACGGTAATGACCAAGACTCGATGGCGCGGCGGCGGCAGGTATCGGACTCCACCGGCCAGCTGGCTGGGGATCCCGAGACTCAGGTCCGGGCTCCGGTCGAGGTAAGCAGGATCGAGGATGCCGCGGCCTACCGCGTGCTCGAACTAATCGAGGACCACTTCGGTCAGTATGAAGAGGTCTATCTCACGCCCCTCCTCCGAAAGATGAGTGAGACCCTGCCCGAAGAGGACGGGGAACCCAAGGATCTTGTGAACCTCCTTCAGGAGGCGGGCGTAGTCTGGTTGGAGAAGCGACGCGGCTATCCATTTGACTATACCGTTCTGATGATCAACGACGAACATCCGGACGTGGCAGATGTACGCGCCGCCGATGATTATCCGTCGACGGACTCGGAAGACGTTGACAAGGACGACCACGAATACGAAGACAGTCAGGCCTGACGTTTTCCGACGCCGGGCCTCGAGGAATAGTGGATGAGTGAGCTAACCCCGCGGCAGATCGTCGCGGAACTGGATACCTACATCGTCGGGCAGGACGAAGCCAAGAAGAGTGTGGCCATCGCGCTGAGGAATCGCTGGAGGCGGATGAATGCCGCCGCAGAGATCCGCGACGAGATCATGCCCAACAACATCATTCTGATTGGGCCCACCGGCGTCGGCAAGACCGAAATCGCCCGGCGACTGGCTCGACTTGCGGGCGCACCGTTCATCAAGGTCGAGGCCACCAAGTTCACCGAAGTGGGCTATGTGGGTCGGGATGTCGAGTCGATGATCCGCGACCTCATGGACATCGCCATCAACATGGTCCGGGAAGAGCAAGCAGAAGGTGTTCAGGAGCGGGCGCGGCAGCAGGCCGACGAGCGCATCCTCGATCTTCTTATCCCAGCCCCTCCACCGCGAGCTACCCCTACCGGGACCATTGCCGGTCCCGGGTTTTCGATGGCGCCGCCCGCCACGGTTGAACCAACCGAGGCTCCGCCATCCGAAGCTGAGATGCGGTCCCGAACCAGGGAAAAATTTCGCAAGATGCTTCTGGCCGGAGATTTGGATGACCGCGAGGTGGAGGTCGAAGTCTCAGCAGAATCCTCACCCATGTTGCAGGTCTTTGGACCACAGGGTATGGAGGAGATGGGCGTCAATCTTCAGGATCTCTTCGGGGGTCTCGGTGGCGGCAAGAAACGCAAGAAGCGCCGGCTGCCCATCAGTGAGGCCCGTGGCGTTCTCGCTCAGGAGGAGGCTCAGAAGCTGATTGACATGGACCGTGTCCACAAGGATGCGGTCACGCGCGTTCAGCAATCCGGAATCGTCTTCATTGACGAGATAGACAAGGTTGCTTCGCGTTCTGGCGGCGGTGGAGGCGGCGGTGGCCCGGACGTCTCACGTGAGGGCGTCCAGCGTGACCTGCTTCCCATCGTTGAAGGATCGGGCGTGATGACCAAGCACGGTCTCGTCAAGACCGACCATATTCTATTCATTGCCTCGGGCGCGTTCCACGTGGCCAAGCCCAGTGATTTGATTCCCGAGCTCCAGGGACGTTTCCCCATTCGGGTGGAGCTTCAAAGCCTGACAGAGGGCGACTTCCTTAAGATTCTGACGCTTCCGAAGAACGCACTTCTGAAGCAGTATCAGGCTCTTCTTGCTTCGGAGGGCATCGAAGTCTCGTTCACCGATGAGGCCATCGAAGACGTGGCCCGAATCGCGGCTCAGGTCAATGCCGACGTGGAGAACATCGGCGCGCGCCGACTGCATACAATTCTCACCACGCTCCTCGAGGATATCCTGTTTGATGTCCCGGATGTGATCTCGGACACATCGATTGTGGTGGACCGTGCTCTTGTTGAGGAGAAGTTGACGGATATCGTAGCGAACAGGGACCTGAGTCAATACATCCTTTGACCTCTCCGGCCAATCGCGACGCTGAATGGAATGAGGCCATGGCTGCCTCCTTCCACGCGACCGTTTTTGGCGATGCCCGCTATCTGGAAGCAATGGGCGCGGTATCCAGACTCGAGCTGGAGTACCTCCGGTTCGACCAGGCGGCGGCCCCAATCGGAGCGGCCCTTGGTGTTCGCAAGCGTGGCCTGCTCCTTGAAGTAGCGCTGCCCCTGTTCACGCCGTACAGCGGACTCTTGCTGCCAGAGTACGGGGAGGCGGACGTTCATCAGCGCTCGGACGCGCTGAGTCAGGCGGCCGAACAGCTCGAAGACCGATTCGGTCGGATTCGATTGCACCTGCCGCCCAGCATCACAGACGTCCGAGGCCTCCAATTGCGCGG
>JBLFXH010000288.1:0-4085 GCA_047611125.1 Rhodothermales bacterium
TATTTACAGGAAAGTGCAACCTGTAAAAAGGAACATGACATCTACTTAACGGCCCCCACGCCCGCAACATCAGCGGCGTAGCACACCAACTGACGTCGCAGAGTCGACTGCCTCCCTGATCCTAACAATCAGGCCACGCAAGCGCGATGGCAGCCAGACCTCATACTTGAACGCCCCCGGTGAGTAGGCCTCAGCACAGCGCCTCCTTACGAAGATGTCCTTGGGGTATCGACTGTCGGAGACCTTGCCTTAAGACCCACGGCCTGGTCGGCAAACAGCCGCACGGAATCGGTCAGACCCCGGTTTTCGTGCATCACCAGAAAGACTGGGGCCGGGCCCGAGGACTCCGGATGCGCCACAAACAGGCAGGAAAGGCGCATCACTATAGAGTGCTTGGGATGAGAATCAGGTCTTCCTGAGGCGGCGTCAACCACTCGGCACCGTCTTCGGTGATCACGACCATCTCCTCGACCGAGAGCGTCTTGGTGGTGGAGTCCGAAAGAGGCCAGGAGAAGAATCCGTCGAAGGCGAATGTCATTCCTGGCTCCAGAATTTGCTCCGGGTCTTGGGAAAGCCGGCGGCCGAGGTTGCCACCTCCAAGACGGGGGCCAACATCATGGGCCCAGTACCCAACCGGGTGACCGGTACCCCACATCACGGGGAGAGAGCCTGCTTCATTAAGTACAACACGCTGCGCTCGATCCACCTCGCCACCGGACGCGCCGGGCCTCATGGCCTCGAATGCAGCACGGCTTCCGCGAACAGCTGTCTGCCATTTCTGAAGGGCCTCCGGAGGAGCCTCCGTTTCCCCAGGGGCAAGCACATATGCAAACCGCTGGATGTCAGTCACCCACATATCATGGACCATGATGCCGAAATCAGTCTGGATAAACTCACCCGGCTGGATGACCCGATCTGTCGGGTGAGAATGTCCTCGATCCTTACCCGAATTGACGGCAGGATTCTGAGCCGGTGACCACCCGTCTCCGACCTGCGCGGCAGTCATCTTTGCCTCCAGAAAGCGCGCGATGTCGAGGTCCGTGCTAGTGCCCGGAATCACTTCGCCGTACGCCTCCTCCTCCCAAAGTGCGGTAAGTGCAGCCGCGCGGCGCATAATCTCTACCTCGGCCGGCGTCTTGACCGAAAGCCAGGCCACAACCAGCGCCTCCGAAGACTCGGCCTTGGCCATCCAGTCTGCGCCCAGACCCGCGGATAAAGCCAGGTACTGGGTGTGGGACAGGCCATCTGCGGCGGCCCGTCCGCCAGAATTGATGGCCAGCGCCTCCGAATCGTACAGTTCGAGTTGGTCGACGACGTGACCCCAAATGCTAGTGCCCCTCTCGATCGGAATCACTTCGTGTGTCCCCAACTCCGCCAGAGATGTGGCTTCTCCCGCTGGAGATATGGCCACAGGTCGCACCCCGTCCGCTGTGCGGAAAAACAGGAAGGCCGCCGTACCGCCAGCATTCTCACAACCCACGTGGCGTGCTAGCGGATCGTTGCTGTTCTCCCGGCACACGGTCAGCCAGGCGTCGACCTCTGCCTTGTCCATGGCCGCGGGAAGCAAGCGGTGGATCCTGTCCTGCCGAATCTCAGGCCATGGGTCGCCATCGAACGGTAGTGGCTCGGAAGCGGGAGCGGCGCAGGCCGCAATGAAAACCAGAACGAGGGGAAGGGCGCGCATGCTGGGGGCAGGGTTGGTGGCCATTCAAGATACCCTCGAGGACACAATCATTCGTGATCACGACCTTGACGAAAATCCTGCTACCCAAGCCCTCTTGGCCGCCGACGCCGACAATTAGCCCTTGCTCTTATCTCCTAGTTGCTGAACAGTCTTGGAGACTCCTCGTCGATGACCTCAATGTCCTGAACGGCGAACCAGGATTCGTTCTCCTCACCGGTGCTGTTTTTGTAAGGCACCTCAGGATCTCCCGTCTTGATGTCCACGACATAGACGAGGTCCTTGTTCATGCCTGGCCCCACCTTCACCTTCGGGGAGAAATCGACCACCCGCCCGCTGACTGTCCCCAGGGTGACGCCGTCGCGGGAGTAGAGATGCACACGGACGTTCTTGCCAACCAGAGCGTAGGACATGGCTATAGAGTCAGAAAATTGTTTAGAATCGCCGCGCCCACGGCTCCACTCTTTTCGGGGTGGAACTGGACCGCGTGGAAATTTCGGTGCTGCATTGCGGCACTGAAGGGCAGAATGTAGTTAGTCAACGCTGTGGTCAACGGGCCCGCCTCGGCATAGTAGCTGTGGACGAAGTAGACATGAGACTCTTCATCTAGGCCAGCGAAAAGCGGGCCCACCAGCTTGCTTACACTGTTCCAGCCAATGTGTGGCACTTTGTCTTTGGGCGGGAAAAGTCGTACCGCTCCGGGCAGCACGCCCAGGCACTCGGCGTCATTCTCCTCGGAACTCTGACAGAGGAGTTGCTGACCCAGACAGATTCCAAGAACCGGCTGCTCAAGCTGAGGGATCAGCGTGTCGAGTCCGCGTTCCCGGAGATAGCGCATCGCCGAAGAAGCCTCGCCGACACCCGGAAAAATCACCCGGTCCGCAGCCCTGAGAGCCGCTGGGTCATTGGTGACTTCCGGCTCCACGCCAAGGCGGCGAAGGGCGTGAACCACACTGCGTATGTTGCCCGCGTTGTAACGGATGACAGCAACGTTCAAAGCACCCCCTTTGAACTTGGAATCGAGTCATCGGGGCCCTTGCGGACCGCGTCACGAAGGCAGCGCGCCAAGCCTTTGAACACCGACTCGATAATGTGATGGTCGTTGTCGCCGGACGCCTTGACGTTGAGATTACAGGCCGCCGCATCACAAAAGCTCTTGAAGAAGTGCGCCCACATCTCCGTGGGTACGTCGCCGACGCTGTCTCTGGCAAATGGCACATCCCAGACCAGATGGCTCCGTCCTCCCAAGTCCAGGGCCACGTGAGCGAGCGCCTCGTCCATGGGTAGCAGGAAGGCGTAGCGTTGAATCCCACGCTTATCTCCCAGGGCGGAACGCAGGGCGGTGCCGAGGGCGATAGCCGTGTCCTCGATGGTGTGGTGCTCGTCCACCTCGAGGTCGCCGGTAACCTGGACATCCAGATCCACGCCGCCGTGGCGGGCGATCTGCGTGAGCATATGGTTGAAGAAGGCTAGACCGGTGGAGATCTGACTTCGTCCTGAGCCATCCAAGTTGACGCGAAGGAAGATGTCAGTCTCCGAGGTTTGGCGCGAAACTTGGCCGATGCGGGCCCCCGTTTCCGACGCTTCCGGGAGCGTATCCAGCCGTTTGGCAACCGCGCGTGCGTGGCCTTCCAGTTTCTCCGCTCTGGCCATAGTCTCGACAACCGGACCCAGTGCACGGAGTCCATCCTCGGTGATCTCTTGGAAAGTGATGTTGCGGACGAATGAGTCTACACTCACTCCGGAGAACGCCCGGCTGGCGCCGCCCGTCGGCAGGGTGTGATTGGTGCCCGACGCGTAGTCGCCGGCAGACTCAGGGGTCAGATGCCCTACAAAAACCGAACCTGCGTTGGTAATCCTGGTAGCGATACCCGAAGCGTTCTCGGTACTGAGAATGAGATGCTCGGCTGCGTAGGCGTTGAGCAGGTCAATTGCCGCGTCCAAATCCGGCTCGACCACCATGACGCTGTTCTGAAGTGCACCAGCGGCAGTGTCGCGCCTGGGTAGATCGGACAGCTGGGTCTCAAGCGCCGCCTGAATTGGAGCAAGAAGAGCCTCCGCGGTCAGGACCACGAAGACTTGGCTGTCGGTGCCGTGCTCGGCCTGCGAGAGCATGTCAGCAGCCACGAAGGCCGGATCCGCCGTGGCGTCTGCGAGGATGGCCACCTCCGTAGGCCCGGCGGGCATATCGACGCCTCGGCCGAGAAGGGCTGCCCATTGCTTCGCAGCCGTCACATACTGATTCCCCGGGCCATAGAGTTTGTCCACGCGCGGGACGGTCTCGGTCCCGAAGGTCATGGCGGCAATGGCCTGTGCCCCGCCAACTCGGAAAACCCGATGCACACCCACCAGTCGAGCTGCGAATAAAACCGCTGGATGCACCGTCCCGTCCGCGCAAGGCGGA
>JBLFXH010000289.1:0-4076 GCA_047611125.1 Rhodothermales bacterium
GAAGCACAAAGTCTGGCATTTCGCGACGGCGACGTGCGTCAGGGTGACCTCATCACCGAGGCCAATCGCAAGCCCGTAGAAAATGAACGCGATTTCCGACGCATCTACGCGGACATTGACTCAGCAGACTCGTTTATTGTACGCGTACTTCGTGTCCAGAACGGTCAAGTGACTACCTACTTCACGGCTCTTACCAAGCCGTAGGGAAAGGGGCCACCCCTTTCCCTACTTGGAAGCTCAACAGATTGAACGACTTGTAGACGCCGCGGCAGCGGAGCTTGGCTCCGTTGCCGCGGCGTCTGCGGTTGAGACGCTGGCGTTGGAGGCGGCTGGAAACTGGCCCGGCCGCGGAATCGCGGGCGGGGCGGTTGGGTTGGAGGCCGTCTTCTCGGTTCCGCCCCAGTTCGGTCCTTTTGGAAAGGACGCACTCGCACATGCCTGGGACTGGGTAAACCGAGCCCTGTCATCGCTTCCGGATGATGTCCCCTGTCTACCAGTTCTGGCGTCTTTCGACAACCTGGCGACTGCCATGACCGCTAAGCAGGTCATGGACCTGGCTCTGGCTCTCGATGCTTCCGCCCAGGCGAGCGGGCTTCCGGCTCTCCGGCTGCGGTGGGCGGACGCCCTCGCCGGAAGTCGTGGAGGCGCTATGGTCCTGGAGCTGCTGCCTGATCTGGTTACTCAAACCTCCAAGCTCTGCGGTGAGGTGCGCTGCGGAGATGGCCAGGGCACCGTCAATCGGCAGGCCGTCGAGCGTGTAGTCGAGGCCGCATCCCGGTCTCCCCGCGCCCCAATTGGCTTGTTTGCGGGGCCGGTAGCTGACCATTCGGTTTCCGGCCTGGTCCTGCACCCGATCGGTCACTTCCCGACACCAGAGACCCGTGTAGCAGCTCGAGCCTGGGCCTCACGCAGTGCATGCTCCGCCCGCCGCAGATCGGGACTCGACGTCCAGCCGGGAGCACCCCGGGCGCATTTTGACGTACCATCAGACTCCATCGACCCTTCGGACCCCCTAGGTGCCTTGCTCGCCCATGACGGCGGCGCTAGGCGCGTATGGCTATAAGGTCACCCCCCAGTCTCATGCAGATTTCGGTCTCCCCACTTCATCTCCGGTTGCAGGCTCCGTTTCGCATCGCCCACGGGGTCACTGTGGAGCGCACAAACGTACTCGTGGAAGTCAATGGCGGCCGCGGAGAAGCAGGTCTCCCGCCCTATTTGCCGACTGACTACGCCACGGCCCACGCCTGGCTGTCCTCCATCACTCTGCCTGAGTGGAGTAGTGACGAGCCCCCGCCGATTGTCTCTTGGCTCGGCCGCCTCCCCGCCGGTCCGCTACCCGCGCGATGCGCCCTGGACATGGCGCTTCACGACTCCTGGGCCAAGCGTATAGGGCAGCCCCTCCACGTCTTGATGGGCGTAGACCCAGCGAGATCTCCGGTAAGTTTCATGACGGTCTCCATTCCAGAGCGTCTTGAAGATCTCACGCTGGACAGCTTGCCGGATCACCCCCGGCTGAAGCTGAAGCTTGGCTCGGGTGACGCCCAGCGAGACATCGCCATCGTGCAACGTGTACGCAGTTTGACCGATGCCGAACTCTGTGTTGACGCCAATGGTGCGTGGTCCATACCCGAGGCCGTCAGCATCATCCCGCGTCTGAATGAGCTGAACCTGCTCTTTGTGGAGCAGCCGATTGCGGACACAGACCCGGAGGACTGGCATCTGCTTCGTCGCCTCCTCCCGAAGTCATCTTCCCCTCCCCTGATCGCGGACGAGAGCTTCAGCCGCTCGGACGATGCCATAGCTCTGGCCGGCGCTGCCGACGGCGTCAACATCAAGCTGGCCAAATGTGGCGGCATCGCCGCCAGTCGTGCCTTGGTTCACCTGGCACGGACGCTTGATTTTCAGGTAGTCCTCGGCTGCATGGTTGAGAGCTCGCTCGCCATTACGGCAGCGGCCACTCTGGCTCCCTTGGCGGATTTCGCCGACCTCGATGGCGCGCAGTTACTGGCCAATGACCCCTTCCGCGGCGTCACCTTCGCAGGGGGCCGACCCGTGATGCCGATGGGTGCAGGGTTGGGCGTGGAGCAGGCATAGGCGGCCTAAGCCGCCTCCCGGAGCCAGCGGCCTAAGCCGTCTCCCGAAGCAGCGGCCTACGCCGCCTGCAACTCGCTGGTCTTGACCACGATGCTGCCCGTGAGCGTGCGGTGTACCGGACATTTGTCCGCGATCTCCATGAGGCGGATCCGCTGCGCCCGATCCAAGTCACCGTGCAGCGTGATCACGCGACTGATCAGGTCGATGCGCCCCGTGGCCGTGGTCTCACAGTCGCAGTCTTCGGCGTGCACCTTCGCGTGCGAGACCTCTACGTCGACGGATTCCAGTGGCCACTCCTTCCGATCCGCGTACATACGAAGCGTAATGGCCGTGCAGCTTCCGAGAGCCGCCGCCAGGTATTCATACGGCGTTGGCCCCAGGTCACTTCCACCGAGGGAAGCGGGTTCATCGGCTTTCAGGCTGTGCGTACGCGCAGTGACTCTTGAGGTGTAGCGCTCTCTTCCGATGTGTACCTGAACCGGAGAGAGATGCGTTCCCATCAGAGTTGTGAGGCAATTGGCTTCAGAGCCATGGTGAACGTTCGATCTTCGAATGCGCGACCATCCGCCGTGGGAAAGGTGCGCTCCAAAAAATGACATAGTCCATCCCTTCCGAGCAGAACGATTGTGGAGCACCTCGTGCCGTAGCCCTTGGTCCGGATAAAAGGCGGCGACAGGGACCGCTCGAGTTCCACAGGAACGCCGGTACGTGGCAACCGGCTGTCGGGGGCCGGATCGGCCTCCCGAAGCAGCGATAGGAACGGCTCCCAATCGATTCGAGCCGGGTCCAGTCCTTTCACCGCCTCTGCCAATCGGATGCGTCCATCCACCACCTTTGGCCACGGTGTGTCAAGACTGGCATTGCTGAGCCCGTGCACGCCCGAGAAGACCGACGTGACCTTGGGAAGAACAGCAGAGCCCCGATTGGAGGCGTGAACGGCCTCCCCGACTTCAATACTGAGCAGGTTGAAGCCGTTGAAACTGGCCCCCTGCAAGTCCTGGTGGAAGTCACTCGCAGCACCGTCATGCTCCAAGAGTCCCGTGACCAAATCTCCGCGGGAGCAGGCATCGGCCACAAAAGCGCCCGGCTCTCTGACGTTGGTAACGGCTGCCACCCTTCCGGCCGGACTAACGCCCAGCCAGGTCCCACCGGCTGTAAGGTCCCGCCCTGCCAGGATGCCCTCACCTTCGCTCCATCGCCGTGCGGGAGCCGTTGGTCTCTTAAGGAACTCGTCCCGGTTGGCTGCTACCACCACGGGGAAATCCGGGTGTTCGTTGACGGCAAATAGAATCAAGCACATACGCGGCGAGAGGGGGGCCTGTGGGATCGACGGGGTCCTACGATTGGGTTCTCCTGTGGTGCCCGCGCTTAGCTAAATGTCCCCTTCCACTTCGGCCGAGCATATTCTCACCCGCATTCGCTCGGCACGCCGTAGTTTCTACGATAGCCTCGAGCCCCACGACGACCTGACTTTTCTCGAACTGAATGAGATCCGATTCCACGCTGCGCGTTCGCTTCCCTTCCGGACAAGGTTATCCAGTGGCCTTTCGTCCGCTCGGGGAGTTGGCCTTGGTGATGAGGGAGGCCGGACTGAGGCCAGGGAGAGTGCTGATTGTCAGCGACCGCAACGTGGCGAAACTCTACGGCCCGACCGTGGACCGGGCGCTTCAAGATGACGGTTGGGAGCCGCGGATATTGGCCCTGCCACCCGGGGAGACCACCAAGACGCCCGAGCATCTTCAGGCTATCTATTCGGCTGCCTTGGAGTGGGGTATTGACCGCAAGACGCCGATTGTCGCTCTGGGCGGCGGCGTTATCGGGGACTTGGCCGGGTTTGCTGCAGCCACGCTGCTTCGGGGAGTACCGCTCGTCCACGTGCCCACTACCCTGCTCGCCCAGGTTGATTCGTCCATCGGCGGCAAGACGGGCATCAACCACCGCACCGGGAAGAACCTGGTCGGCGCCTTCTATCAGCCGACCCT
>JBLFXH010000290.1:0-3969 GCA_047611125.1 Rhodothermales bacterium
CCTACGTGACCAACGTCACCGATGTAGGCCATCTGACCGAGGACGACTCGGCCGATTCCGAGGGCGAAGACCGGATGGCGAAAGCCCTGCAGTCAAAAGAGGGCGAGCGGTTCTCCAATGTCTGGGATCTGGCCCGGTACTATACAGGCGCGTTGATCAAGGACTGGCAGGCGCTGAATCTCCTGGAGCCTTCGGTCAGGCCGCGGGCCACGGAGCACATGCGCGAGCAGATCGAGGCTGTCGAGAAGCTCCTGGCCAAGGGCCATGCCTACGAGACCAGTCAGGGTATCTACTTCCGCGTCGCCTCTTTTCCCGAGTACGGTAAACTGTCCGGCAACGTGGACGCCGAATCGCTCGAGCAAGAAGTGCGCGAAGTAGTCTCGGACCCAGAAAAGCGCGATCCCCGCGACTTCGCACTCTGGAAGAAGGATGCGAAGCACCTCATGCAGTGGTACAGCCCTTGGGGATGGGGCTTCCCGGGCTGGCACATCGAGTGCTCGGTGATGGCCACACGCTATCTGGGCGAGACCCTGGATCTGCACGCTGGCGGCGAGGACCTAACGTTCCCACATCACGAATGTGAGATTGCCCAGGCCGAGTCCCTTTCGGGGAAGCCCTTTGCAGGACACTGGGTCCACACGCGGTTTCTTCAGGTGGAGGGAGAAAAGATGTCGAAGAGTCTCGGCAACTTCCTGACAGTTCGGGAGCTGACTTCGCCCAAGAGCGAGAATGGATGGGGCGTGGACCCGCTGGCACTGAGGATGGCGCTCCTGAGCGGCCACTATCGCAAACCGTTCAACTTTACTAAGGCCACGCTCAAGGCATCCGTCAAGCACCGTGAGCGGATTGTCACGGCCATTGAAATTCTTGAGTCAGCCGCCGGCGAGGGCGAGGACCGCATAGGTGACCGCCTCGAGGCGCTCTATGATCGGGTGCTTGCTGCCCTAAGGGAGGACCTGAACACGCCCGAGGCATTGGCCGCGATGATTGAGGGTCTCAAACTCATCCACGGGATGGCCAGGCACCTGAATGCCGAGTCGGGTCAAGCTGGACTCAAGTGGCTGGAGAAAGTCAATGATGTCCTCGGAATCGTCCATCCGACGGAGGTCATTCCAGAACCTGAGGCAGAGGCTAGCGCGGAAGCCGAGAGGATCGAGGGATTGCTTGTTGAGCGGAACGAAGCCCGTGCAAACCGTGACTTCTCACGCGCAGACGAAATCCGGAATGAACTGACCGCGATGGATATCGATATTATGGACTCCCCTACCGGATCGACCTGGAAACGGAGCTCCGGGATCGGATGACCAAGCCGTCTCCCAATCCCGTTCCGACGTCCCCAATGGACTCTGGCTCCCTCGATGGGGGCCTAGTCCGGATGATGAATCGATTCTGGAACGAGGGCACCATGACCGGTGACCCGGGTGCTGATGCCTACCTCCGGTCGGATCCCAATGCCGTCCTGTTGGGCATGCTCTACGACCAGCGGATGCTCGCTGAGAGTGCCTTCATGGGCGCCAAGCGTCTCGAGGATCGGTTGGGGCATCTGGATCCGGCCAAGATCGCTGACATCGACGGGGACGAATTTCGGGCCCTCTTTGCCGAGAAGCCGGCGGTGCACCGATTCACGAACAAGATGGCCGACTACACGCAGCAGGTATGCCGCATTCTGGCTGACGAGTACCACGGGGATGCAGCCAACCTATGGCCGCCCGAGTGGTCCGTAGAAGAGGTCGCCAAGGCCTTGGTCAGACTGCCCGGATTCGGGAAGATGAAGGCCTACAAGATGCGCTTCGCCCTGCACTACTTCGGCTGGCGAGACTTCTCGGATGTCAAGGCGACGGTCTGAATCAGATCTAACGTTCAGGCGTGGGCGAACGGCAGTTCAGGCTCACGCTTAGGGCCTTCCAGGCGGAAGACCAATAGACGCCCCTGACGATTGATATCCAGACGAACCCTTCCACGACGGGCTCCGGCCAAGAGTCGCTCCCACGCGATATCGACGGCGGCGTCCAAGAGACCTCCTGCCTCGCCTTGGTCTTTGGAGAAAACGGCGTTTTCCCACGCGATTCCTCCACCGGGTACGCGGCGGGCAAATCGTTCCATGTGGTCTTTGTGGGTCATCGGACTGGAAGTCTTTTTCGGGGTGTACCTCTCCCCTAACAAGTGCCGTGCCCGACAAAACAGCCCCTTTTCGACCTAAAAAGGAACTTTGGACCAAAATTCCGCGGCAATATTTGCCACTACCGCCTCCAGAAAGACGGGGCGAAGATGATCAGCATCGTAAAGATTTCCAGCCGGCCTGCTACCATCAGAAAGGCCAACAACCACTTGGCAATACCTGGAAGATGCGCGTAGTTCTCGGCCGGCCCAAGTGTGCCGAATCCCGGACCGACGTTACCCACGCTTGAAATGGCCGCCCCAAAGGCGGTGAGCAGATCTACTCCGACTACGGCGAGTGCGAGCGTGCCGATGCCGAGGAGACCGAGATACAGCACAATGAACGAGAGCACGTTCCGCATCACGTCCTGAGACACCACTTTACCGTTGAGGCGGACATTCAGCAGGGCCTGGGGGTGAATGAGCTGCTTAATCTCCTTGTAGGAATTCTTGAACAGCAGAACATGCCGGACCACTTTCACCCCGCCCCCCGTGGAGCCAGCCATGCCTCCGACAAAAAAGAGCAGGAAGATGACGGCCATGGCTAGGGGCGGCCACAACTCGTAGTCCGCTGTCGCGAATCCCGTGGTGGTCATGATCGACGCTGACTGGAACGTGCCGAAACGCAGCGCCTCGACAAAGCCTTCGTAGCCCTGCGAGCCGGCCGTTCCGGGCATGATCGACCTGAGTGGCTCCCACAATGACAGCGTCATGGCCAGAGCGGCCGCCAGCATTATGGCCGTGTAGACTCTCAGTTCAGTGTCATGAATCACCGTGATGGCCTTTCCTCGCAACAGCCGGAAATGGAGGGCGAAGTTCATTCCTGCCAGAAACATGAATGCAGTGATGACCCAGTCCACGTAAGCCGAGTCGAACTGCCCCACAGATCCGTTCTTGGTAGAAAAGCCCCCTGTTGCCATAGTGGCAAACGCGTGGTTGACCGCGTCAAACCCTCCCATCGCCGGTAGAAGCAGTACGACCTCGACCACCGTGATCCCCACATAGATCAGCCACAGCCGACGGGCAGTTTCCCGGACGCGCGGCGTGAGCTTATCCGCACTGGGACCAGGCACCTCGGCCTTGAAGAGCTGCATCCCGCCCACACCGAGAATCGGAAGAATGGCTAGTGTTAGAACAATGATGCCCATTCCTCCCAACCAATGGGTCAGACTGCGCCAGAACAGGAAGGCGTGAGGAAGCGATTCAATGTCTGGCCGGCCGGCACCGCCAAGAATGGTTGCCCCCGTCGTCGTGAACCCGCTCATGGTCTCGAAGAACGCATCGGTGAACGAATCCAGCACCCCAGCCGCCACAAAAGGAATCGCCCCGGCCAAGGAGATCACAACCCAGGCCAGCGCCACAATGGCGAACCCTTCGCGGACGCGCACCGAATCGACTTCGCCGCGACCCCATCGCCCCCAGACTGCTCCTCCGAATGCCATGGTACCCAAGGCAGTACCGACGAAAGCCCAAGCCTCGCCTTCACCGTAGTAGAAGCCGACCGCTGCCGGCAGCAGCATGGCTGCGCCTGCGAATACCAGCAGTGCTGCCAGCGTCCCGAACACGGCCCGAAGATTAAGAACCATCAGCCCTTGGAGAAGAAGGACTCCGCGGCCGACACGGCAGCGTGGCGTGCAAACACGTAAGCCCGATCACCCGGCTGAATGTGGGTGCTCGCTGCAGCCACGGAAACGTGGCCGCCGTGGCTGACACCCGCAATAAGCACGTCGCGCGGCATCGTCAGCTCGCCCAGCGCGGCCTTCGTGACTGGCGATCTTGGTTGCGCCTCGATTTCCAAAACCTCGGCTTCAA
>JBLFXH010000291.1:0-3952 GCA_047611125.1 Rhodothermales bacterium
AACACCATCTCGTCGTGCCGAAGGGCCATGTCTCCCAAACGGCTCATCAAGGCCGCATACTCGATCTCCGGGTAGTCCTCATCCAGGACCCCATCCAGCTTTGTTGTCAGCGAAGACACCGTAAAGTTCTGGTCGTCGCCGTAGGTCCGCATGACGCGGTAGACCTGGTCAGCGTCCTGGTAGTCCGAATTGAAGGACATCTCATCTCCGACCCAGAGCAGAATGAAAAACCCAGCCAGGAAACCCACGGCGAGCCCCATGACATTGATGGCGGAGTAAACCCAGTGGCGGCGCATGCCACGCAGCGTTGTCTTGGCGTAGTTGGTGATCATCGGGGCGGGTCGTGCGGGTATCTAAGTCATGCTATAAAACTAGCACTCGGCTACGGGGATGTCCTCGGTGTGTTTCACCACGCCGGAACTGGGGCGCGCCGCGCCGCGCAGGCACCGACAAGGAGGGGAGAATCACTGCGAATATCTCTGGCATGATCTATAGTAGTAGGTCCGACGGAATCCTGGCTGAGCCGAAATAGTCACACAGCTTCTCTAGTCTGGGCCGCAGCTCCTCCCAAGAACAGAAGAACGCATTTGGCAGATTTCGACAGTGCATTGATCAGGGACGCTGCGACGGGGGACTGGCTTCGTTTTAAGGATCCCACCAGTGTTTGGATTGCGCATTCTGCCGTAGAGGCGGTCCGAGCCGTGGAGAAGGCCGAAGAGGCCATTGCCTCGGGGCTGTGGATTGCCGGCTACGTTTCCTACGAGGCTGGATCTGGGTGGGACGAGGCCCTCAAAACGCACGCTCCAGGAGAGCTCCCCGTAGCCGTCCTCGCAGCTTTCCAAAATCCCGAGATCGCCTCGCCGCCGCCCTTTCCCGGGAAAACCCTGCGCATACGTGGATCCCTGGGAATCGCTCGAGAGGAGTTCAACGAATCCATCGCGCAGATCCGGGAGGCCATTCGGCAGGGCGACACCTACCAGGTCAACTATACCTACCCGATCAGGTCCACCTGGAAGGAGGATCCCTACGATCTCTTTCGGCAGCTGCTCTACGCCCAGGCCGCCACGTATGGCGCCTACCTGGACCTCGGACGCTTTGCCATTTGCTCGGCCTCGCCGGAGCTGTTCTTCCGCCGTGACGGCGATCTGGTGCGGTCAAGGCCAATGAAGGGAACCCTCCGGCGAGCCAGCACGCCAGAAGGCGGTGCGCCACTACGGCTCACCGGGTCCGAGAAGGACCGGGCTGAGAACCTGATGATCGTCGACATGGTGCGCAACGACATGTCAAAGATCTGCGAACCGGGTTCGGTTACCGTGCCCGACCGGTTTATGCTTGAGGCCTACCCGACGGTCTGGCAGTTGACGAGTCGGGTTCACGGCCGGTCCAAGGCTGGGCTGTCTGAGGTCTTTGGCGCTCTGTTTCCTCCCGCGTCCATAACGGGGGCGCCCAAGGCGGCCGCGATGGGGTATATCAGGACTCTCGAAACGGGCCCGAGGGGCGTGTACACTGGGACCATAGGGTTCGCGGCCCCCGACGGGCGAGCGCAGTTCAACGTTGCCATCCGTACTGCTGTCGTGGACAAACAGAAGTCGGAAATGGTCTACCATGTTGGCGGCGGAATTGTCTCGGATTCTACCGCCGAATCGGAGTACGATGAGAGCATCGCTAAGGCGGCGATCCTCTACCGAGACCGGCCGGAGTTCGATCTGCTGGAAACGATTAGATGGGATCCAGGCTCCGGGTACTTCCTGCTCGACCGGCACCTGGCCCGAATGGCATTGGCGGCCGGGTTCTTTGGGTATAAAATCGATGTCACAAGACTTCGCAAGAATCTTCAGCGGGCGGCAGGCCAATTCAGCGACAACGCTAGGCGGGTGCGCGTGACATCAAACGCAGCGGGAGAGACCCTGATTGAGTCGATTGTACTTCGGCCTGCTCCCTTCTCAACCGCACCCCGAGTAGCCATTGCTCCAGCACGGGTCCCTTCGGCGGATCCGTTCCTCCAGTACAAGACCACCCACCGGGCCATCTATAGCGATATGCTCGCGGCCTGTCCGGAGGCCGATGACGTCCTGCTTGTAAACGAGCGGGGAGAGGTGACCGAGTCCTGCTACGGCAACGTTTTCGTCGAGCGGGATGGTGAGACCACTACGCCGCCAGTCACCTCGGGCCTGATCCCTGGAACGTTACGCGCGGAGTTGCTTGAGGCCGGTGAGGTTCAGGAGCGTGTGCTCTTGATTGACGATCTCGCCACAGTCGAGGCGATTACCATCGGAAACTCGGTGAGGGGGCGGTATCCGATTGGCAATTTGCTTCTGCGCGATGCCTAGCTCCTAGGGTCTCTTGTGCGAGCTCGGCGCGCTGCGTACCAACGCCGCATCCCATGTTCGTAGGTTCTCGTAAACCATCCTCTCCCAGGTGCTGTCTATCCACCCGACTGCACTTCTCAGAAGGATGTACGCCAGCACCCAAACACTCGCCATGGAGACCGTTCTCCCCGAAAAGCTCGACTTCCCGGATATCGTCCGGGATTACAAGCGAGGTGTGCTGTCGCTGGCTCTGGATTTAACGGGCAACCTGCACGATGCCGAAGACCTCGCTCAGGAGGTGTTCATCAAGGCGCACCGGCATCTGGACACCTACCGGGGCGAATCGGGGCTGTACGCTTGGCTTCGCAGGATTGCGGTCAACACGCACCTGAACAAGAAGCGGAAGAAATCGGTGACCTTCATGCGTCTTTTCGGAGACGTGTCGGGCAGCGATGATTGGGCAGACCACGGAGATACTCCCGACGTGGGCGCCGAGTCGGGCGACCTCCGCGGACACATTGACCGCGCACTCGAGTCCCTGACTCCGCGCGAACGTAGCGCCTTCGTCATGCGCCATTACCAAGACCTGTCCACACGCGATGTGGCGGAGGCGATGGGCGTGGCAGACGGGACCGTGAAGAGCCTGCTCTTCAGGGCTACGGGCAAATTGCGCTCATCGCTTCAATTCCTGAGGCAAGAATCATGAAAGATAACCTGAACACATCATGCCCGGATTGGCAGGCAGCCATGGTGGACGTCCTCTTCGGAGATGCTACCGAGGCTGAGGCCGCCATCCTTGAGGAGCATTTGGGTGAGTGTCCGGAGTGTACTGCGGAATACGCTTCGCTGTCTGACACGCTGAGCCTCACGGCATCCCGGCCAGAACCCACATTTGACGAGAGCAGGCTTGAGGCTCTCGAACGCCGAATTCTGGTGCAGACGGCCGCCGCTTCGTCCGGTATTCAGGTTCCGGCGAATGTGTATAGCCTACCGCGTTGGACACGGCAAGCTGCATCCGTCGCGGCCGTCCTAGTTATTGGCGTGCTGATCGGCCGCTCACTTCCCGGCGGAGACCTTGCCGTGGAATCGGCCAGTGGTACGGGCACCGCAGCCCTCCAACTTGTGGTTGAGGATCGGGCGTACGACTACTTGGATCGCTCCCGGACCGTGCTCCTCGCCGTTGTCAATTTCGACGGTTCCAGTGAAGACCCGGCGTCCCTGGACCTTCCTCAGCGGAGCGAGATTGCCCGCGAACTTCTGCAGGAGGCCGATTACCTGAAGACCAGCCTTTCGAACTCAGACCAGCAGCGACTGCGGGCCCTGGTTTCAGACCTGGAAGTGATTCTGCTCCAGCTTGCTCACTTGGAAGCACAAGCCGACATACCCGAAATCGAGATAGTCCAGTCTGGCGTGGACCAGGCCGGCCTTCTTTTCAAGATCGAAGTGGAGAAGATGCGGAAGACCTCAGGCCCGAAGAGGCGTCCTGGATTGTCTGTCTGACTTCGTTTCACTGCCACAGATAATTGGACCGAATAATGAATACGACTATGACACGGCCTTCGAGGACTGGACATCCGTTCGCGTTGGCTTGGCTGCTTGCGACCGTGTTCGTGGCCTTCACCACCTCCGACGTGCTCGCGCAG
>JBLFXH010000292.1:0-3912 GCA_047611125.1 Rhodothermales bacterium
CGGACCCTGGGCCACTACCATTCCTGACGAATTGGTATCAAAGTGCTGGAGACCACGTGGCAGGCCAAGTGAACGCGCGGAGAATCTTTCGATATCTCCCGAGCCGGCGACCCTCACCAACTCGCTCGCATTCCATATCCAGGCGACGTCCGGCTCTCGACTAACCACAGTGCGGCGTCCTTCAAGGATGCGCCGCCAGTGGCCTTCCTCTAGGCGAAAAACGGCATCGCTAGCCTCGATCCAAAGCCGGTCGGCGGTATCCTCCACTGGCCGGCCAGAGACTTCCTCATGCGTTATCCAGGATCGCGAGGGCCCAAACCTGACCAGAAGTCCCGGCGCGGCAAACCACCTGGCGCCATCCGGCGCTTCGGCGACAACGTCGACTGTCTTCATTGCGCCCCCGAGGCCCGCACTCTGTATCCATGAGTCTCCATTCCATCTCTTGAGAACCATCGTTCCAAGATCCACGACAAACAGGTCCTCGCCATCGCGAATGAAAGTGCGGAATCTCTTGAACGTCAACCCTGTGGACGCCTCATTCCAGCTACCTCCCACGAATTCGTACGTCCCTTGCTCCGTCGAAAGAATGGTGACGCCGCGATAATCGCGAGCCACATCCCGCGGATATCCTAGTTCGGCGCTGTTTCCCATTGGGGTCCAACCTCCGGCCGTCTGTAGAAAGACCCCGGAGGTAGTGAGCAGCAGAACGTCTTCGCCCAGAAAGTGAACGTCAGCTACGTATTGCTCAGGAACTTGAACAGACCTGATGGACTGTTTGCCCAGGATGGCCAGCCCACCGGGAGCTTGGGGTTGCAGCCAAGAGTCGGAACAGATCCAGATCGATCCGTCTGGCGCCCTTCGGAGGCGTCTGATGTTTGCGGCAGACGGTTGGAGACGGTTCAACGAAAATCCGTTGATATCGCCGATGGCGAGTCCTTTGTCGGTGCCGGCCCATATCTGACCGGCGTCGTCGGCCAGCACCGACCGGACGAATCTTGAGGGGAGCCCGTCCTCTTCGGTGAATCGACGCCACGTCAGGCCATCAAACGCCAACAGGCCCTCCGCGCTGGCCACCCATAGGCGGCCATCGATGTCGAAGGTTATGTCGAAAACGAATTGTCCTTCCAGCCCTGCCGATTCGGTAAACGATGTGTAGGTCCAAGGATGGTTCAACTCGCCGGCCTTAGTATGCCAAGGAAGTGGAGCCTGCGCCCGTACCCCCCCGCAAACGAGCAGGCCGCAGCAAAGGACCTGTACCAATCGGATCATGCGCTGCCTTTGGGAATTACTAGCCACGGACGGTGACAATTATTGATTTCTGGAAACGCAGTCCACCCAAAAAGTGATTCGTATAGTTCTTGCTGAAGACCATTCCGTGGTCCGCGCTGGTGTGCGCGGGCTTCTGGAGCGCATCGAAGGTTTTCGGGTCGTGGCTGAAACCGCGGATGGGTCGGATGTCGAATCGTTGGTCAAGGACCATAAAGCCGACGTCCTCGTCGTTGACCTGTCTCTCCACGGATTGGATGGAATTGAGGCAACCAGGAGGGCTTTCCGGGCGCGACCGTCTGTGCGGGTCGTGGTGCTCAGCATTCATCGAAGCGATGCGCATGTGTCCCAGGCCATCAACGCCGGGGCGAATGGATACGTGCTGAAGGACGATTCCTTCGAGGATCTGGTGGAGGCCGTGAGGGCCGTCCTTCGCGGCGAGAGTTACATGAGTCGAAGAGTAACGCCCTTGTCCGGCGGCGGTGGATCCGACGTCGAGGATCGCTACGCCACGTTGACTCCTCGCGAGCGCGAGGTGCTGCATCTGGTGGCCGGGGGGCTAACCAGCGACGAAATCGCAGACCGGCTGTCACTCAGCATCAGGACGGTGGAGACCCACAGGGCCAACATCATGGCCAAGTTGGGCATTCGGAATCAGATCCGGCTGGTGCACTTCGCCATGCAGAGGGGACTCATCCCTCCCATGGACTGAGCCGAATTCCGAGGATTCCAGAGTTGCTGGAAGCGAGTCCGGACTCGCATGTGGTGATCCTGACGCTCTATGAGGAGCCGGAGTACAGCGATCTGGCCATGCAGTTGGGGGCACCTGGATATGTCGCCAAGGCGATGGCCTCCGATGAGCTTGTTCAGGCCATTGAGGCCAGCGCGGGAGCAGGCTACGACTAGGTAGAAGTACCCAATATGGCGGATCTAGGTGGTTCCCAGCATCAACTGGACCTCCCACACCTGACCTGGCGCGAGTCCGCAACGTCCGATCAGATGGCCAAAGCCATCAAGTCCGGCGAGGCGAAGGTTGGCATCCTTGAGCAGGTCAGAGAAGTCTTCATGTCGGCTCTCATCGTAAGCGGCCAGACCGACGCTATAGCAGATTCGGCGATCGTCAGCCTCGTGACCGTAGGTGTCGTTGACCAGATTGCGTCCTGTGGTGTAGAGTCCCCGTCGATTGATCAGCCCTGTGCCCTCATCCAGAACGGCGAGTTCCAAGGCCTCGAGTTCCCGCTCTGCCAAGCCGCCCAGGTCAGCCAGCATCTTGACTTCCTGGTCGGAGAAGTCTCTCGGCACGGTATCGATGATGCACAGCGTACCGATCTTGACTTCGTCCGCGGTCAGCGGGTAGCCCGCGTAGAACCGAATTTGTCTGAGCCTTGGCCTTTCTTAACCAGGGAAACCCTGAATTATGGAAAAAAAACGGTACGCCGCGGTCCTACCTTATCAGCAAGTAATCTCCCGAAGAGCGTGATTCGATTCCTACTACTTGCCCTGATTTTCGCGGGCTGTGCCCAGTCGGCCAGCTACACGCCTGATTCCGAGTTGATCTTCAATGGCACTGATCTCACCGGCTGGGTCGGGGACACCGAGGGCTACGCCGCCATTGACTCAGCCCTAGTGTGCCTGCAGGGCCAGGGGGGCAACCTGTACTTCGACCGCGAACTGAGTGACTTCGAACTCGAGTTCGACTTCAATCTGACTCCAGGGGCGAACAACGGGGTCGGGATTCGAGCGGAGCAAGGCAAGGATGCCGCCTACTTCGGTATGGAGATACAAGTGATTGACAACCTGGCTCCGCAGTGGGCGGAGATTCGGGATTGGCAAGCGCACGGGTCCATTTACGGGATTGCAGCAGCGCGAAGGGGATTTCTCAAGCCGGCCGGCGAGTGGAATCACGAGGTGATACGGGCTGTGGGGAATCAGATTACCGTGACGCTGAACGGCCAGGTGATTGTGGACGCGGATATCGCCGAGGCGTCGGCAGGCGGGACGCTCTCCGGGCGGGAGCATCCGGGGCTGTTGAATACCGCGGGGTATATCGGATTTTTGGGCCACGGGGATGAGGTGGCGTATCGGCGGATTCAGTTGAAGGAATTTTCTCGGTAAACGCGTCAGGGTTGTAACCTGAGGCCAGGAAGATCTCGCCCTGTCTCGCTAAGCTCCTGACCGAAGTCAAGATGGAGGGGAAATCGTATGGTCCCTCGCTGCCAAGTCTCACATTCTCGCTCCCTGTGTCCATGGTTCGCTTTTCCTTGGGAATGACCCTCTTTCTCGCTGCATGCTCACCACAGCTTGATCCGGTCGTGGAGGTGGAACTGCAGGCTCAAGCGCCTGACGACTCCCGAAGCGTGCGCTGGTCGCCGAGGGGAGAGAAGCTGCCCCTGAATGCAGAGGCGGTTACCGAGCTCTCCCTGGGCGGAGCCGCGACGATGCTTCAACTCGAGCGCCTCGACGGCTCTGAATCGTTCAACGCGCTGAGGATTGATTTTGACCGCGACGGGAGCTTCGCGCCAGATGAGGTGGTCCGGACGGAGCCGAGCGAGACCCGCGGTAAGACGTGGTCCAGCTTTGACGCCACCATTCAGCTCCCCGTGGAGGGCTCCGGTGGGATCACAGTGCCCTACCCACTGGCGTTCT
>JBLFXH010000293.1:0-3897 GCA_047611125.1 Rhodothermales bacterium
GGTAACCCGTACCTCAAGCCGCAGTACACCCACGCTTTCGAGCTCGGACTGCAGCAATTCTCCCAAAAGGGTTCGCTGAGTCTTACGCCGTATTTCCGGCGCACGGTCGACGAAATGGAGCGCTTCAAGACCGTTGGCACTGATGGTACCTCGACCACTACATGGCGCAACTTCGACCAGAGCGATTCCTACGGGGCCGAGCTCATTGGCAGTGTGCGGTTTGGTCGCAGATTCAGCGGTTTTGCGTCATTCAATGCGTACCGCGTGGTCACAGACGCATCCAGCCTTGGTGAGGACCTCGCATCTTCGGATCTAAGCTGGTCAACGCGCGCCAACCTGTCTTTCAACGTACGCGAAGGATTGGATCTGCAAGGATTCTGGTTCTACCGAGCCCCGCGAGAGGTGGCTCAGGGCCGCATCGCATCCTTTCAGGTTGCCAATCTCTCCGTGCGTCAGAAGCTCCTGAACGACAAGGCTTCACTCAGTCTGCGTATCAGCGATCCGTTCAACCAGATGGGCTTCAGCTTCGAGCTCGACTCGCCGACGTTCTACCAACTGGGCGAGCGAAACTGGGAGTCGCGCCGGGCCACGCTGACGTTCACCTACAACTTTGGGCAGGCTCCAAAGCAGCGCCGCAACCAGCCGAGGGGTGACGAGGGAATGGGAGAGATGGGGATCAACTGACGCGGGCGACAGCTACCGGTTTACCATGTCGAGGTGGGGCGTATTGAGCGCTACGTGCAGGCCTGGCTTCGAATGGCCTCCGTCTTGGTTCCGCCGCCAATCAGGTCTGCCCGCTCGTCGAACTCCCGGTAGGAACGAGCAAGCGTTCCCCAGCTAGCGCATCGCGATACCCAGCTATCTCCTGTTCAGACCGGTTCTGGGGTGCAAACCTTTTCTGCCCCAGCCCTTCGATTCGGTCTCGAGGCGAACCAATGCTCTCAATCCGGTTCGACGACTCCACCGACTCAACGATCGCGTGCTTTCGGAGCGCTTCCAACGCTTCGGGGGCCTGCTCGGAAAAGAGTTCTTGCTTCCCCCGATAAGCGCCGATTGCCCTGGTGGCGGCAAGATCCGCAGGACTAAAAGTCAGCTGGGAGAGATATTCCGGGCTCAGGGAGCGCATACCGTTTCAGGTTGCAGTTGGAGAATTGGGCAGAGCGAAATGGGGTAACACACGCCACTCATTACCCTGTTTCCGTTTGTGGCAGCCTATAGCTCGTCGATCGTCCTCAAGCACGCGCTTGATAACCTTCAGTTGGCGAGGGTTGAGCGAGGCAGATGCATGACGTCGCCAGAAGGCACCCAGTCAGCCGGAGGAGCCTCGAAATGAATCGTCCCTCGGCCCAGTGGGCCTGAAATGACCTGCATTGGATCGCCCCCTGATTCTCTCCATCGTCCGACCCGAGTCCGAGGGTTAGAACCCAGAACCAGCCGATGCTAGCGGAATAGGCGTTCTGAGCCACCGGTGTGGCTGCACGTGTCAGGGCATCATCGAGCACCTCGGGTCGTGATAGGATGTGACCCTCAATGTCCGGGGTCTGGATGGCATCGTCCGTTCGGACCAGTAATGCCGCGGTCTTCCGGAGATCGAATCCTACCCGCTCAGACTGGCCGCCCGATGCGGTACACCACTGCGTACGTCACCGTCGCGGCTGACAATCCAAACGCGTTCGGGTCGAGCCCCAGAGGAAGCACAAGCTGCCCTGCCCCTACGCCGAGACTCAGAAGAATCGTCACCCCACCACCCACAACCATCGCCCCGAGCGCGGCAGAGGGTACGGCTGTCCTCCCCACAAGGATCGCCAGAACAGGAACGAGCAGCCCCGACACCATAAACGCGTACGAGTAGAGCATCACGGTCAGCACGCTTTC
Source organism: Rhodothermales bacterium (assembly GCA_047611125.1). Lineage (GTDB taxonomy): Bacteria > Bacteroidota > Rhodothermia > Rhodothermales > UBA10348 > JABDJZ01. The sequence goes on from JBLFXH010000293.1 coordinate 1,876, forward strand.
CATGTAGAGAGCGAGCACTACCGCCACAGCACCCAATGCGACCGTCACCAGGCGGGACGCCGACGACGAATGCTTCGGCACCAGGCCGAATTTGACAAGAAGGTCCGAAAGCACGTTTCCCGAAGCGGCCAACAAGCAGCTATCGGCGGTAGACATGATCGCCGAGAAATACGCGGCCATGAGCAGTCCCATTACGCCGACGGGGAGTACGGTTCGCAATAGGATCGGCAAGCCCATTTCCGGATCCATTCCGGCAGCACTGGCAAAGCCGATGGCGGCGAACATCCCCTGGTCGGCGGCGACTCGTGCAAATAGCCCCAGAGTCACACCCATGAACGCCATGATCGGCCACTCAAACAACCCGGCTATGTACCAGGCCCTCTGTGCTTCCTTTACGGTTCGGGTCGCGTAGATGCGTTGATAAAGGGTCATCGCCACAAACCAGATCGGCACAATGGTGATGAACCAATTGAACAACTGAACCGGCTCAATTGCGGTCAGGTCAAAAAATGAGGGTTCGAGCGTTGTGCTGATGGCTGCCCAACCTCCGATCGCCACATAGGCCACCGGTATCCCGACGAACACGAGCCCGACCATCAAGATGATCCACTGGAAGGTGTCGGTGTAGACGACGGCCTTCAGGCCTCCCAAGGCGGTATAGCCGACGACAATCACCCCGATGATTGCGAGCACCGATCCATAGTCCACTTCGGGAAACACCGCCGAGGCCAGTTTAGCCCCGGCGACGATTTGTGAACTCGTAAACCCAAGGTAGCCGACAGCGCTGATCACTCCGGCAACGACAGCCTCTCGCGGGCCAAAGTGATAGCCGAACAGGTCCGGGAACGTCAGGAACTTGTATTGAGCTGCGTTAGGCTTCACCCGGGGAATCAGCCATACAGCGGCCAACCAAGCTCCGATCAGGCCGGTGAACAGCATCCAGGATCCCGCCAGGCCCATGGTAAAGCCGAGTCCACCCAAGCCAATGGAGAATCCGCCGCCTACATCGGTCGCCACAACGGAGAGCCCGATATGGAGACTTCCCATCTGACGTCCGCCCAAATAGTAGTCGGAGGCCGACTCGTCTCTACGGAAGAACCAGGCTCCGATTCCAAGGAGTCCTACCAGGTAGGCGCCGAACACGATGAGGTCGAGAATGTGCATTTAGTCAGCCACCTGCCACCAAACGTTCATGGTCTCCCAGCCCGACGGCATTCGGCAGTTGTTGACCAACTGTCCATCGTGAGTGAATCCGGCCTTGGCAAAAGCGGCGTTTATCCCGATCTCCTCGGCACGAGCCAAGGTGTAAAAGTCGGTTATCTTATAGCCTCTTGAGACATATCGGACCAGGTCTTGGATGATTGCTACCATCAAACCGCGACCCCGGACTGCCTCAACCGTGGTACAATCGGTGATCTCTGCGTTTCGCCGGCCCAAGTCGATTTCGGCGGACGCCAGCGCTGCCAACTCGCCCTTCTGCTCAACCAGCCTGAAGACAGAGCGTTGCCTGGCGATCATGGGCCGAATGGACTCAGGGGACAAGTCAGAGGGATAGTCTGAAAACGTCGCTTGGAGCAGCTCCGAAATGGCCTCCGCGTCCTCGGGCTGCGCGAAGCGAAGGGCGAACCCCTCGGGGATAGCGGGTCTTTCAACACGCTGCTTTCCCAGCGCAATACGGAGCGCCTGATCCTCCGCCTCGGGATTCGAAGGCACGGCACGCAAGTGGTCCGAGAACCGCGACCAGATGTAACTATCGGACCCATCTTGGAAGAAGCCCTTGATACGTCCCTCTCGTCGAAATCCCAGACTCTCCCACCGTGCATCGTCGTCAGGCGCATAGACGGTCAACTTCGAGTACGCGTCGTTCTTATCGAACTGGCGCTGCAGGACTTCCTGGGCTTCCGGCTGTGCGACCACGTCGACCGACTCCCCAAATATCTTGATACGTGCATTGTGGGAGTCCAACGTGGTCAGATGCCCGTTGAGTGGTGACGGCAGCCGCTCGAACGTAGCCTTTGGAAT
>JBLFXH010000294.1:0-3826 GCA_047611125.1 Rhodothermales bacterium
ACGAAATCGACGCAGCATTGGAGGCCGCAGGCCGCCCGACCGGCGTCATTCTTCAGATCGGAACGCGCAACACGCAGAACTTCGAGCTCCTCAAGCGAGTGGGACATCAGACCCGCTACCCAGTGCTATTCAAGCGCGGATTTGGGATCACCCTAGACGAGAGCCTGAACGCGGCGGAGTACCTGGCCAGCGCTGGCAACAGGCACGTGATCTTCTGCCTCCGGGGCATGAAGACCAACCTGGGAGACCCTCATCGCAATTTTGTGGACTTCTCCCACGTGCCAGCGGTCAAGGCGTTGACGCGGATGCCGGTCTGCATCGATCCGTCCCACTCCGTTGGCAGCCGGCGAGTCGGGCCCGACGGGATTCTGGACGCCATGCACGTCACCGCGCAGGGCGTAATTGCGGGGGCCAACATGGTTCTCGCGGACTTCCATCCGGCGCCGGCCAAGGCGCTGGTAGATGGCCCGCAGGCGCTACGACTTCACGAACTGGAGCATTTCCTGGAGGACATCCAGATTGCCCGTGAGGCGTTCTTGGCTCGCCAGGCTCTGGCGGCCAGACAGCCGGCCCAGTCCTAGGCCAGCTGCGCCCTAAGCCGCCGCGAACACCGAAGCTACCACTTCACGAGCCTCATCCTGAATCCGCCGCAGGTGCTCGGCGTCGCGGAAGCTCTCTGCATAAATCTTGTAGATCGCCTCGGTACCGCTAGGCCGCGCGGCAAACCATCCGTTCTCGGTGACCACCTTCAGGCCGCCGATTGCCGCATCGTTTCCGGGAGCCCTGGTGAGCTTCGCCAGGATGGGCTCGCCCGCCAAGGTGTCCGCCTTGACGTCTTCTGGTGACATGCTGCTCAGGACTGCCTTCTGCGCTGTGTCGGCCGGGGCATCAATCCGCTCGTAGACGGGAGACCCGAATCGGTCGGTCAGATGGCCGTAGTGCATGGCGGGGTTCTTGCCCGTCTTGGCCGTGATCTCAGCGGCCAGGAGATCCATGATGATCCCGTCCTTGTCCGTAGACCAAGGCTGTCCGTCCATCCGCAAGAAGGACGCTCCTGCGCTCTCCTCACCGCCGAAACCGAGGGACCCGTCCACCAATCCGTCTACGAACCACTTGAACCCGACCGGCACCTCGCGAAGCGGGCGGCCGATGAGTCCGGCCACCCGATCAATCATCCCGCTGGACACCAGCGTCTTCCCCACCGCCGCGGCCTCGGGCCATCCCGGTCGATTCGTAAACAGGTACTGGATGGCCACTGCCAGATAGTGGTTCGGGTTCATCAGTCCGGCCGGCGTGACGATGCCGTGCCGATCGAAGTCAGGGTCGTTGCCGAAGGCGATGTCGTAGCGGTCGGCCAACTCGATGAGGCCGGCCATGGCATACGGGCTGGAGCAATCCATCCGAATCTTGCCATCGTGATCCAGACGCATGAACGAAAACGTGGGATCGACGCTTCGATTCACGATATCGAGCTTGATGTCATAGCGGTCAGAAATCGGATCCCAGTAGTGGACGCCGGCGCCGCCCAGCGGATCGACACCAATTCGCAGGCCCGCGCCGGCAATGGCATCCATGTCCAGCACGTGGGAGAGTCCGTCGACGTAGGGTGTGACGTAATCCCATTCGTGAACGAAACCGCTGGCCATAGCCTGGGCAACCGTCATACGCCGGACATCCGTATTACCGCCTGCCATAATGGCGTTGGCCCGGTCCTGAATCATCCCCGTTGTGGCCGAGTCGGCCGGGCCACCCGTCGGTGGATTGTACTTGTAGCCTCCGTCCCTCGGCGGGTTATGGGAGGGTGTTATGATGACGCCGTCTGCACGTCCGGGTGAACCGGCATTATTGTGCGCCAGGATGGCAAAGGAGATCACCGGAGTTGGGGTGTACCCTCCTCCTTGGTCAATGTGAACGTGCACCGCATTGGCAGCAAAAACCTCAATCGCGGTAGCGTGCGCGGCATCAGAGAGCGCGTGCGTATCCATTCCCAGATACAGCGGGCCCGTGATTGCGGCGTTGCGTCTGAATTCGCATATAGCCTGAGATGTGGCCAAAATGTGCGCTTCGTTGAACGTCCCGTTGACAGATGTACCCCGGTGGCCCGATGTCCCGAAGGACACGCGCTGGGCCGCGTCCTCTGCATCCGGCCGCACGGTGTAGTAGGCCGTCATGAGCTGAGGGATGCGGTCGAGAAGGTCTTGCGGAACGGGTTTTCCGGCCAGTTTGTGCGCCATGGGGTCCAGTCGTTGGGTGTCGTTCAAATTTAGCGGGCTTCGCCGAACACTCGGATGAAGAAAAAGCGTAAGCAGCCTGAGCGGCGAAACGGTCCGACAGCAGTGATTTAGTTTGCTTGGACTGTAATCTCACCCATCGAATCGCAAGGCAAGACATGGATGTACTCGGAATCGATATCGGCGGATCAGGCGTGAAGGGCTCTGTAGTGGATGTCAAGCGCGGCGAGATGATCACCGACCGGTACCGGATTCCCACACCGCAACCGGCAACTCCCGCGGCTGTCGCGGAGACTGTTCGAAAGGTGGCCCGGCACTTCAAATGGGATGGCCCAATCGGCTGCACACTTCCTGCGCGCATCCAGAAGGGCGTGGCCAAGACGGCGGCGAATATAGACGAGACTTGGATTGACACGCCCGTTCGTGCGCTCTTTCAGGAGGCCACGAAGTGCCCCGTGGCGGTGCTCAATGACGCCGATGCGGCGGGCGTTGCCTCGATGGAGTTTGGCGCAGGCCGAGGCCGCAAGGATCTGGTCATCATGCTCACCGTGGGGACGGGCATCGGCTCGGCCATGTTCTACAGGGGGCGTCTGATCCCTGGTTCTGAGCTAGGGCACCTCATCTTGCATGGGGAGAGTGCGGAACGCTATGCGTCTGATACCGCACGCAAGCGTGACCGGTTGTCCTGGGTCGATTGGGCCGGACGTTTCCAGGAATACCTCGAGCACGTCGAGTTCCTTTTTGCGCCAGACATGATCATTATCGGCGGCGGCGTGAGTCGCCCTTCGAAGGTCAAACAGTACTGGCATTTGCTTAGCACCCAGGCGGAGCTGGTGCCTGCCGAACTGGAAAACGAGGCCGGCATCATTGGCGCGGCCGTGGTAGCCCGCAAGAAGGCCCGAAAGCGGAAGTAGCCTATCGCCGGATAGTCACTCGATCTGGTACCACAAAGGCTCCGACGAAGGCGCGCGATACCATAGACAGCAATTCTTCGGCGTCCTCCCGGCGGGCCAAGTCGCCAATTCTGATGCGGTAGTACGGCTGCCGGTAGAGCCGGTAGACTTTCATTTCTACAGGTAGCGCGCTGTCGGGAGACAACATGCCCACGCGGCGCAACCACCAGTCCCTCAGTCGGGCCTCCGCGGCTTGGGCCTCGGTGGGATCCAGCGTCGCAAGCACCTGCACCCGGTACCCGGCAACCTCCGCTTCAACACCGGCGTCCGCCCGGTTCTGCATTAGGGATTCAGGGACGTCATGGACCAGTTCCTGCGTGACGCCGACGGGTACGTCCTCGTACTTGGTCACGTCAAACGTTTCATAGTCCGCGTGGACTACCGGAGACAATGCCTCTGGCACCACATTCGGAACAAGAACTTCCTTTGACCCGCCACAGGCGGCCAACAAGACAATCGCAATCAGACTAAAAAGACGCATCAATAGCTTCCCGATCCCTTTTCACCTTTAACAATGGCAACGGAGGCACTAGCGCCTATTCGGGTGGCTCCGCGAGCAATCATACGCTCAGCGTCCTCCTTGGATCGCACTCCGCCTGACGCTTTCACTCCCATGCGAGGACCCACTGCCCGTCGCATCAT
>JBLFXH010000295.1:0-3800 GCA_047611125.1 Rhodothermales bacterium
ATGTCTAGCGCTCCTGTTTCTTCTTTCTGTCCCAGTTCTAGCGCAAACGGCTGACCAGACGGTCGGTCTATTCCTGAACACGGACGAGGCGTATCCCGGTTATACGCTCCTGGCGCCCCTCTTCGGTACGTCAACCTACCTGATCGACAACAACGGAGAGAAGGTTCACGAATGGACCCACGACCGGCGCCCCTCGGGAACCACCTACCTGCTTGAGACGGGCCAACTGCTTCGTGGGGACCTTACAATCAATCCCGCTCTGAACTTCGGTGGCCTTGGAGGCCGCCTGCAGATAGTCAATTGGGACGGGACGCAGGAATGGGAGTTCATCTTCTCGGACAGTCTGCACGCGCTTCACCATGACACGGCCCTGCTGCCAAGTGGCAACATCCTGGTTCTTGTATGGGAGTACCATTCTACGGAGGACGCCATCGCGAACGGTCGCGATCCGGCGGCGCTACCGGATAGCGCCCTGTGGGCAGAGCGGATTATTGAAGTGAAGCCGACTCTACCAGTAGGAGGGGAGATTGTCTGGTCTTGGAGCGCATGGGACCACATGGTCCAGGACTTCGACGATTCCAAGCTGAACTTTGGGGTTGTGGGAGATCATCCGGAGCGGATCGACATCAATGCCTCAGGGGTGCCTCCGGATGCGGATTGGATTCACTCCAATGCTATCAACTACAACGCGGAGTTGGACCAAATCGTGATGAGCGCGCCTGACTTCAATGAGTTGTGGGTGATCGATCACGGCTCGACTACCGAAGAGGCCGCTACCGCGGCAGGAGGGCGCCAGGACAAAGGCGGGGACCTCCTCTACCGATGGGGCAACCCTCAGGTGTATGACAAGGGTAGCGCGTCCACGCTAAAGCTGCATTTCCAGCACGACACGCAGTGGATCCCGCCCGGACTTCCCGGGGCCGGTAATTTCATGGTGTTCAACAACGGGCTCGGTAGGCCGGAAGGTGCCTACTCGTCGGTCCTCGAGATCCCGTCTCCCGCAGATGCGAGCGGAGCGTACCCATTGACTGCCGAGGGTGCGTTTGTCGAACCCGAGCCCCTCTGGCTTTACGAGAAGCCGGATGAGTTCTTCGGTGCTTTTGCGTCTGGAGCTCAGCGCCTACCGAATGGCAATACGCTGATCGATGCTGCCCATACCGGGCGTCTGTTCGAAGTCACAACCGATGGCCAGATAGTCTGGGAATATGTGAGCCCGGTCACGGCCGATGGCCCAATCGCCAGAAACGACTCCATTCCGGTGTTTTTCGTCCCTCGCGGGTTTCTTTCCAACAGCGTATTCCGGGCCTACCGGTACGGGCTGGAATACGCCGCCTTCTTGGGACGCGACCTCACTCCCATGGGGCCGATTGAACTAGAGGCGACAACCGCTGTGGAAGAATCGGATCTGCCGGCCAGTTTTGTCTTGGGACAGAATTACCCGAACCCGTTCAACCCGGTCACGTCCATCCCGGTCACGCTCAACCGCGCAGGCCGCGTCAACCTGCAGGTCTTCGATCTCCTAGGTCGATCTGTGGCTACGGTTGCCGATGGTTACTTCGAGGTGGGTGCCAGGACATTCTCATTCGACGCGACGACGCTCCCCAGCGGGCTGTACGTATATCGATTGACAACGGCGGACCTCACGACTTCTCGCGCCATGACCCTGCTCCGGTAACTGGTCGCCAGAACGGCGGCAACCCAGATGAGAGCTAGCATCTTCACATCGCCGATACTGCACTCAAGGCAGGATGTTGGCGAGACCGGGTTTGGAGGCTAAAGCCAGGCGGACGTCGGCCGATAGTAGCGGAATGCAGTCGGTGTCCTTGCCAAACCCAATAGAGTCACCATCCCGGGATGGGGGCGCCCTGGAGCGCGCCGTGCGCGGCGCGGCTCTGGCAGGATTGCGGCCGGGTTCGATCTACTTGGCGATGCTTTACTGCACGATGGCCACCATTCATGCGGCGAGCCTGTCGCCCGGGATTGGTCTTCGAATGGCCGCGGCGGGGTGGGCCACGGCTCTGGTCTTCCTCGGTATACACATTTGTACACGAAGAGCCGGTGACCTCACGCGGGTGGCTCACGAACTGTGGGCACTGGGCGGCCTTCTGGCCATCGCCAACGCGATTCTATTCCTGAGGTTAGAGGGAGTACCGAGCGCCACCACGAGCCTGATGCTCGTTGTGATCGGGATTGGATTTCTGGTTCTGTCGTCCCGATGGGTGGCAGTGCTCTACGCGGTGATCTGCGTAGCGTGGGCTGTGACTGCCTTCTATCTGCCCGAGTCACCGGAGTGGCGGCCGTACGCCCTCAATCTGACCAAGGCCCTTCTCCTGGGAGTCGTCGCGCACGTGATACACCTGGGCTCCGTGCGCAGGCTTGAGGACATGCATTTGACAGACCTCAAAAGAGTAAAAGAGCTCAAGGCTGCCAAAGAGGCCGCCGAGGAGGCTGCTCGAGTCAAGTCGGAGTTCCTGGCGAACATGAGCCATGAAATCCGCACCCCGATGAACGGTGTTATCGGAATGACCAGCCTCCTGCAGGAGACCGTTCTGGACCCGGAGCAACAGGAATATGTCGAGACCATTAGCAGGAGCGGAGATTCACTCCTGACCATTATCGACGCCATTCTGGACCTCTCGAAGATCGACGCGCAAAGGCTGGTTCTTGAGCATCGGCCCTTCGAAGTACACCAATGTATCGAGGACGCTCTTGACCTCTTTGGTCTGGAAGCGGCCGGCAAGGGGTTGGTTCTTGCCTACCAGATTGATCCGGAAGTGCCTGGCCGGCTCATGGGCGATGAAATCCGCCTCCGACAGATTCTGGTCAACCTTCTTTCAAACGCCGTCAAGTTCACCAGTAGTGGCCATGTCACCGTCACTCTCACGGCTGCGGTATCTGGCCCGGCGCTGTGTGCCCTGGAGTTCGCCATCAGGGATACGGGCGTCGGAATTCCGGCAGATCGTGTAGAAGCGCTTTTCGAGTCGTTCACGCAAGCGGATGCGTCCACCACACGCCGTTTTGGGGGCACCGGACTCGGGCTCTCCATTAGTCGTCGTCTGGCCGAGTTGATGGGCGGCACCGTGACTGCCGAAAGTGTTCTGGGCGAAGGGTCGACCTTCCGCCTCACCATCGTGGCCCCCTACGTGGTCGATGATGACGCTACTGACAGCGCGGTTCGATCGTTCCCCGGAGTTCGAGTACTTATAGTCGACGAACATGAGACGAGTCGAATGCATCTCGCGAACCTGGCAAGGGGCGCCGAGATGAACGTTGAGACAGCCGTCTCCTATGTGACGGCCGTGGAGAGACTCGTTTCGGGTAGCCCGTTTGACGTGGTGGTAATTGACACTGACCTTCCCGGTCTGGAACACGACGAGATCAGGCTCCTCCTGACGCGCGGACCCAAGAATGCGGAACTGATTCAGGTCCACCCGCTCTCCGCTTCTCACGAATCAGAAGGCGGCCATGCCTATCTGCCAAGACCCATAAAGCGGGACTCTTTTTTCCGGGCTCTGGAGCGGGCGCTCGGGAGAAGCCACCCGGCAGGATCACCTTCACAGCGAGCTGCAAGTCGTTCGCCAATAGCCTCGCGGGGCCCCGGAACTGCCTTCAGGGGCCAGGCAGAGGGTTGAACATGTAGTCAGAAATCGCAGACTGGCAGGTCCTTGGCAAAGCTGGTCCTCTTGAATGCCGGGCTCAAACGCCGCGATTTTCGAGCTTCTATGAGTTTGGGATTGACTAACAGTCCCCAAGCCCTTTCTTAGATGTTCAAACCAGAAACTGTAATTGCGATGAAGCCA
>JBLFXH010000296.1:0-3790 GCA_047611125.1 Rhodothermales bacterium
CGGGAGTAAGCACCACACGCGCCTCGTCCATGGAATGAAGCAGCACACGGGCCGGGACAGGCGTCAGTTCAAGGATGCGGAATCGAAAGACGCAGGCGCCATAGCAAAGCGTGGAGATGGCGAAGCCAACGGGCGAGGGATCGACAAAGCCGAACAGGGCCTCGTTGGCCAGATAGGCCAGCCTGATCAGTGCCGGCGCCAGCGCACCCATCAACAGGAGCGCAACCTTCGGACGAAGAGCCCGGTGCGAGCGGACGAGCATCAAGCCCATCAGTACCGCGCCGACTGCAAAGAGCGTATAGGAATAGGACACGTGGACCCAGAACCAGGGACCAAATTCATGCCCTACCGCCACGGCCCACCGATTCGGGAGTTCGTAGAGGCCCGAAAACAACAGCCCGTGACTGCTGTTCGTCGCCAAGAGAAACAGCGTCATGACGGGGACGGCGGAGATCACCGCAAACGCGCGGAGGCCTAGTCTCGGCAGTCCGGATACCGCCCAGGAGAAGCCCAGCCAGGCTAACGGTATGAGGACAATGGGCACGAACCGCAGGTCCAGAAGCACGTGGCGCGGACCCGATGCGTCCAAGAGATGATACAGAAAGGCCAGCAAGACCCAGGCGAAGGCCAGTGCATTCAGGACTCCCAGTCGTGCCACGTGGCGGCGCCTTCGATAGGTCCAGGCGGTCCAGGTCATCCACGCCGTCGCCACGAGGGAAACAGCCAGCAGGGCCACCATGGGCGATATGGGAGAGAAAACCTCAGGCATGTATACCTGTGTTATCGGATCCGAAGCCGCTCCCTTAATGCACCGTCCGCCGGGTTAGGCTACCGTGGGTTCTCTCACGGTGCGTATCCAGGCCCCGCCCAAGACGTCATCGCCTTCGTACATCACCACGGCCTGCCCGGGTGTGATGGCCTTGCGCGGCAGCAAGAAATCTATCTCCACCGAGTCGGGGCCGGTCTGGTTAATCAGACACGGCGCTCCAACATCCTTGTAGCGCACCTTGGCCATCGCATGCTGGGTGTCGATCAGCTCGTCGTACTTGATGAGGTTCATCCCGTCGGCCGTCAGACTGTGACGATCGAGCGCCTCCACTGGTCCGACAGTGATGGTGTTAGAATCCGCGTCAATCCGGGTGACGTAGGCCGGATATCCCAAAGCCAAACCCAACCCGTGCCGCTGTCCGATCGTGTAGTAGGGATAGCCTTCGTGTGACCCAAGTTCGCTACCGTCCACGTGGACCATCCGTCCGGGTCCGATGCGCTTGTCGAGATCCGGGACCCGGTCACGGAGGAATCGCCGGTAGTCGTTGTCGGGGACGAAGCAGATCTCGTAGGAGTCCGGCTTGTCGGCAACGCCCAGAAGGCCAAACTCGGTGGCCATTTCCCTGATGCGGGGCTTCCGATGCGTACCGAGGGGTAGGATTGTTCGGGCGAAATGCTCCTGGGACACGCCCCAGAGCGCGTAGCTCTGGTCCTTGTTCATGTCGAGGCCCGTCATCAGGACGTGCCGCTTCAGGTCCCGATCGTGGCGAACACGTGCGTAGTGTCCCGTGGCGATAGAGTCGCAATCCAGGGCGTCGGCACGCCGCATCAAGGCAGCCCACTTGATGTACGTATTGCACAGGACGCAGGGATTCGGAGTACGACCCGACAGGTATTCTTCGGTGAACTTGTCGATCACCCAATCGCCAAACTCTTCCCGGATATCGATGATGAAGTGGGTGAAATCGTGCTTGATGGCCACCGCGCGCGCATCATTCATGGACTCCAGCGTGCAACACCCCACCTGCTTGCCATTGGCCGCCGGCGCCGCATCTGCGTAGTCCCAGGTCTTCATGGTGATACCCACCACATCGTAACCCTGCTCCTTGAGCATGACCGCCGCTACGGAGGAGTCCACTCCACCGCTCATCGCCACCAATACGCGTCCGTGCTTACTCATAATCGAAGACCTTTGGGATCCAGTTTCGGCTCTTTGTCCGAATCTGTTGGGCTCCAACCGGGAGCGGGCGCGGACCGTTCCGTATTTTGTGTCTCAACCGCACGGCATCTATGGAAATCCTCATTCTGAACGGCCCGAATCTCAATCTTCTTGGGACAAGGGAGACTGACATCTACGGATCGGGAACGCTGGAGAGCCTGAAGCAGGACCTGCACGGATCCTACCCCGAGTTTGCGTTTCGATTCGCACAGAGCAATCTGGAAGGCGAACTGATTAACCACCTCCATGACGCCGCAACGGACGGTCTGGATGCCGTTGTATTCAACCCGGCCGGCTTCAGTCACACGTCTGTTGCCCTGCGCGACGCGATCGCAGCCATCGACGTGCCGGTGATTGAGGTGCACATCTCCAACATCTATGCACGCGAGGACTTCCGGCACGGGTCGTTGACCGGCGGCGCGGCAGTGGGCGTAATCTCGGGACTGGGCTTCGAAGGGTACAGCTTGGCAGTACGCTACCTGATAGATACCGCTCGCACGTGAGTCGCATACGGAAGCTGGCTTCGGAGACGGCCATCTATGGCGTCTCCTCCATTCTGGGACGTGCAGTCAACTTCCTGCTCTTCCCGTTTTATACGCAGGTCCTCTCGCCAGACGAGTACGGACCCGTGGTGGTGGTGTACGCGGCATTTGTCTTCCTCAACATTCTGTATCAGTACGGAATGGAGTCGGCCTTCCTGCGCTTCGCCTCTGAAGAGGGTGCCAATCGCCCAAGAGTCTTCTCGTCCGCACTTTGGTCACTGGCTGCCAGCGCCGCGCTCTTTTCCACGGCCCTCTGGTTTTTCCAGGACACCGCGGCCGTCCTGATTGGCCTGGCCCCGGACGCGGTCTACCTGCTCGGCTTTGCCGCTGCCATTCTCTTTCTGGACACCACAGCTGTGGTCCCATTCGCTGAGCTGCGCCTGTCCAATCGCCCCGTCTATTTCGCCGTGGTTCGGTTCACCTCGGTACTGGTCAACGTGGGCGGCAACTTGCTGCTGATTCTGGGTGCCGGGATGGGCGTGGAGGCCATCTTGCTGGCCAACGTAGCCTCATCCGCCACATCCCTGATCCTGCTTCTCCCGGTTATCCGAAACAACCTGACCCTGGATCTGGACCGGGGACTCTGGCGCAAGATGCTTCGGTTCGCTCTCCCGTTTCTGCCCGGCGGGCTGGGCTACGCAGTCTCCGAGCGGGTGAACATCTTTTTTCTCGAGCGATTGCCGCCGGAGCGGGTCATGGAGCTCTATGGATCGGCCATGTCTGCCAGCACCCGATCGGCCATTCTCGGCGGCGATGCGGAAGCCGCCGGCGAGTACGTGGTCGGGGTCTTCGGCGGAATGATCAAGCTGGGCGTTCTTGCAGCGCTTGGCGTCCAGATGTTTCGGTACGCGTGGCAGCCCTTCTTCCTGAACCATGCCCGCGACGAAGACGCCCCGGCGCTCTTCGCCCGAATCTTCCTGATTCTGACAGCGGGCCTGTTCGGACTGGTGTTGGCGGTCTCGTTCTTCGCGGCCGAACTGGTGGCCATCCCCCTCCCAGGAGGGCGAACACTCATCGACTCATCGTACTGGGCTGGTCTGGTGATCATCCCGCCGGCACTGTTGGGGTACGCCTTCCAAGGCTGGTACTACCATTTCTCCGCGGGCGCTTACATCAAAAAGAAGACCAGCTTCTTTGTGCAGTGCACCCTGGCAGGAAGCGTGGTGGCCCTCGTGGTGAACTACTGGGCCGTCCCTGAATTCGGTATGCTCGGAGCCGCCTGGGCCACAGCCAGTGCGTATGCCACCATGGCCCTCGCGCT
>JBLFXH010000297.1:0-3694 GCA_047611125.1 Rhodothermales bacterium
CCGGAAGCGGCCTGGCATGTACATCGGTGGCACCGGCAAGCCGGGCCTGCACCATCTGGTATGGGAGGTGGTCGACAATGCGGTTGATGAGGCTACCAACGGTTACGCCACACTGATCGAGGTTATTTTGCACGCCGATGGGCGCAGCATCACAGTGGTCGACAATGGTCGTGGGATCCCTGTAGACAAGCATCCCGTCAAGAAGAAGCCGGCCGTGGAGGTCATTCTGACCACGCTCCACGCTGGTGGCAAGTTCGATTCCTCCAACTACATCACCTCAGGTGGTCTCCACGGAGTTGGAGCGTCGGTCGTCAATGCCTTGTCCTCCGAGTTGATTGTGCGCGTCAAGCGGAACAACAAGACCTACGAGCAGACCTATTCGCGGGGGATCCCGCAGACCAAGCTGAAGGTGGTCGCCCAGAACTCGCGGGGCACTGGGACCAGCATGTTCTTTCGACCCGATACTGAGATCTTCGAATCGGTCGATTTCGATCCGGACTGGATTGCGGAGAAGCTGGAGATCAAGACCTACTTGAATGGCAGCCTCCGGATCATATTTCGGGATGAAGCCCAGGACGTCCGCCACGAGTACCACCATGAGGGCGGTATCGTTGAGTACGAAGCCCATCTGCTCGACACACTCAATGCCAGAACTGTCCACGACGAGCCGATTCTTGTGCGTCAGGAAGCCGCGGCGGACGGCTCCCGCGTGGAGATTGTGCTGCAATGGACCGAGCTGCCACGAGAGCAGATCCGGAGTTTCGTCAACGGAATCCCGACACCAGATGGGGGTACCCACGAGGCTGGACTGAAGGAGGCCGTTCGGAGCGCCATTCGGGCGTACATGGACACCCACGACCTCTTGCCCAAGAAGCTGGAAATCTCAGCCGAGGACATTCGCGAAGGCATTGTCTGCGTGATCAACCTCTTTATGGTGGATCCGCAATTTCAGGGTCAGACCAAGGAGAAGCTGAACAATCCCGAGGCGCGCGGCGTCGTCTCCAGTGCGATCAGGCTTGAGCTGGAGCAGTATCTGAACCGGCATCCCACTACGGGCGAGGCCATCGCAGCCCGCGTGATGCAGGCTGCTCGCGCCCGCCATGCCAGCCGCGCTGCGGCGCGAACTGTTCGTAGGGCAACAAGCGTCAGCCATCGCCTCAACCTGCCCGGCAAGCTAGCCGACTGCAGCTCCACCGATCCGGGTGAGAGCGAGATCTTTATTGTTGAGGGGGACTCGGCCGGTGGCTCAGCCAAACAGGGTCGCGACCGAAGGAACCAGGCTATTCTGCCTTTGCGAGGAAAGGTCCTGAACGCAGAGCAGGCCACGCTGGCTAAGGTTCTGGCCAACAAGGAGTTATCTAATGTGGTTCAGGCATTGGGTTGCGGCCTTGGGGAGCACCTCGCGCTCGACAAGCTCCGGTATCACAAGGTGATCCTGCTGATGGATGCCGACTCGGACGGCCATCACATTTCGACCTTGTTGTTAACGTTCCTCTACCGGTACATGCGCCCGCTCATTGACGAGGGTTTCGTCTATATCGCTCAGCCGCCGCTTTTTCGACTGGATTCGGCAAAGGACACCTACTGGGCGCTAGACGAGAGCGACCGAGACCGCATCATCGCGAAGATCAAGAGGAAGAACAAGAACGCCAAGGTCGAGATGCAGCGGTTCAAGGGCCTCGGCGAGATGATGCCTGCCACGCTGAAGGAGACCACGCTTGATCCTGATCGCCGCCGACTGCTCCGGGTTACCATCCCGGAAGGCATGAGGGTGGAGACCGAGCGGACCATGTCCGACCTCATGGGGAAGGATGCCTCCGCGCGGTACACGTTCATCATGAACAACGCGGCAGAAGCGGACGAACTGGACGTCTAGGGCTGGCCGCAGTTCTTTCCGACGCCGCGGGCCCGAAACCGATGATGTTTCCGGTCGCAGGAGGCGGGGTGTTCGGTCAAGACCGGAAGTTCGTTTTGGTAAGGTCTTTTAAGGCTTCGTGAACAGGCGCCGAGGATGTAATAGTGCATCCGTCGCGTGCCGGCAACGAGGCCGACATGCTGATCCGATCACCTTACCCAAGAGCTTTCGCGACCGCCCTGGTTGCCGTTTTAGCTGGTTGTGATTCAGATGTAAAGCCCGGCTGGCCGGCAGCTCCGGACTTGGTGATCGCCGCCAGCGTCATCCACGCTGACTCTCAGGCCGACCGCGACTATTGGAACCTAGCCCGGATAGGCGGGACCGCCCCGGTTGATGCACGGGTGTGCATCAACCCGGGGTTGACCTGACGCGCCCGGATCTGAATGTATCGGTCGCATGGAGTCGCAGCTTCCTGGACCACGGAGCGGAAAAGAACGATCCCAATGACCTCCACGGTCACGGCACCCATGTCGCGGGGATCATTGGTGGCATCGACAATGATGTGGGCGTCACCGGCATCGCCAGCGGAGCGACGATCATCGCCCTGAAAGTCGTGGACAGAAAGGGGAGGGGTTACACCGAGGATGTGCTCAAGGCAATCCGCTATGTCGCGGAGCCTCGAAAATCTGGAGAGCGCCTTTGCGACGTCGTGAACTTCAGTATCGGAACCGCCCGAAGTCCCACGGTGGACAAAGCTGTGCTCCAGGCGTCGCGGACCGTTCCCTTTGTCCTGTCTGCCGGCAACCGCGGGCGCCACGTGAATGCGTTCTCACCTGCGGGAGTGAATGGGAAGCAGGTCTACGCCGTCACGGCGTTGGCTCGAGATGACCTGTGGCCGGTGTTCTCAAATTTTGGCCAGGACGTGGTGGACTACGCAGCGCCCGGAGTCTACGTCCACTCGACCTGGAAAGAGGGCGGCACAACACCATCAGCGGGACCTCCTCTGCGGCCGCTCACGTGAGCGGCATGCTGCTGCGAGGAGGAATGAAGCCGGACGGCGTGGTGATGGACATGCGCGGCGGGGTCTACACCATTCCCCGAGTGATCGACGTACCGCTGCTTCCAGTGATCGCCAGCGCCACGGTGGCACAGGGGCGGCCGTAGCAGGCTCTTTGCGCTCAATACCGTCCCCGACGGATTTTCGTTGAAGGCCGCACAGGCTGGGGACCCGAATGCTCCTTTTGAGTTGGACCGACTTCTTTAGGCCCGTAGCTCAACTGGCAGAGCATCTGACTCTTAATCAGAGGGTTCGGGGTTCGAGTCCCCGCGGGCCTACAAGGTAAAACGCCCTGAATTCGACGATCGCAGTCGGTTCAGGGCGTTGTGCTTTGGTACAAGTGCGTGAGTCGTTGTGCGTTGGGGTGTCCGAATATGCACGATTGCGCGCCCGTGAGTGTCGATCTATGCAACCGGCCAGGCCACGCCTGAGCTGCTATTCCGCCCTAAGCGCCTCCACCGGATTTGCGATCGCCGCACGGATCGCCTGGTATCCGACCGTCGCATAGGTAATCACGAGCACGCCTGAGGCTGCCGCCAGATAGAGTCCCCAGCCCAATTCCGTATGGAACTGAAATTGGCTCAACCAGCGCTGCATGACCAGCCACGATACAGGCATCGCGATGACGAATGCCAGGAATACAAGCAGCACGAACTCCTTTGAGAGTAGGCCGATGATGCGCGGGACAGAGGCGCCCAGGACCTTTCGGACACCGATCTCTTTGGTCCGCCGAGCCGCGGTGTACGAGGCCAAGCCAAAGAGACCAAGACAGGCCACCAGAA
>JBLFXH010000298.1:0-3612 GCA_047611125.1 Rhodothermales bacterium
ACGCTCCAACGGCCGCGCCACTCCCTCAGTTGGAGCTCCGCGCAGCCTGATAGCGCTCAAAGTATTCCCGCGCGGCCAACGTATCGCCTTGCTGGATCCAGAGTCGCGCCCGATTGAAGAGCATCGTCGGATCCTCGGGCTCGAGAGTCTCGGCGCGAACCAGAACCCGCTCGGCATCCCCGAGGAGGCCCTGGCGCAGCCGAGTGGCCGCTAGCGCATTCAGATTGAAGAGGGACGGATCCTTGGACACAGCTGCAAGGGCTACCCGGTCGGTCTCAGGGTCGGCCACAGCAGACTGCAGACCGAACTCAATGACGCGTTTCTCAAGCGACTCATTGAAGGGCTGCCAGGAGAGGAGGGAGCGGTAGCTGCGAACCGAAGACAGGGTGTCTCCCCGGGCACTCAGGATTTCCGACAGCCTCAATTGGGCCGGCGGGAATGCAGCCACGCCACGTATCACGAGGACTGCCAGGGAGTCACCCGGACCGGTCTTGGTAGCTCGCCGGAGCAGGCTTTCGTATGCCGCGGTAACCTCCTGGTCGGTCGCGTCTTTGGTGAACGGATAGTCGCCCAGAAGCCGACTAATCAACAACTGTGCGTGGGCATCGTCCATCTGATCCAACGTCTGATCCGAGTGGACGGTCAGCGAGGTCTCCGTTTCTCCCAAGTGCTCTCGGAACGTCGATGCCATGATGCGGTAGCCGCGCGCGTTCGGATGCAGGTGGTCGGTGAAGAGGTCGCCCCCCTCGATTCCGCCTGGAGAATCCCGTCGGAAAGCGCCCTCAATGTCCACGACGGTGGCACCGTAGGCGGGCGCTTGGCCGCGGATCCATCGGTTGATGGCCGCGGGAGCCCTGAATCGCAGGCCATCTAGCTCACGGGCTCGCTCCAGCGCTACGCGGGCCGAATCCACATTGCCTTCAGTCAGGAACACAAGTCCCAACTCGAAGGCGGTCAAAGCATCTGGGTCATCGGTCAGCGGCGGCTGTCCGGCCAGATTGGAGGCAAGCGTCCCGATGAAGACTGGCACCTCCGCGTCTTGGGCCAACTGCAAGACCCGGCCCATGTTGGACTCGAACTGCGCAATGCCGGCCTCAAACACCTCGCCTCCGGCCCGGATGTCAGCATCCCGAACTACCTGCGCCATGAGTGTCCGCTCGGAGGGTCCGGGTGTCGCAGGATCCCTGAACAGCGACTCCACTAAGGTAAACAGAACGGTCCGTCGCAAGCGGATGACCAGATGCTTCAGCCACGGCACCCCACCGATTCCGGCCTCGTTTGAGCCGGTGCCGAATGCACCGTAGTACTCGTTGTGCCCCGTGTAGATGACCAGAGCATCAGGTTCGTAGTCCAGCGCCGCCCGCGCCAAGTCTAGCACGGTGTAGGAGTTCACAGCTGACAGACCAAGGTTCACCACCTCGACGCGCTGCCCGAATCTGGCGGCCTCCAACTCTCCGGCAAGTCGTCCGGGAAATCCGTGATAGAATCGGTACGGGAAGCCGGCGGTGGTGGACCCACCCAGGACGAAGACACGGAACGTCGAAGGCCCTTTCCGGGCTTGAAAGGGGGTGAACGGGACTCCGGGGACGAAGCCGTTGAAGTAGCGGGAGACATAGTCTGGGTTCAGAGCCAGGAAGTCTCCGGCGGCATCCGCGGTGACAAAGACTTGGGTTTGCTGGTCGGCCACGCCGAAGGTGCGCAGGCCCACTTCCATCAAAACGATGGCGACGATGGGGAGAAGAGCGGCGGCGACCGCAAACACCCCATATCGGAGGCCTTGCGTGCCTGTTTCCACTCTTGGGGAGCCCTGCGTTTGTACGTCCACGTGGAATCTGCTATTATCCTGAAAACGTTTTCACAGCCCCGTTCGGGACATCCATAAAAACCGCAATGGCGAGTACCATTCGAGACGTGGCCAGGCAGGCAGGCGTTTCGATCTCGACAGTCTCTCGTGTTCTGAACAACACCTGTGCGGTGGCAAAAGATAAGCGGGCGCGTGTTGAGAAGGCGGCCCTTGAGCTCGGCTATGTCCCGAATCCGAATGCGCGGTCGCTGCTGATGAAGTCGACCGGCGGGATAGGGATCCTGCTGCCCCACGTATCCGGCGAGTTCTTTTCCGAGTTTCTGACAGGCCTGGACGAGGTTGCCAAGGACAACGACTTCTTTCTCCTCATCTCGGCATCGCATCACCGCGCCGCCGAGTGGCAGGCGTCAGTACAGTCGGTCTACAAACGCGTTGACGGGCTCATTGTCATGGCGCCCCAGCTAACCCCGCGTCAGCTGAACCTGGTGACTGACGTTCCTACGGTCTTTGTCAATACGCCCGTAGCCCCGAGAGACCGACAGTCAGTTGATGTCATGAACTTCGACAACCTGGGCGGGACCCGGACGGCCACGGAATACCTGATTGGACTTGGTCACAAGAAGCTGGCCTATGTCGCGGGTCCAGAGCGGGCATTTGATGCCAGAGAGCGGCGCGCAGGCTTTGTAGCTGCGATGACAGCCGCCGGAATCGAGGACTACACCATTTTGCAGGCCGGCTACGTGCCGGAACTGGGCCGGGCGGCCGCCGCAGAGCTGCTGGCCATGGACGAGCTTCCAACGGGTGTGCTGGTGGCGAATGATTACAGTGCGCTGGGCCTCGCGTCCGAACTCATGGCATCAGGAGTTCGAATCCCAGAAGACGTTTCCATCATTGGGTTCGACAACGTTCCGAGTGCCGCTTTCGCTCGGCCTAGCCTGACGACGATTTCGGTGCCGATTCGAGAAGTGGGAATGCAGGCTCTTCAAATGCTGATTTCGCGTATTCGAAACAGCGACTATAGCCCGGGCCGGACTGTCAATCTGCCTGTGGAGCTCGTGGTACGTGAGACCACCGCCAAGCCGCTCGCGAGCTGATCGGCCCTGGCCAACCCAATTGTAGACTAGAACTATGCTGCCCAAGCCATTGCCCGCACCCGTAAAATTGTCACTGCTTGCCATCGGGTTGATGGTGTGCACGCTTCCTCAGATTGCATCAGCCCAGACCTGGGAGCTTGTCTGGGCCGACGAATTCGACTACTCGGGCTCGCCTGACTCCGCAAAGTGGGACTTTGACATTGGTGCCGGCGGCTGGGGCAACCAGGAGGCGCAGTTCTACACAGATCGTACAGAGAACGCCCGTGTGGATGGGGACAACCTGATCATTGAGGCCCGGGCCGAGTCCTTCTCGGGATCCGACTACACGTCCGCAAGGCTAGTCTCACGGGGCCGGGCTTCATGGACTTACGGCCGAATAGAGGCTCGGGCGCAGCTTCCTGCCGGGGTGGGCACCTGGTCCGCCATATGGATGCTCCCCGAGGAGACTGCGTACGGGACCTGGCCCGCCAGTGGTGAGATCGACATTGTCGAGCACGTCGGCAAGAACCAAGGCAGGGTCCATTCATCCTTGCACCTGCAGAACAGGAACAGCCCGCTCGGAAACAACCCGACCGGGTCGATGGAGCCTGGAGACGTCAGTACCTCATTCCACGTCTATGCCGTGGAGTGGGAGCCGCGTCAGATCCGCTTCTACGTTGATGATCAATTGGTAGACCTCCGGTCCGCCGGAACGAATCAGATTGGCGAGTACCA
>JBLFXH010000299.1:0-3605 GCA_047611125.1 Rhodothermales bacterium
GTCCCCCACTTAGTGCCGACGCCAGCCCCCCAGAGCGAGACCATAAAATTCTGCGCGGCACAACAGCACGCCCCATAGTCCTCCTGCTCGCGAAACGGGTCCTCTGACCGCCGACAGGTCAGCAGCAGCCAGCCCGGCATCGAATTCCAGCGAGCCAGTTTATGCGCAGCCCTGGCCTCCCCTTTCGTCTCCCGCAGCATCTCGGCATTCCGTTCCGAAATCGCGGCAGCGGTTTCCTTCCCGATGATCACAAATTCCCACGGCTCGGTGAGCTTGTGATTGGGTGCCCAGCGCGCGGATTCTATCGCCTGGAGGACGATATGCTCCGGTACGGGGCGAGGCAGGAAGTTGTGAACCGTACGCCGGGTACGGAGGACGTCGTCGATTTTCATCCGTGGTGAGGAGTCCTGAAAAGGATCACTCTAACCCGGCAGATCGCGTCAGGATGCGTAGCCCATTCGGGCGCCTGTGACTTCTTCTTTCATCCACAGTGGACGAATGTCCACCATCAAGAGAGCGGATATCACGGTCTGCCCGGGGAAGGACGGCATGGACGCGCTGTACACTTCCTGAACGCCGATTGTGGCCTCAAATCCCAGTGAATGGGCGAAATGGTAGAGGTCTTTGCAGATCTCCTTGAGCGTTTTGCCCTGCTTGTACGACTGCTTGGCGAAGGCCGAGAGTTGTTGCTCCACCGATGGATCAGCCTGCGTGAGCAGCTGAACAACTGGGGGGTAGCGCCTCGCAACAGGAACGGGCCGGGGGTCCTCCCTCTCGCCGGACTTCCAACCACTATCCGTGGTCGCGGATCGTTGGCCTTTGCCTTCGATGATAACGTCGTACTTCATGAGTGAGCAGTAACTGAAATGCCAAGGGCTATCGGCCAGACGAGGATCTGTTTTTAGGCGGGTCCCAATCCCTCCGGCTTTGTCCGGACGGATGCGAAAGGCGTGCCAACTCACGGGATCATCTCTGCGAATCGCTCCTGGCATCCCCAAACTGAAACCCCGGCACGACTACCACCTCAGCCTCGTTCGAATCCTCCCGCACCGAGTAGTGCCTGTCCATCGCCAGCCCGTCAAACCGCTGCCTAATCCCCGATGTCGGCCACCAAATCGCTACGTAATCCACGGCATCGGCATCTGCGAGCCCGATGTGCTGCCGCAACGGTGACGCTCCAAAGCTCCCCCCTGACCGGACAGTCCGGTGAATGGAACGGCCATCGGCCAAACGAACCTCAATTCGAGCCCCAATAGCTGAACGGTTGGAGGTCACTCCCTCAAGCAAGAAGCTCAGCCAGCGCCGAACCGGGCCGGGGTTCTCCAAGAGCACATTGCGAAAGACATCCCCCTCGTAGGCTCCGCCCAGCACGGTGTAGACGTCCTGATCTCCGTCATTGTCGATGTCGCCAAACCCGGCACCGTGCCCCTTGGCCAGATAGCCAAATCCGCCGGCGATGGTGACCTCTTCGAACCGCTCACCGGCGACACTCCTGAACATGCGATTCGGCATCATGGCGCGAAAATCCGGGTCGCCGGTACCCACGTAGAAGTCCAGGTATCCGTCTCCGTCCAGATCTCCGAAGTTAGTGCCCATTGTGTACATGACCTTGTTCAAGCCGGCCGCCTGCGTGACGTCTTCGAAGGAGCCGTCACCTCGATTTCGATAGAGCCGGGGTGTCTCGCCTCGAAAGGGCCGGCCCATGTACTCGGCGGCGACGTCGCCCGTGGATGCCCGCCAGCCGTTCACGAATAGGTCTTCATCACCGTCATTGTCGTAGTCCCAGAACCAAGGCGGAAAGCTCTCCGAGAAATCCCTGACGCCCGCTGAAGCGGCGACTTCCTCAAATTGGAACCGCCCCTCGCGGTCGGGTCCAAGATTGTGGAAGAGCATATTGGGCTGGGACAGGTTTGATATAAATAAATCTGGACGCCCGTCGTTATCCATGTCGCCCCAGTGGGCACCCTTGACGAAGGAGCGGATGTCCATGCCTACCTCTGCTGCCATGTCCACGAAGGTCCCGTCTCGCTGATTTCGAAAGAGCTGCGACGGACGCACTCCCCCTTCCGGACTCGACTCGTTCCCGACGAACAGATCCAACCACCCGTCTGCGTCGAAATCGGACCAGGCCATCATGTGGGACGGGTACTCGTGGCCGAGTCCCGCCGCCACGGTAACATCAGAAAACGTCCCATCTCCGTTGTTTCTGAGTAGAGAGTTCGGGAAACCGTGGTACTGCCAGGCACCCCTGCTGATGAATACATCCAGATGGCCGTCGTTGTCGTAGTCGGCCTGCCAGAGAACAAGTCCACCGACAAGACCGGTAAGGCCAGCCTCATGCGTCACATCGCGAAACGTGCCGTCACCGCTGTTGATGAACATGCGCAGCTGATTTCGCAGACCCGAAGATGAGACCATCAGATCCAGTAGACCGTCGTGATCGAAATCGTCCATCACGACGCTGCCGGAGAGACCTACCACGTCCACTCCTGCCTGGGAGGCACGGTTGACAAATCGCGGCAGATTTTCGGTGTTCGAGGTAGCCTCCGGCGAAAGCCGAAACTGCGAGGGGACGCCTTCAGGGTAGGTCCCGACCATCATGGAGGCCACGTTGAGCATCCAGATGGATTTGAGATCCGAGGGGTCCGCCTCGAGGATCTCTTGGTAGAGCCCGATGGCCTTCAGTGTGCTCCGGGTGTCCTCGTAGGGCTCAGTGATGGGCCACAAGCAACGCTCGACTACATCAGCGCATCCGCGCGCCTGGGCGAGGCGCAGGTTCGCGATGGCCAGGTAGTCCTTTAGCGCAAGCAGTTCGCCGGGAGGTGCCATGGATGCGTACGTCTCATATACGTCTTCCAGGACGGCAATCCCCTCTTCGACATCACCCACATTGACAAGCTCTTGTGAGAGGTTCACCAGCCAATAGAAACGCTCCCTTGGGTCTGTAGGTTGACCGTTTTCCCTCAGCCGTTCCACGCGAGCGCTGCTTGCCTGGGCGTTGATGTGCGGGAATTGATCGGTGGAATCGGCGAGCGCTTCCAGTCTTGCGGTCATGGCCGCTGTGCCGTCCGCCAGGTCCAAGAGCGGCAACGTCTCTCGAGGTTCAGGTGCCACGGGTGCGCCAGCCTCGGGCGCGCGCTCAGCGGGGGCACCGCATCCCAGCGCAATCAGGGCTAAAATCCAAAAGGGACGCGCGCGGCTCATCTGGTTACGTTCTGGTGAGTGCTCCCAATGGCGTGTATGACGGGAGTCGATTCGCCGGAAAATACGAAGGTGCGACTAGCCAGTGCGGGCCGGAGTCACCGATACTTTCAGTTCTGCCGTCAAGACCGCGTCAAGGGCTTGACGTTCGATGTTTGGCGAGTCTATCTTCGCCGTCCTTGCTACTGTTGCGCTCAGCGCGGCGAGCATCAAGGGTCCTTAGCTCAGCTGGTTAGAGCGCTACGTTGACATCGTAGAGGTCGGAGGTTCGAGTCCTCTAGGACCCACAGGAAACTTCAGAAAAACCCCATGTAAGCCATTGGCCTGCATGGGGTTTTGTTTTTCGGGTCAACATAGGATTTCCTACGCAGGAAGGTTGCCGCTCGCACACTCTGAGGCTTCGT
>JBLFXH010000300.1:0-3580 GCA_047611125.1 Rhodothermales bacterium
TTTTTCATCCGTCCGGATGCCGAAATCCTGGCGGGCGACTACTACGAGAACAGCGTCTCGTTCAGGGGTAGCACCGACCCGAGTCGCCGGGGCTTTGTCCAAATGGGCTTGTCACGTTCGGGATTCTTTGGGGGCACCAGAACGAACCTCAGCGGTAGTCTTGGCTTTCGGCAGTCCAAGTACCTGAAGCTTGAGAGCGGCTTCGAGCACTCGATCATTGAGCTGCCCATCGATAACGGGTCATTTGACGCGACTACGGTATCGCTGAATGTGCAGGCCGCCGGTGGCAGGAAGCTCTTCGCCAGTGCACTCCTGCAGTACGACAATTTCTCCCGGAACGTGGCCGCCAACATCCGGGTGGATTGGATTCACACGCCCGGTTCGGATCTCTTCTTGGTCATCAACACCAATTATCACTTGGTTCAGGATGGCGAGGATATCTTCGACCCGCGTCGAAACCTGGTGATGAATGACCGTCTAGGCGTCGCGAAACTCACCTACCTGATTCTGCTCTAGCGCCGAATGCTGGTGAAGACGTGGATGACGTTTGTCTGCCCGTCGGACACGGCGAAGTCATCGGCGCCGTCACCGTTCAGGTCACCCACGGCCAATCCCCAAGGGTTGCCCGAGAGTCCGAGCGCAACTGGACGCACTTGACCCGTGCCTCCAACCAGCGCCTGGGCTCCACCGCCCCAGGACAAACCCAGTACATCGCAGAAACCGTCGCCGTTTAGGTCTGCCACCCCGAGCTTCTTGATTCCCCGGCCAAGTCTGTGCCTGGTCCCGGGGCCGAACTGGCCTTGACCGTTCCCGAGAGACGTCTGGGCGTCTTGTGAGGCGTCTCCGGAGGCCGCCGCTAGATCCAGGTGGCCGTCTCCGTTGATGTCACACAGCGCGACTGCAGAAGGCCGGAAGGGGACCGCCCACTGGGAAGGAGGCTCGTGTTGTGTCCCACCGCGACCTAGTGTGATGCCCACACTTCGCGGATTGGGCGTGACCCAATCCAGAAAGCCATCCTCGTTCAGGTCTCCGGACGTAAAACCCAGATAGGGATCGCCGCCGACGGCTATCCGTGTCTCCGCTTTGGCGAAACTCCCATCGCCAAGGCCGCGCAAAACGAGGAGCGCTTCTGCCCGCCGATCGTCTACAACCAGATCGAGCAGGCCATCTCCGTCAGCGTCCACCGGCATGACCCAATGTGGGTGGGGCAACACCTCAATCGTATGCCGGACGCCCGGTCCGAAGCCTTGGGCCCCGAGGCCGGGTAACACTGTCAGGAAGGTGGCCTCGTGATTGGCGATGATCACGTCTGGAAGTCCGTCGCCGTCCAGATCGGCAGCGCTGACCATGGTTGGATTCGGTCCGGCGGGGTAGGAGAGTGCATCGCCAAAGCTCCCGGTGCCGTCTCCAGAGAAGACCGCGAGGGTAGCCTGAGGACTGGAGACCACCAATAGGTCCAGGTGGCCGTCCAGGTCCAGGTCGGCCATGGCCATCTCGGATCCACCCGGGCCCCCGGTCAGGCGGGTCTGCTCGAAAAGGACCCCGCCAATGGAGAGCGTGTCTGAGGGTACGAGAAGGATGGCCAGAAAAAATGCGAGTGTCATGGGGAAAGGACACGTTGCCGGCGCTATTTGTTGCTCTACCTAGTGGATCTTGAGATCCGGTCCGACGGCCAGCGGGGTGCCGGCTTTCAGCGCAACCGTTCGTCGAAGGTCTCCATATCGCAGGGTCGTTTCCCTGTCCTTATCCGCCGTCAAGGTGGCAGTGACCAGGAGGCCATTCTCCCAGGCTTGGTCTACGGTGATCCCTCCCCGCGCCCGTAGCCCGGACACCGAGCCGTCCCTCCAGACCGACGGCAGTGCTGGAAGCAGGTGAACCTCGCCCGTGTGGGATTGCAGCAGCATCTCCGCCACCCCGGCGGTGCCTCCAAAGTTGCCGTCAATCTGGAAAGGGGGATGGGCATCGAGCAGGTTGGGATAGGTGCCACCACCTGTCGAGTAGGTGAGTCCCGGCGTCGGATCCACGAACCGCAGGAGCTCCCGGTAGAGTTTGTGAGCCCGGTCTCCGTCCAGCAGTCTGGCCCAGAGGTTGATTCGCCAGCCCTTCGACCAGCCGGTGGACTCGTCCCCCTTGATCTCCAGCGCCTGGCGGGAGGCCTCGGCCAACTCAGGGGTGGCATCCGGCGTGATGTGCGTGCCGGGGTGCAGCCCAAATAGATGGGTCTGGTGACGGTGCTTGGGATCGGCGTCCTCCCAGTCGAAATACCATTCTTGCAGCGAGCCATCGGACCCGACCTTGTAGGGAGCCAGCTTGGCGAGAGCATCCCGGACCTCTGCCAGGAAGGCTGACTCTGCAGTCGATGCGGCCCCATCCGCACCAGGCTCGATGACGGCCCCGGCGTCCAGAACCCGAAGGAAGAGCTCGCGGATCATGGCCAGGTCGGCCGTCGTGGCGATGGTCGTCGCGCCGCGATAGCCAGCGGGGGTCTGGTAAAGGTTTTCGGGCGAGGTGGCAGGGCCGGTAATCAGCATTCCGTCCTCGCCTGGGTAGAGCCAGTCCAGTGCGAACTCGGCAGCACCCCTCATGAGCGGGTAACCGCGTTGCCTCAGAAAGTCCTGGTCCTGCGTGAACGCATAGTGCTCCCACAGATGCGTGGCGAGCCAGACGCCGGCCATATTCCAGTTGGCCCAAACCGGGTGCCCGCCACCGAAATCGCCGACCGGATTCGACATGGCCCAGATATCTGAGTTGTGGGCCACACTCCAGCCCCGGGTGTCCCAGTAGGTCTCGGCCGTGACAGCGCCCGTGACGGCCAGGTTCTCGATGAACGTCAGCAGCGGCTCGTGCATCTCGGAGAGGTTCGTGACCTCCGCCGGCCAGTAGTTCATCTCCGCGTTGATGTTGGTGGTGTAGTTGCTGCTCCACGGCGGACGCATGTGCGGATTCCAAATGCCCTGCAGATTGGCGGGCGCACCGGGTGTGCGGGAGCTCGAGATCAGGAGGTAGCGGCCAAACTGGAAGTACAGGCGTTCGAGATACGGGTCAGGGGCACCGGCCGCGAATCGCCGCAAGCGTTCGTCGGTGGCGAGTCCCGTGACTGGATCGGGTCCCAGATCTAAGCGCACCCTCTCAAAGAAGCCTCGATGGTCTGCGCGCTGTCGCTTTCGCAAGTCTGAGATCGGGCGGGTGGCTGCGCGGTCCAGCTGTGCGCGGGCGATGGCCATTTCGTCCAGACCATCGGTCCCAGGTTCGCGATCAAACCCGCTAAAGCTCGTGGCCACCGATACGAGCAGGGTGGCATAGGAGGCCCCGTTCAGCTCCAACGATCCGCCCGTCTCCAAAAGCCACCCATCGGTATCGACCACCTGGGCCAACGCGGCGAAGCGAGTCCCGAAGCCAGGTTCGTAGACCACGGCGGGTTGGACGTTGCCGCGATAGCTCGGCTCAGCGTGGACAGGCGCCTCTCCCGTGGCAATCAGGATCTCGTCTTCCGTCCGCACGCCGTGCATGAGTTGGCTTGCGAACTGGAGCCGGAAGCTCAGCGACCCCGCCTCCGAGGCCTCGAACCGGATGACCACGA
>JBLFXH010000301.1:0-3548 GCA_047611125.1 Rhodothermales bacterium
GTCCGAATACTGGACATCACGATCCCTGCCGGCTTCTTCCGGACTACGGCAGCCCGCGTGCCTGTCTGGGTGAGTGGCGGCAGTCACGTGACCGGCATCGAGTTCGGATTCCGGGAGTCGTACCCCTCCTACCCGCAGGCGCCCAGCGATGACCCGCTGTGCTACCTGACAGGTAACCGCGAGGTGACCACGTTCGCCCCGGGTGCGCTCTCAGACGTTCGTCTGTCAGGCCTTTCCGAAGACCTCGCAGCGGTTGCCTACAGCCCCTGGAGCGAGACGCTCTATGCAACGGACGGCACTTCCCTCGGGATGGTCGACCCCGTTAGCGGTCAGTTCTCCCGCATCGGGGCGATTGGCTCCGGCGAAGGAAGCGCTGGATCTCAAGACTTCGCCGGCGTGACCGGTCTGTCCTTTGATCCCTTCCAGGGCCGTCTGTTCGGCATCGTGCAGCGCGACGACGCCGCTGACCTGGTCATCGAGATTGATCCTGCTTCGGGTATGGCCGTCAAGGGCGCTTTTGGGCCCCGCGAGGACTACCTCATGGTGGGTGCAGACTTGCCGCAGGTGGACGACATCGCCATCAACCCGGTGGACGGTGGACTCTACGCCGTGGGCACGGCCGACGGCACGAGTGCCCGCATGGCCCGCATTGACCGCACCTTCGGGACGGTCGAGGAGGTTCGCGATCTGGGGACGGCGCGCCTGAATGGACTGTCGTTCTTCAACAACGGCGAACTCTTCGCTTCAACGGCCACGGACATACCCCTCCTGATCAACCTGGACATCGGTATCGAGATCTCGATCACCATCGAGGCGACGCTGGGTCAGGGTTCGTACGGATCGGCCGGCAGTGGCGTAGGCTACACTGATCCGGGTGCGCCGACGGCACCGGGGCACGGCTCGGGCTACACGCCGGGGTACGGTACGCCGGGTTACGGCTCGGGCGGCACCGGTACGACCGGCGGCTACGGCGGCCTTGACTGCCTGACCGGCAAGGTGAACGAGCTCGGCACGACACTCTTCTCCGACGCCAACGGTGACGGGCTCTTCCAGAGCGGTGAGAACGGCTTTGCCGGTGTGGAGGTAGATCTCTTCCGCGACCTCAACGCCAACGGACTGCTGGATGTCGGCGATGTGATGGTCGCACAGGCCACCTCCGGCGATGACGGTCAGGTCCGATTCCTGGCGGCATCCAATGGCGATTTCCTCATGCAGGTGGTCTCCTCCACGCTGCCCTTCGGCGCACATACGCTGGCGAACGGCCCGGTCTCCGGGACGGTTGGCGGCTTCGGTCTATCTGCCACGGACACCGGCGTGCCGGTGACCGGGGCCTTCTCGACCGCGTCGGAAGACGAGCCTTTGGTTGAGCTCCCGGGCGAGTACGCACTGGACGGAAACTACCCCAACCCCTTCAATCCGCAGACGACGGTGACCTTCCAGGTCCCTGAGTCGGGACAGATCAGGTTGGCGGTCTATGACGTCCTTGGACGCGAAGTGGCTCTCCTGCACGATGGCAACATCTCCGCTGGGCGCCACGAGGTCACTTTCCGTGCGGAGGCCATGCCGAGCGGCACCTACTTCGCTCGCATGGTAACCGCCTCGGGCATCCATACCAGACCCATGATTCTGATCAAGTAGACGTCTCTTCCCGACACGACTTTCTTGGCTCTCGAGGGTCGGCTCCGTTGCGGGGGCCGGCCCTTTTTTTTTGCGCGACCGACGCATGGCTTCAGTCAGGCAGTGACCCGCCGATACTCGATATGATTGAACCCTATCGGATGAAGCCATGTCTGCTCGCATTTCCTGGATCTCACTCTTCGCTCTGCTAACCTTGCCTGCGCTCGGCCAATCTGCCGACACGGCGGACTACTGCTACCTGGTAGCCGACAACAATGGGGTCCGGTTTGACGCTGACGTCTTGACGGCCATCCACAAGTCTACCGGCATGGAGGAGGAAATCGGCCAGACCGGCACGCTGAATATTGAAGCCGTAGCCTTTCATCCCTTCCACGGCAGCGTCTATGCCGCAGATGGTGGCCTGCTTGGCAACATTAGCCTTACGACGGGCCGCTTCGCTCCCATCGGCTGGCTTGGGACCGCGTATGGTGACCAGGGGCCCCTGAGTGCTGGCGACGTCGATGGGTTGACCTTCGACCCGCAGACGGCCGAGCTTTGGGGATCCGTCCGCGGGTCAGACACGGACTTTCTGGTCCAGATCGACCCGGCGAGCGGCCGGGTGGTTCAGGATGCCTTCGGCAGCGGACGCGACTACGTCCACGTGGAGTTCAGCGCTGAGGACATCGATGTGGATGATATAGCGATGAGTCCCACGACGGGCGAGTTGTTTGCCGTGGTCACGGACACACAAGAGAACTCGACCCTCGTCACCATTGACCGACAGACCGGCGTGGCAAGCAGTATTGCGGCGCTGACCATGGCCGATATCGAAGGCTTGACCTTCGAGGCGAGTGGCCGCCTGTACGCGACGCCCGGTGGCGACGCACCAAACATGGTGGAGCTCGACGTTGCCACTGGTGAAGTCACCCCATTCGCCCCGATCGGAGTGAACAGCAACCGGGACTATGAGGCCATTACCTGCATGGCCTACGGGGCCCTAGGCGCGGCTGCAGACGACGACGTGGTTCTTCCCAGCCAAGTCTCACTGATGCCGGCCTTTCCGAATCCCTTCAACCCATCGACCACCCTCGGCTTCGCGTTGCCAACCGGCTCGGACGTCCGCCTGGTAGTCTTCGACATGCTGGGCCGCGAAGTAGAGCGTCTAGCGGACGGTTACTGGGCCGCCGGGGAGCACGAAGTACGCTTCGACGCCAGCCACTTGCCGACCGGACTCTACATGTACAGGTTGTCCAGCCGCGACTTCGTAATCACGCGGTCCGTGACGCTGCTGCGCTGATCAGGCCGGCGCTGTTCATGCCGGAACTACCCAGCGTTCTTCCCCGAAACGGGCGGCCCCGGTAGGAATGGTCTCGGCTCCCTCGGGCATCGAAATCTCAGGAAGGGGTGGCGACGGGTCGTCTTGCGGACGAGGATTGGGCTCGGCCCAAACGGTCCCGCGCGTGGTTTTCATCACTACGTGGTCACCGCATCGGCCCAGCACCCAGGACCGGGTGAGTGGGACCTTTCCGTGCGGCGTGTCCAACACGTAAGACGGAATCGCGAAGCCGGTCATGGTCCCTTGGAGGGTCTCCATGATCTCCATTCCCCGCTCAATGGACGTCCTCAGGTGGCGGGTACCGCCGATCAACTGGGCCTGGTACAGGTAGTACGGACGGGCACGATTAGCCACCAGTCCATTGAACAGCTGTCGAAGGATCTCCGTATCGTCATTGATGCCTTTGAGCAGGACCGTCTGATTGCCCACCGGCACTCCGGAATCGAGCAAGAGCGCCAGGGCTTTTTCGGATTCGGGGGTCAGCTCCTTGGGATGATTGAAGTGGGTGTTCACCCAGACGGGATGGTAGCGGCCGAGCATCTCTGCCAAGGCCGGCGTGATACGCTGAGGAAGCTTAACAGGCATCCGGGAGCCC
>JBLFXH010000302.1:0-3528 GCA_047611125.1 Rhodothermales bacterium
CCGCGGAATCAGGAGGTGCGGGAGGCCAATTTGTCAGGAGAAGAGCTGGTTAACTGGAAGTACCAGCGGTACGTCAAGGACTACCTCCGCAGCGTTCAGTCACTGGACGATAACATCGGTAGGGTGTTGGACTACCTGGAGGAGACAGGCCTGGCCGAGAACACCATCGTGATGTATGCCTCCGATCAGGGGTGGTACCTGGGCGAGCACGGATGGTACGACAAGCGGTGGATGTACGAACCTTCACTGCGTACGCCGTTCATCGCCCGCTGGCCGGGTAGAATTCCAGCGGGATCGGTGTCCGATGCGCTGGTCTCGAATGTGGACTTTGCCCCGACTTTCCTGGCCGCCGCAGGCGCGTCGATCCCGGAGGAAATGCAGGGCCAGAGCCTGCTTCCCGTATTCGATGCCGCCGAGTCCGGAGGCCAACCCGTTAACCTGGCCGCGATGCAGCTGATCGAGGCAACGCGCCCGGGCGCCCCCGTGCCCACGTTCGACACGCCGCCCGATCCCATCGCCACGTTCACCACTCCCAGTGGATGGCGCGGCAGCTTCTACTATCACTACTACGAGTTCCCGGGATGGCACTGCGTCCGGCGACATTACGGCGTCCGCACCAACCGCTACAAGCTGATCAATTTCTACACGCTGGACGAGTGGGAGCTGTTTGATCTGGCCGCAGATCCTGATGAGCAGACCAACCAGTATCACAATCCGGACTTTTCGGATATCAGAAACGAACTCACCGCGGAGCTAGAGCGATTGCGGGAGGAATTAGACGTACCCGATGATGTCCGTCCTGATGGCGAAGCCGAGTGTTCTATCGGCGGCGAAGGCTGGCCTGGATATAATGATTAGTACTCAAACCCGAACGTATGAAGGGTCTGCTGACCCTATTGATTCTCCTCTGCTTCACTGTCCTAGACAGTGTTGGCCAGATATCTGTGACTGACCGTTTCGGGCGGAATCTTGAGGCCAAGGCGATTCGGTTGGTGGACTGGGAGGGCTATATCGCCAATCCAGCCATCGAGTTTACTGTCGACATTCCGGATGACTGGAAGCCCGCCGTTGCCGTGATCACGGGCAGCGACCCGCGCCTTCATTTCGCGGACCGCAAGCTGACCAGGTCCGAACCCTCTACCGTCAGCAACACGGGGCCGGGACTGACGCTAAACCTCCCCGTCGGGGTCACTGCAGATCCGGTGGTGATGGCCATCTGGCCCGACCGCGACACCAAGGACGAAGCGCACTCACTGCGCATCCGCGTTCACACGGCCACTTCAGGACAGAAAAGCATTGTCATTCCGATTCTGGTGGACGATCAGGATCGCGACCGGCCGATGGACTTCAACGTTATCTTGGAGACCGGCTTTGACGCCACCAGCTTCTACACGAATCCACGAGTCCTCGAGGAGACCCGCAAGGCAGCGGACGACTGGGCCTACTTCCTGGGCGCTAATGATTTGGATGAGACCTTCCGCGGAGCGAGTCGCAGTTGGGTCTGGAATCAGGATGGTTTCCTTTCCGGATATTGGGTCACAAACCCGATGGCCTATCGCGGTTTCCTCCTGTATGCCTGGGGCATGCGAAATATCGGGCTCTATTCCGGCGGGGCAGCGACCGGCTCCTACCAGACGGTCGACGGATGGCCGATTGACCTGTTGTCCGCTGGCCACGTGGCCATTGACATCCGCGGCAACCGCAATGTGCTGGGCTGGGCGTTCTATGGCAGCGAGGACGACTGGTGGCGAAACGACAATCACCCGCGGAACTCGGCCGACTTCTATTCGATCGTTCACCATCAGATTGGCCACGCCATGTTCTTCAGCCGTGGTCACCTGAAATGGGACGAGCTAAAGGCGAGTGGCGGATCGACAGCCGTGGACATTGTGGGGTATCTGGGCTCCCCCATCGTCGTCGATTCCTACGACCACCTCTATGACGGTAGTAACCAGAAGAACATCGTGGACCCAGCCAGTCGCCGGGGTGTGTTCGGGTCTGAGGCGGCCAAGGGCGAGGGTATCATGGCACCCTACCGCTGGATTCCTACAAAGACAGACCTGCTCATGGCCAGAGAGGTGGGCTACGAGCTAAGGGACACCACGCCTTTCCAAGCGGTGGCACTCGCACCAGAAGTCACACTGATATCGAACGGCAGCGAGTATTCAGCGGCTGTGGTCACGGGCGGCGTTGCCTACTACAAGGCAGAGATTGTGAGCGGGGCGTTGCCCGCCGGATTGGAGCTGGACGAGTTCACGGGCGTGATTCACGGCCGGCCGGCCAGCGGATCGAGCACCGTCACCATCCGAGCCGAGGATCAGATGGGAGAGGTCGTAGAACAGGAGGTGTTTGTCAATGTCGCGAATACCCTCGCTTTGCAGCCCGCTACCGAAGCGCCGTCAGCGATGGGGCTTTCGAACTACCCGAACCCCATCGCCAGCACCACGCTGTTCACGTTCGAGGTGACGCACTCGGGTCCGGTCAGTCTAGAGGTCTTTGATCTTCAAGGGCGCCGGGTGGATCGGGTTTTCGATAGGTCTGCAAGTCCGGGTCCGCAAGAGGTTGCCTGGAGCGCTGATGGCCTGGCCGCGGGCATCTATATGGCCCGACTGACTACGCCCCGGGACGTGCAGTCCATTCGATTGGCGGTGGTGCGATAGGGGCGGACCGATTAGATTCGGCCCATAAGATCCTCCCTGACCAAGCGATTCCTCATTCCAGCGATTCTACTGCTCGCCCTGGGCGGCTGTGCTGAAGACCCTTGCGATGCGGTGATGAGTTCATCGCGGGTGGGTGACGGGTCAGCGTCTCTTGGTTTCCGCGTGGTTGAGGAAGACGGAATGGGCACCACCGGATCTCAGCGCCTGCGCTGCGTGGATGTCCTGATCCTCAACCCGGAGTCATACTCGGATACCCTGGCCTTTGGCCGTGTCAAGGTGCGATCCGCGCCTGGCGGACACGTTGAAACCGCGCGCCCATTGGTGACTCTTTCCGCCGTGCTTCGCAGCGGTTGATCCCCGAAGAGATCGTTAAGAGCGCACTGGGTACTTCCCGGCGGGATCTAACGTGCTATCTTTGCGGTTCTGCGCCAACACGTGTGAAAACCGTGATGGCCTACCCTGCCCGGGTGGCGAAATTGGTAGACGCGCCGTCTTGAGGGGGCGGTGGCCGCGAGGTCGTGCTGGTTCGACTCCAGTCCCGGGCACCAGGCGAGAGCCGGAAGCCGCTGTAGGTCAATGACTTGCAGCGGCTTTTTTGTTGAGCGGTGTGGGAATAGGTAGGGATCTGTGAGGCCTTATCGTAATTGCGACTGCTTTCATTTGAAAGGCTGAAGCGAGAATCGCCAATACTGGAGACCAGCATCCCCTTAGACAACCTCAACGCACCAGCGCCAGCGAGCGCGTGCCACCCTGCCGGCAGGACCTCATCGACGGCCACGCGCTGCTCCCGGCCGAGTATGTCGAAGAGCGAAATGCGTACGTGGCTAGCTGAGGGCACGCCAAAGCGAAGGACGGTGGATTGGTTGAA
>JBLFXH010000303.1:0-3513 GCA_047611125.1 Rhodothermales bacterium
GCGTCCTCGAGGTAGACTTCAGCCAGCCCGGAAGCCGATGCGCAGTAAACAGCTACTTCCTTCACGCCGTCCGCTTGTGGGCAAAGTCAGTGAAACTCAGCTCTGAGGTCCCCAACCAGCGGTTTGAAGACTGCTTGAATCGTTCATACGACTCCAGCAGGGTTCGGTAAGAGGCATCGCGTGCGGCCTCCTCCTGAAGCAGTTCATTGGACGCCACGAAGGCGGCCTGCATGATATCGTCCGAGAATTTGCGGAGCTCCACCCCGTTGGCGAGCAGGCGCTCCAGTGCAGGGGGATTCTTGGCGTCGTAATCGGCCATCATATCGACGTTGGCCTCCGCCGCAGCCGCAGCGAGGGCCGCCTGGTAGTCTGAGGGCAGCGAGGCCCACTTGGTGGCGTTGATGTAGAACGACAGGTTGGGTCCAGGCTCCCACCAGCCCGGATAGTAGTAGAAGGGAGCCACCTTGTAGAAGCCAAGCTTCTCGTCGTCGTAGGGGCCGGACCACTCGGTGGCATCGATGACGCCGCGTTCCAGCGCAGGATATATGTCGCCGCCGGCCAGCACCTGAGCCGTGACGCCCAAGCGATCCATGACCCGACCGCCCATACCGGGAATCCGCATGGTGAGTCCCCGTAGGTCGCGCGCTGTGGCGATTTCGCGGCGGAACCAACCGCCCATCTGGACTCCTGTGTTGCCGCCGGGAAAGTTGATGATGTTGAAGTCGGCGAACATGGCGCGCAAGAGGTCTTTGCCTTCGCCGTAGTAGTACCAGGCATTGAACTGCCTCGCGCTCATCCCAAATGGAACTGTGCAATCAAACGCCAGCCCTGGATTCAGACCGGTGAAGTAATAGCTGGCCGCGTGGCCCATCTCCACCGTGCCCTTTTGTACCGACTCAAGCACCTGGTCAAACGGGACCATCTCGCCGGCCGGAAACACGCGGATGGTAAAACGGCCGTCGGTGAGTTCAGATACCCGGTTCGAAAGGGTCTCGGCGGCGCCGAAAATGGTGTCCAGTGACCGAGGAAACGTCGATACCAGGCGCCAAGACACGCGGGGGCGCGTTTGGACAGCCGCGGCTCCCTCGGTGTCCGCGCCACTGGCGCAGCCTGCGGTGATGGCACTGCCTGCGGACAGAACCGCGCCGGCTTTCAGAAATTTACGTCGCTTCATGGGGAGTCGGCGGCCTCTGACACGCCAGTTGGCGTGATTCGGGCGATTGGTGAGTCCCCGATGATAGACGCGGGCGAGGGGAGGCTCAACCCATTCGGTCCACCGATGTCATCCAGCAGGTCGAAGCGGCCGCATCATGACTTCCGAAATCAGGTAGTTATCGGGCGCTTCAATCACGTGAACCACAGTCGAGGCGACGTCCTGCGCCGTCATCGGGTTGGCGCTGATCGGGACGCCGGCCTGCTCGAAGAACTCGGTCTCGATGGACCCGGGATAGATGCAGGTCACTTTGATGCCGTCGGCTCTCACTTCTTTCATGAGGGACTCGCTGAATCCGCGCAGCCCAAACTTGGTCGCATTGTAAGCGCCGATCTTCGGGTTGCCGAGCAGGCCAGCGACCGATGCCACGTTGACCACGTGTCCTCCGAAACCACTTGAAACGTTCTGTGCCTTCATGGCCGGGATCACGGCGCGGGTACACAGAAAAACGCCACGCAGATTTGTCGCCATCTGGATGTCCCAATCCTCGATGCTGAGCGAATCGATGTCTCCGAAGCGGCCCAGCCCCGCATTGTTAACCAGGATATCGATGGAGTCCGAGGCCTTCCTGATCGAATCGAAGGCCCGCGCAACGTCCGACTCCTCGGTGACGTCGCAAACTACGGGGACAAAGTTAGCCCCCGCCTCCGCGCGTGCGGCGGCCAGCTTCTCCTTGCGCCGGGCTAGTCCAAATACCTTGGTGCCCTTGCGGGCTAGATCTCGTGAGATAGCCAGCCCAAGGCCGGATGAAGCGCCAGTTATGACTGCGGTTTTTTGGTCGAGGAGCATTGCGGGCGGGCTGAGTTTCGATGGAGGCCGTGCGATCGTTAAGTCCCGGCCTATCTTCCGGTGTTGGACCACTGACCCCGTACCTTTCGTTCCCGGATGACCCGAATTCCTGCCGGATCCACTTCAATGGACGCCCTCATTCGAGGCGCGTCGCGTTTGCCCCAGACGTTCGGCGCAGCGGGACGCATATTCTCGCACGAAGAGGTGTCCACCATCCTGCGGCCGTTTATCTCGGAGCCTCGTGCCGCGCGCATCGAATCCGTCATAGGCTCCAGGACAGGCGATGTCGCTGTGGTGGTAGATGGCTTGGCGAATACCGGCAATGTCGCGGCCGTAATGAGAACCGCCGAAGGCCTCGGCTACCTGAACTTCCATATCCTCAGCCGCGAGATTCCCTACAAGCACTCGTCACGGACTTCACAGGGGACCGAGAAGTGGTTGGACATCAGCGTCTGGGACCAGACCGTCGATGGGATCCGGGCGATCAAGGCCGCGGGGTACCGCGTGATTGCCACCCACTTGGATGAGCGTGCACTTCCGATCGAGGCGTACGATTTCACTATCCCGACGGCGCTAGT
Organism: Rhodothermales bacterium; assembly: GCA_047611125.1. GTDB lineage: Bacteria > Bacteroidota > Rhodothermia > Rhodothermales > UBA10348 > JABDJZ01. The sequence goes on from JBLFXH010000303.1 coordinate 2,581, forward strand.
GTTTGGCAACGAGTTGGGGGGCGTCTCTCCGGAGCTATTGGCCGAAGCCGACGCTACGTGCATTATCCCCATGAGCGGCTTTGCGCAGAGTTTCAACATCTCGGTCGCGGCGGCCACCTGCCTGTATCATGCCCGCAGCGATCGGATTTCGCGTCAGGGGCACCATGGCGACCTGTCTGAAGAGGACCGCTCTTGGCTGAGGGCTGCCTACGCCTTTCGCGCTGTGGGCCACGCCCAGGAAATACTCGAACGGGAGGCCGGCCAGGTAGACTGAGGCAATGAACGCGAGCGGCTTCTGGGCGTAGGCTGAGCCACGTTCAATCTGGAAATGCCCATGCGCCTGACCGTCCTGACACTCGTGATCCTGCTCGCGGCTTGCGCGACCCCCGTTCCGGTCCTGGAGCCGCCCCCGCCACCGATGGAGGCGGGGGCGCCCGCATTCGATGCCGCGGTCACCCGAGAGGGCAAGGTCTACGGCTTGGCAGCCTCTGAGCCCGTGGTGGGAGAGATTCAGGCCACATTTTGGGGAGGCTCGGGCGATGCGGTGTTGTTCGTCGGATCAGACTCTGACTCCACGCGGCTCTTTCGCCTGGACGAATCCGGACTGGCACAGGTACACGGGGTAGAAGGGTCCGCTGTGTATACCGCGGTCTGGTCGCCGGACGGAGTCTTGGCCTCGTTCGGTCATTACAAGCAGACCGGAAATGCCTCACCGGGTCGGCCAGCGATGGGCGCCGGGGACATTCATGTATTGGAGGGCTCCGAGACCACCCGGGTAGGCTGCTCTGCCTCACGCGCGGTGCTTGCCTGGGCCGCGAACGGGCAGTTGCTTGTGCGTAACACGAACAACCTGTACGTGGTGACGCGTGATGGCTGCGATTCCGCCGCGACGGTGGACGCCCGCAGGATGCACGGACTCACGGTGTCTCCCGA
>JBLFXH010000304.1:0-3500 GCA_047611125.1 Rhodothermales bacterium
AGGGCCGTCGCTATCCGTTGGTCGTGGACATCCACGGCGGGCCGGCCTCGGCAGATGTGCGTCGTTTTGACAACACGGCCACGGTATATGCCGGCGCGGGATACGCGCACTTCCAGCCGAACTATCGTGGATCCACGGGCTATGGAAACGCCCATCGCACGGACATTGTTGGGGACTACTTCACGCTCGGCTACCAGGACATCATGACGGGTGTTGATCACCTGATCGACGAGGGCATCGCGGACGGAGACCGCATGGGCGTCTTCGGATGGAGCGCGGGAGGACATTGGTCCAACTGGATTCTGACGCAGACGGACCGCTTCAAGGCCATCTCATCCGGCGCCGGCACAATGAACTGGATATCGATGTACGCCCAGAGCGATGTGCAGCGGAATCGCCAGTTCTACATCGGAGACGAGTTCCTATACGAGAACTTCGAGCCGTACTGGAATCAGAGTCCGCTCAAGTACATCGCCAATGCCTCGACGCCGACCATGGTACACGTGGTTGCCGGCGACCCTCGCGTGCCGAGTCCCCAATCGGTCGAACTGCACATGGCGCTCAAAAAACTCAACGTGCCCACCGAGCTGTTCATGTATCCGGGCCGCAGCCACGGAATTCCCGATGCCCGCAACCGGCTCGTGAAGTCCGTCAGCGAGATGGCTTGGATGGACTACTACGTACGGGGCATGGGCGAGAAGTTTGACTGGTCCATGGTGCTGGAGACGTTGGAGGAAGAGGCCGGCGAGGAGAAGGAGACGCCCGCCGAAGTTTCGAGCGATTCAGATCGATAGTGCCATGAGATGCTTGTTGCCCGCGCTTCTGTGCTTTTTGGCCTTACCGATCTCGGCTCAAACGGTCCAGGTTTCCGGCCTCGACCAACCTGTGGAAATCATCCGCGACCCGTGGGGCATCAACCACATCTACGCAGAGACGGAGCACGACCTCTTCTTTGCCCAAGGCTATGCCGCGGCTAAGGACCGCCTTTTCCAATTCGAGATATGGCGGCGCCAAACAACCGGGACGGTTTCAGAGCTGCTGGGACGTCGTGAGTTGCGGCGGGACATCGGTACCCGGCTCTTCCGGTTTCGAGGGGACATGGAGGACGAGATGAACTACTACCATCCGCGCGGTGCTGAGATCATCACGGCGTTCGTGGATGGAGTGAACGCCTATATCGCCGAGACTCATGCGGACCCGTCACTCCTGCCGCTCGAGTTTCGGCTACTGGACACACGGCCCGAGTTCTGGACGGTGCGGGACGTGATCTCCCGGCACCAGGGTCTGCTCGGCAACATCGGTGACGAACTCAACTACGGCCGGGCTGTGGCCGCACTCGGCGCCACCGAGGTGCTGGAGCACACCAACTTCCAGCCGGGCACACCTGATATCGAAATGGATGGGATCATCGACGGCGATGCGCTCTCGGCCGACATCCTGGGTATCTACAATGCCTACCGGAGGCCCGTGCGGTTTCGCCCGGAGGATCTGGCGGCCGAGTATCGGGGGAGTGAGGAGGCGTTCGAGGATCTTGTCAAGGCCATACCGAATGTGATGCCTCTGGAGGAACGCGAGGCGATCGGCAGTAACAATTGGGTGGTGGCCGGGGAGCGCACGGCGTCGGGCTATCCCATCATGGCGAATGACCCGCACCGCACGCACGCCGCGCCATCGCTCCGATACTGGGTTCATCTGAACGGCCCGGGCTGGAATGTCATCGGAGGGGGAGAACCCGAGATTCCGGGCATCTCCATCGGCCACAACGAACACGGCGCCTGGGGACTGACAGTCTTTCAAACAGACGGCGAGGACCTGTACGTCTACGAGACCAATCCGAAGAATCCGAACGAGTACTGGTACGGGTCCGGCTGGGAGTCTATGTCCGTTATTGCAGATACGTTCATGGTCCGGGGAGAAGAGCCTGTTATCGTGGAGCATCGGTACACCCGGCACGGACCGGTGACCTTCCAGGAGGGGTCCACGGCTTACGCCGTTCGGGCCGCTTGGCTGGAGATCGGCGGAGCCCCGTATCTCGCGAGCCTGCGAATGGACCAGGCCACCACTTGGGAGGAATTCCGCGAGGCCTGCGAGTACAGTCACATCCCAGGCGAGAACATGATCTGGGCGGGGCGCGACGGGACGATTGGCTGGCAGGCTGTCGGGATAGCGCCAGTACGTCCGAATTGGAGCGGCCTAGTCCCCGTGCCGGGCGATGGGCGATTCGAGTGGGATGGATACCTACCGATTCGACAGAAGCCACATCGGATAGACCCGCCTGAAGGGTTCATCGCGACGGCCAACAACAACCTGGTGCCAAAGGGCTACGCCTACCGGGATGCGGTGGGGTGGGATTGGAGTGATCCCTCGCGGTTCAATCGTTTGGAAGACGTGCTTTCGAGTGGACGGGCGCACACGATGCCGGATATGATGGCACTTCAGACCGACTATTTGTCAGCGCCGGCGCAGGCCATCGTCCCTCTGCTGAAGCACCTTAGACCGGGCACGACCGATGCCGCCGAGGCGCTCGAAATGCTGGCAGACTGGGATCATCGACTCACGCCAGATTCCGGGCCTGCAGCCGTCTATGTGGCTCTCGAGCGGAGACTACAACGCGCCGTGCCACTCATTGTGATGTCTGAAGAGGCGCAAGAGGCATTGGGCGGTCTCCCCATGTCTATGATCATCGACCACCTTGTTCGCCCCGGCCCAGAGTTCGCAGACCTGTGTGAGGAGTGCACTCCGCTCGACGGTCGGGATGAGTTGCTGGTGACAGAGCTGGCGGCGGCGTTGGAGTGGCTCCTAGCCACGCTGGGTCCGGACCTCAAGGCCTGGCAGTACGGCCAGTACAAACACGTCTCAATCCCCCATCCGATGTCGGCCGCGGTGAATCCCGAGACGCGCGCCAAGCTAGACGTAGGCACGCTGCCGCGGGGCGGCAACAGCTTCACGGTGAACAACAGCGGCAGCGGTGACAACCAGCGATCGGGGGCGTCCTTCCGCATGATCGTCGACACTTCAGACTGGGACGCGTCGGTCGGAATGAACGCGCCCGGACAATCCGGCCGCCCGGACAGTCCGCACTATCGGGACCTGTTCCAGCGCTGGGCGCAGGATCAGTTCTTCCCGGTCTACTTCAGCCGGGAGAAGGTCGAGGCCGCGGCAGTGGGTCGGTCGATGCTGTTGCCTAAGGACTGACCCGTCGGCATGAGACCCCTCTAGCGTCCCGACTCGCGTGGCGCAGGACGGCAGTTCGGCCAATTCCTGGGACGTCCGTTAGCTGAGGCCGGGAGCAGTGCCTGCTCGCGACCGAATCGATTGGGATCCTCCGAAGCCTGATAGGCCATCATGGCGGCCACCGTGGCATTCCGCGCCAGATCATCGAATGAGATCTTGTCGTACGTGTCACGGTTCGTGTGCCAGGTGTACTGGCGATACTCATCGTATGGAGACTGAAGCCGGAAGCTGGGCACACCTGCGCAAATAAAGGACGTGTGATCGGA
>JBLFXH010000305.1:0-3467 GCA_047611125.1 Rhodothermales bacterium
TGGAGGGCGTGGAGAGTCGAGAGGCCGCCAAAGCCATGGCCGGCCAGACTGTCTGGGCACGCGAGCAGGATTTACCTCCTCTTGAGGAGGGCGAGGTCTTTCTCAGCGACCTGATTGGTCTGAAGGTGATGGCCGAAGGACGCGAGGTTGGAGAGGTTGTGGACGTGCTGGAACTCCCGGCATGCCCCACGCTGTCGATCCGGCGTCTTGATGGCTCGCTCGGAATGGTACCGTTCGTCCCTGATCTCGTCCCTGACGTGGATCTGGAGGCCGGCTACCTGACCGTAGTGCCGTTGGAAGGCTTGTTGGAAGGTGAAGCCACCTCCGAAAGGGACTGACATGAGAATCGACCTCATAACAGCCCTGCCGGATCTGTGTGTCTCGCCACTCCAGCAGAGCATTGTCCAGCGAGCCCAGAACAAGGGCCTGGTGGATATTCAGGTCCATGATCTGCGTCAGTTTGCCACGGGAAAGCATCTCAAAGTGGATGATTACCCGTTTGGCGGTGGCGCCGGTATGGTTCTGAAACCAGAGCCCCTGTTCGACTGCATCCAGAGCCTTACGGAAGACGACGGGCCGCCCGTTGACGAGGTGATTTTCCTGACTCCAGATGGCGAAACGCTCGACCAACAAATGGTCAACCGGCTTTCGCTTTCGGGACGGATGATCCTCATCGCCGGGCACTACAAAGGCATCGATCAACGGGTGCGAGATCACCTGGTGACCCGTGAGATTTCGATCGGAGACTACGTCCTGAGCGGGGGGGAACTCCCCGCAATGGTCCTTGTAGATTCCATTGTTCGTCTCATCCCAGGAGTTCTCGGGGATGCGGGATCCGCCTTGTCCGACAGCTTTCAGGACGGCCTTCTAGACGCACCGGCCTACACGCGCCCTGCCGAATTTCGCGGGATGCGTGTTCCGGATGTGTTACTCAGTGGTGATCACGGAAAGGTGGCAGACTGGCGCGAAGGACAGAAACTGGAGAAGACTCGGCTGAGGAGGCCGGATCTTCTCGACGATGGGGCACAGGCTGCTGAGCAGCGCAGTGTCACCAAGCAGGCGGGACAGCACTAGGCTGCAGCCAAGACGAACTGAATTAAGAACACGATTTTACTGGAGGTCCGCCGATGGCCACAGATATGATGACCCTCATTGAGGGTACCCAACTACGCGACGATGTCCCCGAATTTTCGGCGGGCGATACCATCAACGTACACGTCCGTGTGATTGAGGGAGAGAAGGAACGCATCCAGCAGTACCAAGGTGTTGTGATCGCGCTGAAGGGCTCCCAAGCCCGTCGCACGTTCATGGTCCGCAAGGTCTCGAATGGCGTTGGCGTGGAGCGGATTTTCCCGCTTCATTCTCCCAAGATTGCCAAGATTGAAGTTGTCCGTCGTGGACAGGTTCGTCGGGCGAAGCTTTACTACATGCGGGAGCGCCGAGGAAAGGCTGCCCGTATCAAGGAAAAGCGTACGCGCTAGACCTGGCGTGGTAGGCATGTCCTGCCAGCCTCGTAGACCATCTGAGTCTGTTACGGAAACCGTCGGCGCTTCGCGTGGACGGTTTCTGTACGTTTTAACGTTATGAGCGATAGCAAACGTCTCCGCATATCCATCTGGGATGACCCGCGGCTTCACGCCTTCGGCGAAGCGCTGAAATCGGATCAAACCGAGGTCAGCTTTGACACCCGGGAAGCCGGGGGCGCGCGCGTTGGTGCCGGCCTGGTGGACGTGGCCCTGATTCCCACACACAGGGCGGTTGAGCTGCTGGAGGACTTCGACGTGCTCCCGGCAGTGGCCTATTCGGGATGGTCTACCCCCCACGCGACCATCTCGCTGCGGGAGGGCTTCCAGGGCAAGCCCGAAACCTTGGTTTGTGCTGATCCAACCGCTCTGGAATCACAGGTGGGCAGGATTATCCTTCAGGAGCACTATAGCATCGCCGTAAAGCTGGGGCCCTTGAGTGGTCCCGCGGCTGCGTCAGATGCTGATGCCGTCCTGGCCTTTGATGAGCCGGCCCCGAATGACGGAAGTCTTACCCTGGATCTGGGTCAGGAGTGGTACGAACTGACGAATTACCCCATGGTGTGGGGTCTATTCGTAATGCGTCAGGGCGAGCTCGATGCCGACGTCGTCCGGATCCTTCGCGAGGCCGCGGCTGCTGTCGAATCGGCCGATGATCTGGATGGGACGGTTCCTGGCGAAGACGGAATGGGTCTCCCCCGATTCCGATTCGACGACATCGTCACCGCCAGCCTGACCGAGCTCTGTCGGCACCTGTACTTCTATGGCGTGACCGAAGAGCTCCGGGAGATCGAACCCGCCAAGCTGTCTGAGACGGCCAACATCGGGAACGACACCCGCGACCCGATGCTCTAGATGGCAGAAGGCACAAAGACCATCGTAACCAATCGGAAGGCTCGGTATGAGTACCACATCGAGGATCGCTTCGAGGCGGGACTGATGCTGACTGGCACCGAGGTCAAGTCTCTCCGGACGGGGAAGGCCAATCTCCAGGAGGCCTTTTGTGCGGCAGTCGGAGGAGAGATGTTCTTGCAGCAGTGCCACATCGCTCCGTACAGCCACGGCAACCTGGCGAACCACGATCCTCTTCGCCCACGCAAGCTGCTGCTGCATAAGAAGGAGATCGAGAAGATGGCGAAGGCGACGCAGCAGAAGGGGTATACCATCATCCCCATGCGCCTCTACTTCAAGGCAGGTCGGGCGAAGCTCGAGATTGGCCTCGGCAAGGGAAAGAAGCTGCACGACAAGCGGGCGGACATTGCGGGCCGGGACTCGAAACGGCGTTTGGACCGGATCAGGAAGGGCGGCACCGAGGACTGAGGTTTGGCCGCGACTTTAGCTCCGGTGGCTCCGAACGCTGGCGCATATTGGAGCCCGTCCGGCCGGCTCCCGGCTGCTCAACCTCGAAAAGCGACCGCTCAACGCCGGCGCCATGGCGGCTTTCGGCGCCAGTTCGGAAAATGCCAGATCATCTGCGGGTTCGCGTCTTGATCTCCCCCTCGCACCGAAATTGTTGGATTGCCGCTTTTCTGCTTGTGGGCGGATTGTGGGTAGGGAATGCGCAGGCGCGTCAGGTAGATCGCCCGGGGGAATGTCTCGATGACGAGGAGCCGGCACGTTGTCTCAAGCAGTTTGAGCGTGACGCCGAGGGGCTCGGCGAAGCTTGGCGTGCCTTTGGCCTTGGTCTGCTGGCCGACCGCAACGTCCGCGAGGCCGGACCGGCACTCGACGAGGCCGCCCGGTGGCATCCCGGTCTGAGAGCCCTCGCCATGTGGGCGCGGCACCATGGGAATCCCACGATGCTGCAACCAGCCCGTGCTGCGCGAAATCGCATGCGGGCCAGTTCCATTCTGAGGAGAGACTCGCTTGATGCTGGCGCCAACCTATTCCTGGGGACTCAGGATGCCCGAGAGGTGGCTCGCCGCAGCCGCCGCGCGAGCATTC
>JBLFXH010000306.1:0-3448 GCA_047611125.1 Rhodothermales bacterium
TCTATTTGCAGGATTACATCCCCGATGACCCGACATGGCGATTGCACCTGCGCACGCTCTTCGGATCCGGCCTGCCGTACACGCCGCCGGTGCCGGGACCGGCGATTGGCAATCTTCTCGTGCAAGCCCCGGGGCCAAGGTTCTCCGCCCGCTACCCTCGCTACTTCCGGTTCGACATGGGGGCAACGAAGGAGTTGATTGTTGCCGAGCGCAAGGGCAAGACGCCAATCGGCCTGGAAGTGACGTTCGAAATCCTGAACGTGTTCAACATGACCAATACCGTTTCCTACACCTGGATTCCCAACGCTGCCGGGATCTGGGCGAGAGTCCCGACCAGGCTGACGCCACGGACGGTGAATGTTCGGGCGCGGCTGCAGTTTTAGCCGGTAGTTGTCAGCGGTCCTCGATGACGATCCGAAATCCGATGTGGTGGTCCTGATACACCGGCGGGTCCTCAAAATGGTGATACGCCGCCCTCGCGACAAACGGATTGCTCCCCCACCAGCCGCCCTTCTCGATCTTGATCCGTCCTGAAGCAGGGCCTTGGGGGTCAGTCATCAATGTCGGTTGGTAGTAGTCCAGTGTGAGCCAATCGCTCACCCACTCCATCACGTTCCCTGAGAGGTCGTGAGCACCGGCCCAGGACACTCCTCCGGGATAAGACCCGACGGTCGTGGTGCCCTCGGAATCGACGACATTCGCGCGGGAAGCATCCCATACGGAACCCCATGGGTAAATCGAAGACGACGGTCCTCGGGCCGCGTATTCCCACTCTGCATCCGTTGGCAAACGTCCACCGCGCCACGCGGCGTAGGCGGACGCTTCATACCAGGTCACGCACGCAACCGGATGCTCTGGACCAGCGCCGCACGTCTCGGATGGCCCGACGCGCTCCAGCCAGACTAACCCCTCGGGAGACCAGAGCTCGGTGTTCGCATACCCTCCCGCCTCGGTGAAGGCGGCAAACGCGGCGACGGTGACCTCGAATTTGTCCAGCCAAAACCCGCGTGTGATGCTCACCGGATGCGCCGGCATCTCGCTGTCCATCACGCGCCGCGCCCAGGCCGGCGGGTTCAACCCAGTCGTATCAGCAGTCCCCATGACAAACTCGCCGGCCGGCACCCAGACCTGATCAATGGCCTGCCGATCCAGGCGGAGCGAACCCGCGGGTCGATCCACTAGAACCGGGGCACGGGACTCGGAGCGCGTTGTCATTTCCACGGCTGGCCCGCAGCCAACGGCCGCAAGCATCAGGAAACTCAACCACTTCATTGGATTCGATTGTATTTGCGAAGAACCTCGAGCAGCCGGTCATGCGGAATGGCAGGGACACGTAGATAGTTCGCGCCGGTCATGGTTTCGGCCGCCAGAAGCGCATTCACGATGGCCTCCTCAACGGCCCAGACCGTCCCCTGAAAGAGCGGGCTGATCCACTCGTTGGGCAGCATGTCAACCTCCTGCATTCCTGCCGAGATCGCTCCTGGATTCGCCGTCGAGAACGCGATAAAGATGTCTCCCGAACTATTGCCACCGACCCCGCCCATCTTGCCCACCCCCAATGAGGCGCGCTTGACGACACGCTTGAGCTGATGCGGCAGTAGGGGAGCATCCGTGGCAACTACAATGATAATCGATCCGCGCTCGTCCTCGGGCTCGTTTGCGGGCTCACTGCAGCGAGGAATCCCCCAACCGGGGACATCGGCGGTCGGATGGTCCCAACAGCGGCCGGGTTCCGGCATTTCCAGACCCACCGGCACGCCGGCGATCCGCAGTTGTGACCGTGAGCCGTAGTTGCATTGAACCAGTACGCCCACGGTGTACGAAGCGCCACGTGTCTCCACCAGCTGAGACGCAGTCCCCGTACCGCCTTTAAAGCCGTGGCAGGTCATCCCGGTGCCGCCGCCGACATTCCCCTCCTCCACGGGTCCGGTTCGGGCAGCATTCATCGCGGCCAGAGCGTGAGCGGTGGTCACATGTTGCCCGTTAATGTCGTTCAGTCCGTCGTACGTCTCGGCCACCACCGGCATCATGAAGTCGTAGTCCAGATGTCCACCCTCCACCATCCACTTGATCACGGCATCACGCACTACGCCGACGCTGTGGGTGTTTGTGATCATCACGGGTCCCTCAAGGAAGCCAGACTCTTCCACCCATGTGGTCCCTGTCATCTCACCGTTTCCATTGAGCGTGAACCAGGCACCAAAGACTCCATCCAGATCGGACTGGCCCCGTGGAAAGATGGCCGTGACTCCGGTGCGGACAGGCCCATGACCCACGTCCAGCAGTCCCGCGCCTTCAATGAGGGTCGTGAATCCGACTTCAATGCCGGCAACATCGGTGATGGCATTTAGCGGCCCAGTCCGGCCCTCCATGGGGATCCCTAGATCTCGGGCCCGTTGAGCCGATACCGAAGAGACCAAGAGCAGTGTCGCGAGCAGAAACAGGTATTTCATGGGACCGAGTAGAATGAACCCGAAAGATACTTCAGGATTGCGAATGGTGGATCCCGGGCCGGGACCCGTAGTTGACCGGCGCATGCGATTCGCCTCCATCCTGCTGCTCTTCGTCCTAGCTGCGCCCGTCGCGAGGCCCGCGCAGGCCCAGGCACCATCCGCGCGAGGCGCGTTCTTTCGCTCCCTGGTACTGCCCGGTTGGGGTCATCACTACGCCCACGGTGGCAAGTGGGGGCGCTCTGGGACGTTCTTCGCCCTGACGGATGTCAGCCTTTTACTAGGCGCATCAAGCGCAGAGTGGCGCCGCGGAGCGGCAGTCGAGACCTACCGCACACTCGCGACAGGACAGGCTGGAGCCGACATCGCCGGCAAGGATCGGACGTTCTTCTTGCGACTGGCCACCTACCGCAGTTCGGACGAATTCCTGGAAGTCAGTCTTCGAAATCGCGCCTGGGATTCCATCGACTATGTGTCCGACTCCTCCTTCCAGTGGGACTGGGAGACAGAGCAGGGCTTTCTCGAGTACCGAAACTTGCGTGAGGAGAGCGAGACTTTGGGGAGACGCCGAACGGTTCTTATCGCGTCGCTGGTAGCCAACCGACTGATTGCCGGTCTGAGTGCGGCACGATCGGCGAGACGAGGCACCCCCGCGAACGTCTCCATGAGTGTGATCCCTGACGGAAGAGCTCCGGCACTCGCCCTACGAATTGGCCTCTAGGCCAATCGCCGAACAACGTCCTCCAAGTCGCCCCGCGAGCAAGTCGGCGTATCGGCGGGATAGCCGTACCAGAATAGCCCGACTGCAAATCGCTCGGAGGGATCGATCCCGACCAGCCGAGAGAACTCCGTATCTCGCGTTACCGGCCCAGTCCCCCACTTAGTGCCGACGCCAGCCCCCCAGAGCGAGACCATAAAATTCTGCGCGGCACAACAGCACGCCCCATAGTCCTCCTGCTCGCGAAACGGGTCCTCTGACCGCCGACAGGTCAGCAGCA
>JBLFXH010000307.1:0-3414 GCA_047611125.1 Rhodothermales bacterium
TGGCGTGCCCAAGTACCGCATCGCGGGTAGCCTTGCACCCACCTCATGAAGCGCTCAAAACTCAACACCTCGGCTGGCAGCACAGGCACGCTGGACGCTCTCGGGCACCGCGTCGGAGACGCCTTCACCGAACGATTTGGCGAAGAGCCACAATGGTTGATCCGCGCCCCCGGCCGCGTCAACCTCATCGGCGAGCACACTGACTACAACGACGGCTTTGTCCTCCCCATGGCCATAGACCGGGCGGTCTGGTTGGCCGTGCGGCCTCGCAAGGACTCGCAGGTCAGCGTATGGTCTCTGGACTATGAGGAGGAAGCCGGTTTCGACTTATCGGAGTTCCAGCGCGGCGACGACGCATGGATTGAGTACCTGAAGGCCTGCGCTTGGGCGCTTCAGGAAAAGGGGCTCTCTCTGACTGGCTGGGAGGGCGTTCTGGCCGGCGACGTACCTCACGGTGCCGGGCTCTCATCCAGTGCCGCACTTGAGTTGGCCACGCTGCGTGCGTTCAGTGCCGCCTCAGGAATTCCGTGGCTCGCCGCCGAGATGGCCCTCACCGGGCAACGCGCCGAAAACGAGTGGGTCGGTGTGAACTGCGGCATCATGGATCAGATGATTTCAGCGCGAGGCGAAGATGGTCATGCGCTGTTGATCGACTGCCGGACTCTGGAGTCCGAGGCCGTGCCGCTCCCCATTGACAGCGTCGCCGTGATTCTGGACACATCAACACGGCGTGGCCTCGTGGACTCGGCCTACAATGAGCGACGCCAGCAATGCGAGGAGGCGTCGCGACTCCTTGGGGTGCCGGCACTCCGCGACTTGACGCCGGCGCACTTCGAATCCGAGGCACACCGGCTCGATCCAACCACGCGCCGGCGTGCACGACACGTGGTCACGGAGAACGCCCGGACTCTGGCCGCTGCCATCGTGATGCGTCAGGGAGATGCAAGGCGCCTCGGAGAACTGATGAACGAAAGCCACGCGAGTCTTAGAGATGACTTTGAGGTTTCTACCCCAGAGCTCGATCTGTTTTCAGCGCTGGCGCGGGATGCCGACGGCTGCTTCGGTGCCCGAATGACAGGGGCAGGATTTGGAGGCTGTGCTGTCGCGCTGGTTTCTTCGGCAGCGGTGCCGGACTTCGTTCAACGCGTGAGCGAGGCCTACCGGTCTGCGACGGGCCTCGTCCCGGCTTTATACGTCTCGAGAGCGACGGCCGGAGCCCGAATAGTGGCCACGAGTGGAGAGACCCGCGTGGACGGCCCATGAGTGGATCACCCAAACCCCAAGACCCGACCCGTCGGACCCCCACCGTGACGGTCCAACCCAGCGGTTTCCGGGTCGGGGCCGTCCAGGTAGAGACCTACACTCTCACATCCCCCACCGGACTGGAGTTGAGGGTCATGACATACGGCGGGATCGTACTCTCGATTCTGGCTCCTGACCGAGAGGGCAGCCTTGCAGACGTTGCGCTCGGCTACGCTTCTGCGAGGGAATACCTGGACAACCCCGCCTATTTCGGCGCGATTGTGGGACGCTACGCAAACCGGGTAGGCGGCGGACGGCTGGTCATCGATGGTGCGCCCTATCAACTTGATCGAAATGATGGGGCGAACCATCTCCACGGTGGCAACCGCGGACTCGACGCCGTGATGTGGGATGCCCGGCCCTTCCAGAATGACCGGGTGTGCGGCGTCGAACTCTCCTGCGTGAGTCCCGACGGCCACGCCGGCTATCCCGGCAATCTGACGGTACGGGTTATCTATACGTTGAGGGAGAACGAGTGGGCCGTGGAGTACCACGCTACGACCGACCAGCCCACCCCGGTGAATCTCACGCAGCACACCTACTTCAATCTCGCCGGCTCGGGGACGATCAGGGATCACGAGTTACAGGTGGCGGCCGACCGGTTCATTCCTGTGGCAGGTGATGGCATCCCCACGGGCCGCCCGGCACAGGTCGAGAACACGCCTTTCGATTTTCGCCAACCCCGCCGACTTGGGGCAAGTATCGACTCGTCGAACGCCGACATCGCAGCCGTCGGCGGATACGACCATTGCTTCTGGCTCGACGTGAACGACTCCCTGCCGGCGGCGAAGCTGACTGACCCGGCCACCGGGCGAACGCTTTCCGTGTTCACCACCGAGCCCGGGACTCAGGTCTACTCCGGCAACCACCTGAATGGAATCCCCGGCAAGTCTGGTTTGCCGTATCGGGCACGTGACGGGGTCTGCCTTGAGACTCAGCACTTCCCCGACAGTCCGAATCGACCGGACTTTCCCGGCACCATTCTCCGGCCGGGAGAGACGTTCACCTCCCGGACCGTCTTTGCCTTTGGTATCTTGACCCCCAGCAACCGCAACCGCAACCGCACCTAGACGCTAACCTTCATGGGATTCTCGACTCTCGACTATTTGGTCTTCGCGCTGTACGCGATCCTCATTGTCGGCACCGGACTGTGGGTTTCCCGCAGCAAGCAGGGCCACGAAAAGAACTCGACAGACTATTTCCTGGCCGGCAAGGCACTGCCATGGTGGGCCATCGGCGCTTCTTTGATCGCATCGAACATCTCCGCTGAGCAGTTCATCGGTATGTCGGGGTCGGGATTCCGACTCGGCCTCGCCATCGCCTCCTACGAGTGGATGGCCGCCGTCACGCTGCTACTCATCGCCTGGCTCTTCATCCCCATCTACCTGGAGAAGAAGATCTTTACGATGCCCCAGTTCTTGGAGCAGCGTTTTGATGGCCGTGTGCGCACCCTGCTGGCGGTGTTCTGGCTCCTTGTCTATGTCTTCGTCAACCTGACGTCGGTCCTGTACCTGGGCGCTCTGGCGCTAGAGGGAATCATGGGTATCCCGCTGTTCTGGGGAATGGCCGGACTGGCTCTCTTCGCAACGGTCTACTCCATATACGGCGGCCTCGAGGCCGTGGCGTGGACAGACGTGGTTCAGGTTGTTGTCCTGATTGGTGGTGGCCTTCTCACCACCGTGCTAGCGCTGAATGCCTACGGCGATGGGCAGGGCGTGATCGCGGGATTTGCGCAGCTGTTCGAAGACATCCCTAATCGCTTCAACATGGTCCTCTTTCCCGGTGAGCTGACCTACACCGATGAGGCCGGAGTACTTCAGGATGCCTACCAACTCCTGCCGGGCCTCGGTGTCTTGCTTGGCGGAATGTGGGTGGCCAACCTCTTCTACTGGGGCTGCAACCAGTACATCATCCAACGGGCTTTGGCTGCCAAGAGCCTTAAAGAGGCACGTCGCGGTCTAGTTTTCGCGGCCGGATTGAAGCTAATGCTTCCCTTCATCGTGGTCATCCCTGGCATGGTGGCCTATGCCATGGACGCCCCGATTGGGCAAGCAGATGAGGCCTACCCGTGGCTCCTAGGGACCTTCGTGGGGCCGGGACTACGTGGACTGG
>JBLFXH010000308.1:0-3379 GCA_047611125.1 Rhodothermales bacterium
CGGCAGCAACCGGCAGCGCGAAGCCAGCAACACCGAGCTACGCCCCCATCACGCCTTTTCGCCCCATGCACTTCCCGATCACAGCCAACTGCCCGATGTGATACGACTCGTGCATCGCGAAGAACGCCACGAGGTCCAACAGGGTAGGATCCTCCCCCGGGATTGGCATGGGGGAGGGAGCCAGCAGATCCTCGAGCGACATCACCTCCATTCCGGCCACCATCGCTTCTGAGATGGCCGCAAAGGCCTCCATCAGGTCTGCGACCGGCGGGCAGGGCTGGGACTCGTCGAACTGCGCAGCCAACTTGAAGTCACCGGAGTCCTCCCAATCCGGAGTCGGGACTTCGATTCCGAGGGATTGGCTTAGACCGCGGCGGGAGGCCGCGATATGGCAGACGATCCGGTCGTAGGAATTGCAGTTCTCCATCTTGTACGACGCCTGCCCCGGTTCCAGGTCCGCGACCGCATTGCGTAGCATCCAGCTGTTGTGCCAGAAGATCTTGATGGCGGGCTCGAGAGGGTGGGTCATGCGGTCGGCGTATTGGTTACGGCCCAAAATAGCAGTGCGAAGAGTGCGGGCAAAGCCAATCGGCTATGGCCTGCCGGCCCAGACCCAGATGATGTAATCCACACCCGGCGGCTCCACATCCAACTCCCGGATACGGCGATTGGCCTGCGCCCGATGGTAGTTGCTGTGGGCTACGACCTGGTAGAAAGTCTCGCCGATTGAAGTGACGCCAGCCTCGGGCTGATCCAGCACCTTCTTGGCAAAGTGATTGGCCCAGGTCAGCACCATCGGAGCGCTCAGATCGGGTCTGCTTTCCAGTGTGTCGCGAATCGGCCCGTAGTTGCTGGACGACCACGCCGCCAGCGCCTCGAACGTCTTGATGGCTTTCAAGGACTTCCAATCGATGGTGTCACCCCGCCACGCACCGAGGAAAGCGAACTGCGTAAAGTGTATGTGCAGCAGCGTCTTGAGCAAGTACTCATCAGGCGGAGCATCGCCTGTAGCGGCCGCGGCTGCCAGAACCTTGCGGTCTGCCCACTCCATGTGAGTGAGCAGTTCCAAGAGTAGATCCTTGTTCATATTAGAATGCCTCCTTTCGCTGGCGGAGCACAAACAGTCCTTCCTGCAGGCTGGTAACGATTACTGTACCACTCTCGAAGAACGGATAGGTGCTCCAGGCCCCGCTGAAGCCGGGTCCATCCAGGTAGGGTGTCGTATCGAAGAACCCAACCTCGACGGGGTTCTCGGGGTCGGCAATGTCCAGTACGTGCAGCCCAAACCGGTAGTTTGCCTGGTAGGCAAAACCGTCCTTGAGGTACAGGTTGTGTGCACTTGCCGGCATAGAACCCATGAACTCGTTGACCAGGACCGGGTCCTCCAGATCCGTCAGATCCCAGACCAGGGTGCGGGTGGTGGCCACGTTGCCACGAATCACATCAGCCTCGTCATCCTGGTAGAAGTAGCGATGGTCGTCTGTCAGCCATCCCTGGTGGATGTAGCCGGCATCGGGCGAGGAGGCAGTGGAGATGACCACCGGACTGTCCTTGTCGGTCACGTCCGCAATCTCGAACTCGCGTCCATTGGAGTTCATGCAGATCTCGCGACCCAGATACGTGGCGTCCGGCCCCTTATAGGTGACGCATTGCGAATCGTGCGTCCCGCTCTCTCCACGAGAGCAGCCGGCAAATACCGGGTTGACAGGGTTCTGAATGTTGATCATGTGGAGACCGCCTCCGCACGATTCGCGCCCGCCGCCATTCCCCACGGCATAGGCGAACCCGGTCTCCTCATTGATGACAATGTTGTGTGAGCTGGCGACGCCGCGGTAGTGTGCATCCGGCTCGAAGAGCTCGGGAGCATCGGTCACATCGCGGAGCCGCGTCAGGTCAAACACCTGCATGCCATGATCTCCGGCCCCGTCAGCCACGATGTAAGCGTGATCCTTGTAGGTCTTGATGTCACGCCAGAGCTGGGAGGGAGGCGTGCCCCAAGGCTTGGGAAGGTCCCCAATCAGTACGGGGTTGATTGGATCCGTGATGTCGATGAAGGAGGTGCCGTCATTGCGACCTACAAGCGCGTATTCCCGCCCCGTGGTTTGGTCGGTCCAGCCCCAGTTGTCGTTGGTGCGGACGCCGCGGGCGTTCTCCGGCGCGCGAAGGATGGAGTTGGGAATGAACGCCAGGAGTTCGACCTCATCGCAATCGAAGGGACCGACTTTGCCGTCCGTGCAGATGCGTTCCTCACCCAAGAGGGCCCCGAGTGCATCCGGTGGGCCGACAAGCATCTGGCCCTTGGGCACGCCCTGCTCATAGACTATCACCGCTCCAGACTGGTGATGCATGCCCGGTGAGGTCACCACGACCACGTCGCCATCCGAAGTGATGTGCTGGCCGAAGGCGTCTCTCTCGACCGTTTTCTCCAACTGGATGCTGCGTGGCGTCTCTGGCAGCGAGCCGTCGTCGCCCGGTTCGAACACATAGGTAGTACCAGTCAGGTTCTCGTGGAGCCGAGGCGCGCCCACCCATACGTCCGCGCCCGAGAACCCTGCGCCGCTGCCGAATCGGTCTCCGCTTTTGCCGTTGTCCAGATGGAGGTCACCATCAAGAGTCCATTCGCCGTCCTCCGGCGAACGGTTATACCTAAGGACCGCGCCGCGGCTGTTGTCCCATCCCGGTGCGCCAATCAGCGCGGCATTCCCGCTGACGTCAATGGAGGTGCCAAAGTTGGCATTGTGTTCGGATCGGAAAGCTGGGGATCCCGCCTCGGTCCAATTACCGTTTTCCAACACGAACTCTGTGACCCGGCCGACGCCCTCAAGGTCAGCGGAGTCGTCGTCCCAGAGCGGCGCGCCAATCAGCGCGCGGTCACCCTCTAAATGGATGCTCGACCCGAATCTGTCGCCCTCCGTGCCGCGCTCTGGCTGGAGACTCGCGTGCTGCATCCACTGACCGTCCGGTCCCTTGTGGTAAGCGATGACTACGCCAGGAGACTTGGCCGGAGCTTCCTCGCCCCGGCGACGCGTGCTTGGAGGTGCGCCGGGAGAACCGACCAGAAGCCAATCGCCTTCAGCCGCGAGTGTGATCCCGAAGTCGGTGCCGCAGTACCCGTATTGGCCGCAGCCCGGGTCAACGCCCGCGGTGCCATCGCCTTGGATGGTGCCCGTGGCGGTCCACTTTGCGCCGTCGCGGGTAAAGATGTGCAGGGGCCCGTTTCGCTGCCCAATAAATAGGGTGTTGCCAGCCTTGGCCAGAACGCTCCCGAATCCGTCGGCCCGCTCAGCGTCTGGAGCCACCAGGCGATCCGTCAAATCCCAGCCGCCCGAAGCCTTGGTGTAGACGTACACCGATCCCTCGCGGAACGTGGTGTTGGGCT
>JBLFXH010000309.1:0-3348 GCA_047611125.1 Rhodothermales bacterium
GAGGATGTCCGCATCCGGTTTGACTTCGGGACGGACGCCACAAACACAGAGCAGGCCCGATTCTTTGCCGGCTGGCTCCTGGATGATGTGGTAATCACGAACCAGCTGCCGGACGGCAGCGGCGCCCCAGCACTCGCGCTGCAGCCACAGACTGTGGTCTCCAGTCCTTCCGGCAGCCCGCTGCCCGTTCTTGAAGCCTCAGTGACCGATGACGTCGGAGTCTCGGATGTGTGGGTGGAGTATGCCTACACGTCCTCCGGGACGACAACCTCTGGAGAGGCCAGACTGATCCAGTCGCCGAGTTCGCTAGCCGCCTACGCCGGCGTAATCGCTGCACCTGGGTTGACTGCGCCCGGCGACCGCCTGGTTTGGAGACTGCGCCTCCGCGACGTGGACGGCAATGAACTTACCGTCCCGTCAGCGTCAGCCCCCGGCTTCGTGGTCAATGTGCGTCTGGCGAAAAGTACGTCACTCCTCTCTGCGGCCGCAGGTGGTGATGGTTGGAGCCAGTCCGGCGCTGCCTGGACCGGCTTGGGCGAGGGGGTAGGTGGCCTTGTGTTTCAGCCTGTCACCATTGCGCGCAATGGGGCCGAAGCCAGCTTAGTGTTCGAGCACGCGTTTCGTTTTGGAGTGGACTCCGGCGGCCAGATTCAGGTGTCTCGAGACGACGGAGCCACTTGGGCCGTGGCCACGCCCGTCGCGGGCTACGACGGTGAGTTCAACGGCGAGGACGCCTATCGAGGAGCCTCTGCTACCAGACAAGACCGCATAGATTTCTCCCTTCTGGGTGGCGATGTTGTACAAATCCGATTGATGGTGCTGGGTGACTCCCAGCTCACTCGGTGGACGGTCACAGATGCGGTGTTTTCGCAGGAGACAGAGGCCTCGGCGTTTGATTTCCCCGATGAAACGGTGCTGCACGCGAATTTCCCGGACCCGTTTACTGTTGCAACGAATATCCGTTACTCGTTGCCGGCAACCGCGCCGGTCCTCCTGACGGTCCACGATATGCTCGGAAGGCGCGTGGCCATATTGGATGACGGTATGCGCGATGCAGGAAGCCATACCGCGGTGCTCCAGGGCGAGGGCCTCGCCTCGGGTGTGTACCTGCTGAGACTGGACACCGGAGCAACAGTCAAATTCCAAATGATCACCGTTGCCCGCTAATGGCGGGACCGAAGAATCTCGCTGGGTGCACAGAAACAATAACGGATATTAGGCCGTAATTTGGGGATCCCCAGCAATTTGACCGAATACCATGGCATTGTACGTCCACCAGGCAGCGACTCTAGGCAACATCGAAGGAACCGGATATCTGTTCCGGCAGCGGTCTGCTATTGGTGAGACCTACATGGGTGTGTTCTTTGGAGTCAGTGGGGAAGCCTCGACTCTCGAATCGCTGGTCAGCGACGACTCCGTCACTTTCTCCGGCGTGCTCTACAAAAAGACGCTCTCTGGAACGATCTCCAAGAGCCAGGTCGAGCTAGCGGTCCTCGTAAAGAGCTTCCGTGCGGTATCGATGGGAGACCGAGTGCTGCTCGAAGTCGTCGAGTCCTAGCGGGCCTACTCGCCGGCTCCTTCCCAGGTCATGATGTCTTGTTCGGTCTTCGCCTTGGTCGTCCATTCCTCGGCGTCAGGCAGAGGGTCGGCCTTGTCTGTGATGTTCTTGCCCAGAGCGGACCACTGCTCGGAGAGGTAGGCATTCCATTCCGAGTAGTGTGACATTTCCTCGGGGAGCTCGTCATCTGCATAGATGGCCTCCACAGGGCAGACCGGGACGCAGGCATTGCAGTCAATGCACTCGTCAGGGTGAATGACCAGGAAATTGGGACCTTCGTAGAAGCAATCAACCGGACACACTTCCACACAATCAGTGTGCTTGCAGTTGATACAGGCTTCGGTAACGACGTAGGGCATGAGAAGTGCGGTCGGATATTGGACGTTCGGCCCGAAGATACTTTCCTCGCCAAGGGTGGACAACAGAGTTTGGGCGAGGATATAATGTATCTGTGAGTTCAACAGAGGATCTCTTTGATGCTGTCGCTGCCGGCGACTGGTCTCGTGCACTGGGCCTGGTTCATGCCGTGCGCCTGGATTCCGGGGCTGTTGCCGTGCGAGCCCGTGCTGTTCTGGTGGACACCATGTTCGAGGACCTGACGAATCCCTCAGCCGGCCCGGAAGACGACGATCTCGAAAAGGCGCTGCTGCTGCATCGAGCAGGGTTTCTGAATCTTGACCCGGATCAATTGGATCTGCTGGCGGAAACCTTAGTGATTCGCAACAGCGCCCGGCCAGCGAAGGCGGTGCAGTATGCCCGCTACCGGCCCGAGGCAGACGCGTGTCGTGGGGTATTGGCCCAGTTTGAGGCCGCCGGTCCGAGTGCGCATTCGGGTGCGGCATCCGGCACCATTACTGAGGTGGAGGCATCGAACCGCATTGACGGCCGCCGGCCTCTATTTCGTTCTAAGCAGGAGGTCACGCTGTACCACGCGGCACAGCGGGTCTTCTCCGGGCAGATTCTAGTGCCCAACGCGGCACTGCATACGGCCATCGATTTTGATGCCATCAAAGGCGTCCTGACCCGCGAGGAGCGAGATGTTTTTTTTCGCGTGCTGGTTGATCTGATCGTATTCGATCCAGAGCAGGGTAGCCGAGCCTCTCACTTCATAGAACTGGATAGCCCGTGGCACGACGACCCGGAAGCGAAAGGCCGGGATCGAGTCAAAGAGCGTATGGCTGGCCTGGCCGGGTGCCGGGTAATCCGACTTCGTCCCTCCGGAAGTATTGATCTGGCGGGAATGATGGGCCTACTCCAGTCTGCAATCGCAACCGGGCAAGGGGGGTCGGCGTCATAGTCTCCATATGGCAGGTATCCCCGCACGTCTTTGGATTAATAGACCGACTCCCGCCCAAGGCGAAGCCTTGGTGTGGTCAGCGGGGCTCTTGGCCATGGCCGTGGCCAACCCGTATGCGGGGGGCTTGCTCTCCGTGTGTCCGTTCGATGCGATTGGGTCCTGGATTGGTCTTTCGTTTTGCCCAGGCTGCGGCTTGGGACATGCCGTCGGGTTCCTGGCGCGAGGACACCTTGTAGAAAGCCTGACCGCTCACCCGCTGGCGATTCCGGCGGTTCTGACCCTCACTCTCCACATACGGCGCTTGCTCTGTCCGCCGAGACCCGATTCAATCTGATGTCTAAGATCATCAAGTACCTTCCTGAGCTACAGGATGACGAACAGCTATACGTTGCGAGTCTATTCAAGGACATGACGGAGGAGCAGGCTGAGCAGTTCAGTCGAGTCTACCGGCAGCGGCGAAAGGAAACGAGCATCACGCTGGTCACGGCGCTTC
>JBLFXH010000310.1:0-3302 GCA_047611125.1 Rhodothermales bacterium
CCTGAGAGATCGTATCCGTATGGCATTGCGGTCGAGGTGGTTGAGGTATCCAACTACCGACGACTCATGAGCGTGACAACCGACGAGGACGCCCGGGAGCACGTGACCAAGGCCCTGTACGAAGACGCGGAGACGCGAATCGTTGCCATGCCAGCCGGCGAGTTTCCCGGGATCCGGACCGTGGTGGACACCGCGAAGGATCTGGAAACGGCCAATCGCGTTGCGGTTTACTTGGGGAGTGAAATGCTGACGGCCCCCTATCGAACTGTCGCGGCTGCCTTCATTCGAGCCGGAACCACCCCCAAGATTCGTTAGCATGATCACCGTCTTTTGCATCCGACCCGTTGGATACAACATCGGAAACGATGCCATCTATCTGGGCCTGCAGGAACTCCTTACCGAGGCCTTCGGCCAAGTGGTCAACGTGATTACGCTGCCGGCCACCGCCAAGTACGATGCCCGCGGCCGGGCCGGCTTGAGCGCCAGCGTGATCCACGAGATCAACCAGTATGGCCATGGTGTCATTGTCGGAGGCGGCAATTTGCTGGAAAATGGTGAACTGGACTTCAACGCGGACGCACTCGAGTCCCTTGAGGTGCCCCTGATGTTGTTCAGCCTATCTCGCGGACGGATCTACAACCGCGCGGGGATTCTGACGTCTCGCACCGATGCGATGCCCCCCTCCCGCATACGCGCCCTGAATAGTGCGGCTGACTATACGCTGGTCCGCGACAATGCTACCCAGTCTGATCTTGTCTCCATGGGCTGCACCGATGTCGTTGTTGGAGGGTGCCCGACCGTCTTCCTGGACTCGATGGCATCGCGACTACCTCGCTTACCGACACGCGACAAGGACAGCGTTCTCTTCTCTATTCGCCACCCTCACCTGATGAACATCCCGCTGCAGAAGCAGGCCGAGGTTCATCAGGACGTGGTCGCCCTCATCGAGGTCCTCTCGGAATCCACCGGGCGGCCGGTCCGACTGCTCTGCCACGACTACCGTGATATTCCGTTCGCCGCCTCCATTCCGGGAGCCGAATACATCTACACGGATGATATCTATACCTACCTGGCCTTGCTGAACGAAGCGCATCTAAGCGTTTCCTACAGACTCCACGCGACGCTCCCGGCGCTGACCATGGGAACCCCATCCATCAAGATCAGCTACGACGAAAGGGCCCTCAGTCTTATGGATACCCTGGGGCTGGGCGAGTGGAATATCAACCTGATGGAGACTCCCAGTGTCGTGGATGCGGTTCAGGACAGGCTGGGACGTCTGGACGAACTGGCCGGCATCGTGCAGGATGCCCGTCTGATCTGGGCGGAGTATCGGGCAATCTGTCGAAGCAGCTTCTCGGCTTTCGCCGCAGAAGTGAGGACCTCCTACACCGGAACAAGCGCCACAGTCTAAGCCCGCTCAATGAATCGGACTCACATCATTGCCGAAGCTGGCACCAATCACAATGCCCGGCTCGATACGGGCCAGGCGCTCATTGATGTGGCCAAGGCCTCCGGCGCAGACTCGGTCAAGTTTCAGATTATCTACCCCGAGGGCCTCTACATCCCTCGTTTGTCTACGAGCGCGGGGTTTGAGGTAAACCCCGCACTGGAGCGCCGGCGCCAGGGGATGCTGTCCGACGCGCAGTACGCAGACCTTTGGACCCATGCCGCTGAACTCGGCCTTCCCATCTCGGCGTCGGTCTTTGACCAGCGTGGCATTGACCTGCTGGTCAAGCTTGGGGTGCCCTACATCAAGCTGGCCTCGTGCGATCTGAATAACGATTCGCTGATTCGAAGCGCAACAGAAACAGGTATCCAGGTCATACTGGCTACCGGCATGTCCACGCTTGCCGACGTGGAGCACGCAGTTTCTGTAGTTGACCGGGCGAGTGGTGCACTACCGGTCCTCCTCCACTGCGTGTCCATGTACCCCACCCCGCCAGAGCGAGCTAACGTGGGCTTTGTCTCCACTCTGAAAAGCACGTTCGGTACGCCGGTTGGCTTCTCCGATCACACGGAGACCGATACGGCGGCCATCTTGGCCGTGGCACTTGGTGCCACCTGGTTCGAAAAACACTTTACGCTTGATCGCTCCAGCGAAGGCTACGATCACGGCTATGCCATGGAGCCGGCAGGATTAACTGCCTACATCCGCTCCATCCGGGAGGCCCAGGGTGCACTTCACACGCATGGAGAGAAGCTGAGCGACGATGAACTGCGCGTCGCGGGGGTGGCTCGCCGAGGGCTTTTTGCCGCCGTTGACTTACCCGCCGGACACGTCCTAAAGCAGGGAGATGTAGTGGCGGTTCGACCCGCTGGTGTGCTCGGTCCAAGAGACCTGCCAATCGTCGTAGGGTCTACGGCAAGCCGGGCCATTGAACGCCACACACCACTCTCCTGGGACCTCCTGACGATGCCTTGATGGACATCCACGTCATCTGCAGTGGATCGACGACGTTGGGACTGGGCCACCTGTTTCGCGCTAGGGCCTTCGGTCGAGCTATTGCCGGGGACGCCAACGTGCGCCTTACGGCTATTGCGGATCCGTCGATGAGCTCGCTCTTTAGGGACCTGCCGTTCCCGGTGTCGATGATCGAGTTTGAAAGCGAGCTGACCCAGGCGAATCTCGTTGCCGACATCACGGTTCTCGACACCGTGACGCTGGACCGGGGACTGATGGCTCCGCTCCGAAGAATGTCCCGGCTTGTGGCCAGTCTATCCCCTGTCTTCGATCAGATGGACGCGGTGGACTGCGCGTTTTTTCGGCACCATCCGACGGAAGCCCAGAAGACTCATGTGTTTGCTGGCTTGGAGTATGCCGTCTTCAGCGAATACTGTCGGCCGATTCCCAGCGACGTTTTCGGCGTGGCGGCACGAAAGAACCCTCTCCCTGTGGCCATATGCATGGGCGGGGCCGATGCGAGCAACAAAACCCTTCGCGTTCTTGAGGCTCTGGTGGCCTGTGACAGTCCCCTGATGTTATGGGTTCTGCTTGGAGAGGGCTATGGACATCGATACGACGAATTGGTGCGCTGCGTCCGGGGACGGCCGGGCCATGAGGTTGTGCTGGCAAAGACCAATCGGTCCATGTGGCAGATCATGGAGAATTGCGCACTTGCCGTGTTATCCGGTGGACTCACCACCGTCGAAGCTGTCTATGCGGGGCTGCCCTCGGTCAATCTCTTCGAACGTCAGCAGCACGCCACCCTCATGGCCGAGAGTTTCTACGACCGTGGGGTATGCCTGAACGCCGGGGTGATCGGGCGCACGACGCTGGAGGGGATGCGCGACCTTGTCGCCGG
>JBLFXH010000311.1:0-3228 GCA_047611125.1 Rhodothermales bacterium
CGGGCCTCCGTCGAAGCTCCGCGAGAAGCTCACCGGTAGTCAGTTCTCTCGCGGGCACCGGCGTGCGTCGGGCGATGTAGGTGCGGACGATGTCTGAGAGCTCGACGAAATAGGGTTTGATACCGTCGGAGTCGGGGGCGACCGAGCCTAACGCCTGGAATCTGCGCATAGCCTCGTCAAACGGAGGTTCGGCAGGCTCCACGTATTCCGGACGGCCGTCTAGTTCATCCTCGGGGACCTTGCGCAGGAAGAAGTACCAGAAGATGAGCCCTGCCAGCAGCACGCCCAGGACCCAGGGCCAGATGGCACGCGGAAACTCTACCAGGGGTGCCAGATCCTGAATGTCTTCGGCATCCTCCGGTACCACGGACCGGACCGGCAGGAAACCGGGGATGGAGGCAAAGAAAGTCGTGTCCTGCTCCGTGCCGAGTCCGATTCGTGCAGCGACCCGCGCCGTGTCTATGGCGAAGGAGACCATCTCGTAGACTACTGTATCGACTTGACTGGCGTCGGGCAGCAGCCGGCTCCCGGCAGAGAGGCGGCGAAGCAACTCCAGATCACCCACTGTCCCGACGAGCCCGGCCGGTCCGTCTGCGGGTGCGTTATCCGGGAAGACGGCATAGCGCGAACCGTCATGGCGAATGCTTACGGTAAGCTGTTGACGGGCCCCAATGGAGAGCGTGTCTGTGTCAACCAGCGCTCGCACGGTCTGGGCTTCGGTCCCGCTCGCGATAGAGAGCCCGACCAGGAGACAGAGGATTCGCGTCATCATCCGGAGCGCCTCCGGTTGCGTCTCCGAAAGAACTGTACTAGCGGCTCGACGTAGCCCTCGTCGGTATGGATCGCCACCCGGTCCACCCGAACGCGGCTTAGGAGAGCTTCGGTTTCGCGGCGGGCGCGGTCGGCCGCGTCTGCGTAGTCGCTTCTCTGTTGTCGCGCGCTGGTATCTATGACGCGGGTCTGACCGGTCTCTGGATCCGTGATCTCCAGAAGGCCCACGTTCGGCAGAGCTTCCTCGGTGGGGTCGATCATCTGGATGGCAACCGTGTCGTGACGACGAGAGACGGCACGCAAAGCTGACTCATAGCCTGCGGTCTGGAAATCACTGAGCACGAGTACGATCGACCGCCGGTTGAGCACGCGGAGCGCGTGGTTAAGCGCTAGAGAGAGGTCAGTCCCTCTGGATTTGCTTTCGTGCGCAAACAGGTCCCGGATCAGCCGCAAAACGTGCCTGCGGCCCTTCTTGGGCGGGACGAACTCTTCGACTTGATCGGAGAATAGCAGCAGCCCGACTTTGTCGTTGTTCTGGATAGCACTGAATGCGACTACGGCGCAGATTTCGGCGGCCATCTCGCGCTTGAACTTGCCTTGGGTGGCGTAGTCGCCGGAGCCAGACACATCCACAATGAGCATGAGCGTCTGCTCTCGCTCTTCCTCAAAGACCTTAACGAAGGTATCGTCATACCGGGCCGACACGTTCCAGTCAATGCTGCGGATGTCGTCCCCGAATTGGTAGGGTCTCACCTCGGCGAACTCGATGCCCTGCCCCTTGAATGCCGAGTGGTACTCGCCACCAAAAATGTTCGAGACCAATCCGCGCGTACGGATTTCGAGCCTTCTGATAGTCTTGAACAGTTCCTTGGGAATCATTGACGTTGCGCCTTCCGGGGATAGTCCGGTATAACGCGGACAGGGGACCACATGTTGTGTCGAGAATGGAAGTAGTCGCACCCAATTACTTGTTGAAACAAATAATATTCGATCCGATAGAACACCCTCAAATCCTTGGCAGCCGCAGAGGGCCTTCAAGGCTACGAAAAAGCACACCTCACATTATCAGATACAATGAGAAAATCCATCCTGCTGGCGGCCGCACTGAGTGTCGGATTTGTCGGGACGCTGAACACGTTTGACATAGATCCTGTTCACTCGAACATCGGATTCAAGGTTCGCCATCTTGGGATCAGCAGCGTCAACGGGAGCTTTACCGACTACGTGGCCACTGCCACCGTCGACCCGGCTGACCTGAGCACATTGAAGGCAGAGGCGGTCATTCAGGTAGCCTCCGTCGACACTGGGGTCGAGCGTCGCGACAACCACCTGCGCTCGGACGACTTCTTCAATGCCGAGGCCCACCCAACAATCACCTTTGTGTCGACGGGAGTCCGAAATATTGACGGCTCCAAGTTCGAACTGGTGGGCGACCTCACCATTCGTGAAACCACCAAGGAAATCGTTTTTGCCGGGGAGTTCCTCGGCCAGGCAATGATGCGTGGCAAGACCGTGGTGGCTTTCGAAGCCGAGGCCCGGATCAACCGACTCGAATTCGGACTCAAGTGGGATGCGCTCACCGAGGCAGGCGGACTGATGGTGGGCGATGAAGTACGGCTCATGCTCGAACTTGAAGCAGCCGCTCAGTAGACCCGGCAACAATCGCCCTTCGTCCCGAGAATGGAACTGAATCCAGGTCCGCCAGGGGGGGGAGGGCGGATCTGGCTCGCGCGGCGCAGCTGTCTTTTGACGGCTGTGCCGCGTTCTTTTGATGCAGGGCGGTTTTTCACGACATCGTGTCCCGGCAATGATCGCGCCCGTCGTATTTTTAGCCGAGTCCATCAGCCTGATCATTATGGCCGCCAGAATCGGAATAGTCGTATTTCCCGGATCCAACTGCGATCACGACGCCTATCACGCCTCAAAGCACGTGATGGGTCAGGAGGCGCGGTTCATCTGGCACAAGGAGGCTTCGCTCGGCGATGTCGACATGGTGATTGTCCCTGGCGGGTTTTCCTATGGTGACTATCTGCGATCGGGGGCCATTGCGCGGTTCAGTCCGATCATGCAGGATGTGGTCCGCTTTGCCCATGGCGGCGGGCCGGTCCTCGGCGTGTGCAACGGATTTCAGATCCTATGCGAAGCCGGCTTGCTTCCCGGAGCCCTGATGCGGAACGCATCGCTGCGTTTTGTCTGCCGGCCCGTGGATATCCGCGTGGAATCGACGGCCACGCCCTTTACCCAAGGGTTGGAGAAGGGCGAAATCCTAACCATTCCGGTCGCTCACGGTGAGGGCAACTACTACGCCTCGCAGGAAGCTCTGGGCCGGTTGGAGGGAGAGGGTCAAGTGGTCTTTCGCTACGTCACGCCGGACGGCGAAGTCACTCTAAAAGCCAATCCAAACGGATCAGCGAATAACATCGCGGGTGTTCGGAACGCAGAAGGAAACGTCGTTGG
>JBLFXH010000312.1:0-3223 GCA_047611125.1 Rhodothermales bacterium
CTCAAAGTCTTTAGACTTGGGCCGGATTTCACTTACCGAAGAACCACCAGAGGAGGAGTCCACCCACTGGGAAGAACACGATGATCAGGGCCCACATGGCCTTGCGACCAAACGACCAGTTGGTCCCGATAATCTGAGCCAGCGCGATGATATCGAGGATCAGAATGATAGATCCGCATATTCCCATGGAAAATCCGCCGCCGATACGATCGACGAATGTTGGGCCACCGCAGCCGGTGAGAATGATGGCCACCGTCATCAAGAGGAGAGGGAGGGCCAGGCTCTGTAGTCGTTTCATGGAATCAGGTAACGGTGAATCCCCAACTTATACGGCATAGCCCGGACGGGTTGCAGAGGAACGCCCGAATGAGGAGCCCGTTGGTGGGAACGCTCACACGCGCGGGTCCGTCCGGCCACCATTCGGTCCCCGAACCCCATGCCCTAACACCACCTGCCTTGCGGATTGGCTCCATAGAACTTGGCGATCGCCCCGTGTTTCTGGCTCCCATGGAGGACGTCAGTGATCCGCCTTTCCGGTTGCTCTGCAAGCGTTTCGGTGCTGACCTGCTGTACACCGAGTTCATCTCATCAGGTGGGCTGGTCTACGGTGCAGACGGCTCGACCCAGAAGCTGGATTTCTACGAGAGCGAGCGACCCCTGGCCATCCAAATTTTTGGTGGTGATGTGGAGCAGGTTCGCGAGGCGGCGGCAATAGTCGAGCACGCCGGCCCGGACATCATCGACATCAATTTCGGATGTCCGGTCAAGAAGGTGGTCTGCAAGGACGGCGGGGCGGGCATCCTCCGCAATCTGCCCAAGATGGAGGCCATCACGGCCGCGGTGATTGAGCAGTCCAATCGTCCGGTTACCGTCAAGACCCGGCTTGGGTGGAATGATGAATCCATCCGGATCATTGAGGTGGCCAAGATGCTCGAGGGAATTGGTGTGCAGGCGCTCGCGGTCCATGCCCGTACCCGGGCACAGATGTACCGCGGTGAGGCTCGCTGGCAATGGCTCCGGAAGATCAAGGAAGAGAGCGGGATTACGATTCCGCTCATCGGCAACGGAGACGCCACGACGCCCGAGAAGATCGAGGCCATGTTCGAAGAGACGGGTGTCGATGCCGTCATGGTTGGCAGGGGCGCGATCGGCAACCCGTGGATCTTCCGCGACCTGAAAGTCTATCGCGAAACCGGAGAGGTACCGCCGCCGCCAACCTGGGAAGAGCGCATGATCGTTGTCGCCGAGCATCTGACGCTCAAGTGCGAGTGGTTGGGAGAGCGGAAGGGCGTGCTGGAAATGCGTCGCATGTACGGCGGCTACCTCAAGGGCTTCCGCAACGCGAGCCAGCTCCGGATGCTGATGATGGGAGAGGTTACTCGTGAGGGAGCGCTGGAGGTGCTCCTGAATTTCCGCGAGGACGAAGATGCCCCGGTCATCGCAGTTGCCCCGCGTCCCGCGGGAATGACGGCCGCCATGAAGGCCAAACTGCCGGTGCCAGCAAACCGGAAGGCCAAGGTCCGGGCCTAAGCGATCTGGTCAGGAGCCGGCCGCAGAGCGGGTTAGGGCAGAATTCAGTGCCCCTGCACACCAAATGACAACTCGGTGTGTCTATCCCTGAATAGACCTTTATTCAAAAGGGTAAAAAATTAGCACCCCCTGTAACTCTGTCGAAACCTGACCCGTAGGGCGGTTCACAAAGCAGTCATCACATCCTTTCCCACCGGAAGCGCAACCGGGATGTGATCGGCTTCGAGCCCACTCTACACCTTCTTTTCAGGTACCCCATGACCCGGAGCTACAGATTCATTCTGGCAGGCATCCTTGCGCTGACTATCTCCCTGCCATCAGCGGCCCAGACCTCACGCCAGACCACGGCCAAAAGGCTGGCGGATCCCGGGGCCTTCGTTCCTAACGTGAAGCCGGTTGTGGCTCCGCAGGCGATGTCCGGCGAGATTCGCATCGACGGCGATCTCATGGATTCAGGATGGCAGTCCGCCAAGAAGGCCATCAACTTCTCCGAGACCAGCCCGGGCGATCAGACCAAGCCCCCGATCGGGATCGAAGTCTGGACCACCTACGACGAGAACAATATCTACTTCGCCTTCCTGATCGAAGATGACCCGGATGCCGTCCGGTTCAACATGAGTGATCGGGATGCCATCTGGCAAGACGACTACGTGGGCGTAATTCTGGACACGTATGGAACGAGCACGTGGTCCTACTTCCTGGCTTCAAACGCTATAGGTATCCAGGGTGATACCCGGATTATCAGCGGCGGGAATGAGGATCTCGGATTCGACATCATCTTCCAGACCAACGGAAAGGTCACCGATAGCGGGTATCAGGTGGAGATGGCCGTTCCATTCCAGAGTCTGCGATTCTCGAAGGCGGACGTACAGGACTGGAACATCAACTTCTGGATCACTCACCCGCGCGACAGCCGAAACACCTACTCATGGGCCGCCATCTCGCGGGATGATCCCTGCTGGCTGTGCCAGATGGGAACCGTTGAGGGAATCACAGGCGCTGCCCCCGCGGGGAAATTCGAGTTCCTGCCTGCCTTCACCGGGTCGCAGTCCGCTTCGCTCCCAAGTTTTGACAACCCCACTGGAGGCCTGGACAACGGCCGGATGTCAACCGATCCGTCGTTTGGGGCGAAGTATTCGTTCTCTTCAAACCTGGTCGCAGACGTGGCCGTCAATCCCGATTTCAGTCAGATCGAATCCGACGCGGCGCAGATCGACGTCAACTCGACGTTTGCGATCTTCTTCGATGAGCGGCGGCCCTTCTTTCAGGAGGGAAGCGAGCTGTTTGATACGCCCACCCCAACAGTCTACACGCGGTCTATCAACAATCCGCGAGGCGTGGCTAAGGTCACCGGCCGAGCCGGGAAGACCAGCTATTCGTATGTCGGCGGATTCGATCAGAACAGTCCGATAATCTTGCCCTTTGAGGAGAGCAGCCGTTTCGTCGAGGCGGGCGAGAGCTACTCAAGCCTCCTGCGCCTCAAGCAGGAATTCGGGACGAACAGTCATGTCGGTGCCCTTGTCACGGATCGTCGCTACACCGAGTTCGGTGGCTCCGGCTCCACGTTCGCGCTGGACGGCAATATCCGACTCTCCAACTCGGTGTCGCTCCAGACGCAGTTGACGGCCAGCCAGACGGCGGAGGCCAATGACCTCGAGCTCTCGGAGCAAGTCGGAGACATCACCTTTGATAA
>JBLFXH010000313.1:0-3221 GCA_047611125.1 Rhodothermales bacterium
GTTACAATAGTCCCAGCCACGTGCTGAGCCGTGGTGAGTGCACCCAGCGTGGCGAAGGCTGTCAGACTGGCCAGGCGCGACGCAGGATCTGGCTTCTGATCCGGGCTGCCCTCTGCAGCGTCGGCAGGCGGGCTAATCACGGGACAGGCTGGACATCCGACAACGTGACCGGTGAGCCCCACTGGTGAAGAGTGAAGACCGCTGCAGCCTCATGGCTGAACCGAAGGCGCGTTCCGTCCTTGCGATGGTCCACCGCCAGGTTGAGCGGAAAGAGATCCAGACCCGCGTCGGTCACGATTCCGAAGAAGCCGCCCTCGAGGTCCACCTTGCGTACGGTGCCTGTGGTGGATGCCATCCTAGTCGAGGACGAAGGTGACCTTGGCAATAGACATAGCTTAGTCGATGTTTTGATCAGGCTTATCGTCATCGCTCCCGATGGTCGTCCGCATGGCGGTGTCTGCCTGAAGGTTCTTTAGGTTATAGTAGTCCATGACGCCCAGGTTGCCGGAGCGGAGGGCGTCAGAAATGGCTTTGGGGATCTCCTGTTCCGCCAGTACGACCTTGGCGCGGGCCTCTTGGACGGCGGCGATCATCTCCTGCTCACGTGCCACGGCTGCGGCACGGCGCTCTTCGGCCTTGGCGCGGGCAATCTTGAGATCTGCATCAGCCTGATCCATCTGGAGTTTGGCACCAATGTTCTCGCCCACATCCACATCAGCAATGTCAATGGAGAGAATCTCGAAGGCGGTACCGGAGTCCAGTCCTTTCGCCAGGACGACCTTGGAAATTGAATCGGGGTTCTCGAGCACCAACTTGTGCGTGGCTGAAGAACCAATGGTTGAAACGATGCCCTCTCCGACACGGGCGATAATGGTCTCTTCGCCGGCGCCACCAACCAAACGTTCAATGTTGGCGCGAACGGTAACCCGCGCAATGGCCCGGACCTGAATACCGTCCTTAGCGACCGCCGAGACCGCTGGAGTCTCAATGACCTTCGGGTTCACCGACACCTGAACGGCTTCGAAAACGTCGCGACCGGCGAGGTCGATAGCCGTCGCTCGCTCGAAGGTCAGATCTATGTTGGCCTTGTCCGCTGAGATCAGCGAATTGACCACCATCTGGACGTGCCCGCCCGCCAGGTAGTGCGCCTCAAGTTGCGGCGTATCCAGGTAGATCCCCGCCTTGTAGGCCGTGATGAGCGGTCTGACAATCAGGTTTGGGGGGACCTTGCGAAGGCGCATGCCCACCAGGTCACGCATGAGTTTGATCTTCACGCCCGAGAAGTACGCCGTGACCCAGAGCCCCACAGGCACGAAGTACAGAAAGACCATCGCCCCGAGCAGAATGACGGCAATGAGGAAGAGTCCTCCGGTAGTCAGTAAGAATTCCATGGTCTAGAGGTCCTTTCGGTAGTTGCCGCTCTGGCCGCCTGTTTTGGCGACCAGATGAATGTCGTTGATGCGCATGCCCTTGGAGACGGACTTGCACATATCGTACAGCGTGAGTGCTGCCACAGAGACTGCCGTCAAGGCTTCCATCTCTACTCCGGTGGGGCCGACTGTCTTCGCGAAGGCCCGAATTCCCACCGATTGGGTGGCCTCCTCCAGAATCAGTTCCACATCGATTCCGCCCATCACCACGTCATGGCAAAGCGGGATCAACCGGCTGGTCTGTTTCGCCCCCATGATTCCAGCCAACTGTGCGGTGGAGATCACATCGCCCTTGGGGTTGCGCTGCTCCTGCACCATGGCGAAGGCCTCATGGCCAAGCAGCACCTGGCCGGTTGCCACGGCCGTCCGGACCGTGTTGGCCTTGGCAGAAACATCCACCATGTGAACCCCACCGCGGGGGTCCAAATGAGTCAAGGTCGGAGCTTCAGGCGTGTCCATGATCGTGGGGTGTTGCAGGTACTGGCAAGATAGACTAACCGCCAATGAGGATCATGGGCCGATTCGGCTGTAGGGCGATGGCCGTCATTCCGTCGTGGGAGGCCTTTTTCGCACGAACGGCCGGTCCGATGAGCGCGTCCAGGTCCTCGTCCGTTGCTCCGTCTCGAATGGCGTCGCGAAGGCTCACTCCGTCCTGGCCGAACAGGCAAGTCCGCAAGCTGCCATCGGCGTTCAGCCGGATGCGATTGCAGCCGCTGCAGAACTTGTCGGTCATCGAGGAAATGAAGCCGACCGTCCCTGCCGCACCGGGAATGCGGAAATCCGAGCTGACCGCGGTGGGTGGGGCCGGAACGGGCAACATCCCGGGCCACTCGGCCGTGACTGTATCCAGCATCTCCTGAAACGGGATCATCACGGAGCGATCCCACCCATTTCCGGCAAAAGGCATGTACTCGATGAAGCGAATGCTTAGTGGCCGGTCGATGGACATTCGTGCAAAGTCCAGGATCTCGTCGTCGTTCTGACCCCGCAGCGTTACGCAGTTGACCTTGGTCCCCTCGTACCCCAGGTCCAGACTTGCATTGATCGCATCCAAGACTATCTGAAGTCCACCTCGACGCGTGATGGCCTTGAACCGATCCTCGCGGAGCGTGTCCAGCGAGATATTGATGTGGGTCAGCCCGGCTTCGCGAAGTCGAGGTAGCCGGTCTTTTAGCAGAAGACCGTTGGTCGTGATGGCCAGCGTCTCCACACCGGGAATAGCGCCCAACGATTCGACCAGAGAAACCGCGTCCTTGCGCACCAGGGGTTCACCACCCGTTAGGCGGATCTTGCGAACGCCACGAGACACGAAGAACCGCGCCAATCGCTCGATCTCCTCGAACGTGAGCATCGCGGATCGCGGCTTCAGTTCGACGCCTTCCGGCGGCATGCAATACACGCAGCGGAGGTTGCAGCGCTCGGTGAGCGAGATACGCAGGTAGTCGTGGAATCGGCCGAACGAGTCCGTCAGAACCGGCGTCGTCGTAGCACTATCGGTTGGGCCTTTAGTCAATCGCGTACACCTGTTTGCCGCCCAGCCAGGCATCGTCAGTAAGAGTGGCCTCCAGGGCAC
Organism: Rhodothermales bacterium; assembly: GCA_047611125.1. Taxonomy (GTDB): domain Bacteria; phylum Bacteroidota; class Rhodothermia; order Rhodothermales; family UBA10348; genus JABDJZ01. The sequence goes on from JBLFXH010000313.1 coordinate 3,004, forward strand.
GCAGCCGCTGGATGATTTCCTCGATGCTCTGCGTGCCCGTCAGGTCAGCAGCCAGCCGCATGGTGGCCAGATTGCGAACGTGGGCGTGGGCATCGATTAGCCCTGGGATCACCATCTGGCCCTGAAGGTCAACGCGCTCGGCATCGGGCGCGGAATCGAGCAGGGTCTGGGTATCCCCAGTCGCGATCACCCGACCGGCATCAACTAGGATGGCTTCG
>JBLFXH010000314.1:0-3219 GCA_047611125.1 Rhodothermales bacterium
CCTGACTCGAGAAGGAAAGCGCCTTGGCTTCCGTGATTTCACCGACACGCTCACGCCAGGCATTCTCGAATACTACGGAGCCCAGATCACGCGTTTCCGCCTCGGGGAGCTCGATCGAGACCTCTGCTACGTGAGAATTGAAGATGCCCGTCGAGCCGGCTGACCCTGGGCCTCCCTGGGTAGAAGGCTGCTCGCCGACGGAGACGAAGATGTTCTTGATCAGGGCCGGATGATCCACTCCGAGGTCCTCTTCCAACTCGGCGGCGACTTCCCGGCCTGCCTGCTCCAGATAATCAGTGACGGCCAGGGTGCGGTCGGCCGGCGTTCCGGGCGGCAGTTCAAGGCGAGCCGTGACAACATCGCCTTCAATCTGCGGGAAGAAGCTGACCTTGATATAGCCGCCTCGCACGAAGCCTGTACTGATCACAAGCATGGCGATGGCTGATGCAATGACAACACCGTAGCGTCGGGTACTGAACCGCACGGCGCTGTCAAGCGGGCCGTTTACGAAGCGCATCAGTCCTGCGTTGACTCGAATCTGGACCCGGTCGATGCCGCGAGCAATCCGGCTCTTGTGCGCGGTCGGTCGGTGGGCCAGGTGGTTCGGCAGAATGAACAGGACCTCGACCAAAGACAGCACTAGGACAAGGATGACAATCATCGGAATGTCACCCAGCAGCTTGCCCAGCGGGCCCGGGACAAGCAGCAGCGGCGTGAAAGCGGCGACGGTCGTAAGCACCGCAAAGATCACTGGGCCGGCAACGCGCTGCGCACCCCGGACTGCCGCATCCATCGGCGACCCCCCCTTGTCTTGCTCTGCCGCGACGTTTTCGCCCACCACAATGGCGTCATCCACCACGATTCCAATCGCCAGAATGAAGCCGAACAGCGAGATCACGTTGACCGACACGCCCAGCAGAATCATCAGGCCAAAGACCCCAACGAACGACATCAGAATGCCCATCGACGTCCAGAAGGCCAGGCGGATGTTCAGAAACAGCGTCAGGGCAATGATCACCAGGAGAAGTCCGATCAGGCCGTTTCTAATGAGCAGTTCCATGCGGCTCGCCAGGATCCGGGACTCGTCCTGCCAGATGCCGATCTGGATGCCGGCTGGAAGGACGGGCTCAAGGTCCGTGGTGATGTAGTTCTTTGCCGCCGCCACCATGTCCAGCGCGCGCTCATCGGCCGTCCTGAAGATCTTGATGAACGCCGCGCGCTCGCCGTTGAAACGGGTGACGAGGTCCACATCCTGAAACGCATCCCGCACCTGGGCCACATCGCCTAGCCGAATCTGGGTTCCATCGGGTCGACTCAGCAGGACAATCTCCTCGAAGTCCCGCTGTGTGTAGTTCTGCCCCTTGGTTCGCAGGAGAATCTCCTCGGAGCCCGTCTCGATGCTCCCACCCGGGAGGTCAAGGCTGGCCCGGCGAACGAGTCCGGCCACCTGTGGCAGGCTGAGGTCGTACTTCTGGAGGGTGCTCCGATCGATCTCGATGGACACTTCGTAGGGACGAAGTCCGCTGATCCGGACATACGAGATCTCGTCAGTCGTGGTCAGGTCATCCTTGACGCGCTCCGCCAATTCCTTGAGCGTCCGTTCGGGAGCGTCGCCGTAGATGGCTATCTGCATCACGCTGCTGAGGGAAGTCAGCTCCTGGACTTCGGGCTTCTCCGCGCCGTCGGGCAGCGTGGTGATGCGGTCCACTTCGGCCTTGACGTCGTCCAATGCCCGGGAGATGTCTGTCCCCAGCTTCAGCTCGGCGGTTATGATACCGACGTTCTCGGCCGCCACTGAAGTCACCCGCTTGACGCCCTCGACTGCCTCAATCTGTTCCTCGATTCGCAGGTTGACCGACTGTTCAATTTCCTCCGGCGCAGCACCCAGGTAGGTGACCCGGACCTGGATAGCGTCCAGGGAGGCCTCGGGGAAGGTCTGCTGCTTGATGTTGATCAGGGACAGGAATCCCACGAACAGGATCACCAGCATCAGGAGGTTGGCGGCCACCTTGTTGCGGGCCATCCAGGCAATTGCTCCGTTCATCAGTTTCTCAGTTTCGGGTGGAGCAGTTACTGGGCAGCGCCTGTGCGAACGGTCATCCCGTCGGTCACAACCAGGAGTTCGCTCGTAATCAGGTCGAATGCAGCGCCGAGACTCTCTGAGGTGATAATGGCCACATCCTCCGCCCGCTGGACGACATCAACCGGCTGCATCACGAGTCGCGTTCCGTCGAGTACCCAGATGCCGGGCTGTCCACCGTCGCGGTCCCGGAGCGCGTTCCGGGGGATTTCGAAGTACCGGTCCAGGTTGATGCCCTCCATGGCCACGTCCACGAAGCTTCCGACAAGCAGCGGCGGACGTCCGTCGGCCGAATCGTATGGCCGGGAGACGCGGACAACCGCGCTAACCTGCCGTGTGGAGGGATCAAGCGTACCCTCGATGCGATCCACGTAGCCAGTCCAGCTGATAGGGCGCCCCGAAATGTTAGTGCTGACGGCGGCCGCGATGGGGCGGGTGACTTGCCAGCTGGGCTCGATCAGATCCATCTGCTCGCGCGTCATCTGGACGGAGACTTCGACAGCGTCGGTGCTGTAGAAGTTGGCTATGCCTTGGCCCGGCGCCACGAACTGGCCGAGGTCAACCTGTTTGGATTGGACGCGGCCGGAGAAAGGCGCAATGATGCGGGTTCGGCCGGCGCGTAGTTCCGCGTCGCGGAGGCGTGCTTCTGACGCTCTCAGGGCTGCACGCGCAAGCTCACGCTGCGGCTCCCTGAAGGCCAGGCGGCCGAGTTCTGTGGAATCCGGGAGGGCGGACTCTCCGCTCCGTGCGGCGGCGCGATTCCATTCGTCCCTGGCCAGGAGTACTTCCTCATCGGCCCGAAGGAGTTCGTATTTGCGCTGGGTGACTTCGGCTCGCGCCACCGCCACAGCGTTCTGGTAATCGGCCTCTTCGATCCGCGCGAGGACCTGCCCGCGGGAAAACGCGCCGCCGGTCTTGAAGGCCGGAGACACCGATTCGATGCGACCACCAACCTGCGCGGCCAGCACGATTTCGCGCGTAGGCCTGACCGTTCCGGTACCCGATACAGTCAGGGAGCCAGACGTCTGGCTGACGCGCTGCGTCTCGACCAGCGGAGCGCGGCTCGGCGGGATTTCGCGCGGGGGCTCGGCCCTGAGAGACTCCAGGACGCCTGAGATGGCGAAGCCACCGACTAGAAT
>JBLFXH010000315.1:0-3188 GCA_047611125.1 Rhodothermales bacterium
TCATGCAAAGCCCCGCGGAACGCCACTATTACATTCTTGAGAGACTCCGGGCTCGGGGATTTGTCACCGTCACCGATCTTGGGCGGGACCTTGACGTTTCGGAGGCCACAATCCGGCGTGACCTGCGGCGATTGGAGGAAAGAGACCTGCTATTTCGGACGCACGGTGGCGCAAATCCACCCAGTCACCTCGTGTATGACCGGCCTGTTACAGAAAAGGCCAAGCAGCACGCGACGGAGAAGGAGCGGGTTGGGCGGGCGGCGGCGGCCATGGTTCAGGACAATGACTCGATCATCCTTGGGTCTGGAACCACGGTCATGCAGGTGGCCAAGCATTTGAATCCCGACACCCACGTTACGGTGCTCACCAGCGCCATCAATGTGGCACTGGAGCTCTCAGGGCACCCTGCTGCCGAACTAACCCAGCTGGGTGGCATGGTCCGGCACACATCAACGTCGGCCGTCGGCCCAATGGCGGAGACTATGCTGAGCGCCTACTCGTGCCGGAAGCTCTTTTTAGGAGTAGACGGCCTTGACCTGAGACACGGCCTTACAACCTCTAATCCCCTCGAGGCCAGTCTCAATCAGCGCATGATTGCTGCGGCCCAAGAGATCATTGTCGTGACCGACAGTTCGAAATTTGGACTACGTGGCTTCAGTCAGATTTGCCCGCTTGAGCAGGTGGACAAGATTGTCACGGATGACCAACTCCCGGCCGCCACGCTTAAGCTGCTGGAAGACCGCGGCCTTGAGGTGCTCTGCGTCTAGCGGGTTCTTCCTTATTCTCGGGGGGAGCCACTTATCTCAACCACCAGCCGCCCGATGAACCGATCGCTCAGTCCCGCCTGGTCCGCAGTAATGTGGGCGATTCCGCCGGTCCTAGTCTTGACCGTTGTCCTGGTCGCACTCTCTCCCCAGTTCGAGGAGAACGGTCGAGCTCTCTCTCTTGCAGTTACTCTTGACTTACTCCTGACGGTGCCCTTCGTGTATTGGCTCCTTGTACGGAGGACCAAAATCCCGAGTCTCACAACGATCCCGGTTTTTGTTCTCGGAATCCTGCTGGCCGGCATCATTCTGCCTCCTGAGAATCAGCAATTGCTTTCCCTGGCGAAGGTCTGGGTTCTCCCCCTCGTGGAGGTGGGCGTCGCCCTGCTCGTGTTTTTCAAGGGACGAGCGGCATGGAAGAATGCCAGAAGCAGGTCTGCCACCAATCCCGACATGTTTTCGGTTCTTGTGGGCGTGTGCTCCGACATCTTTCCGGAGCGCCTGGCCTATTTGGCTGCCACCGAAATCGGCATGTTCTACTACGGTTTTTGCGCCTGGAAAAAGCCGACGCTGGGTCCGGCGCAGTTCACGGGATACCGGACCAGCGGCACCATTGCAGTATTGAGCATTCTCCTGATGATGATCGTGGTCGAAATGACCGCGCTACACTTTCTGGTGGCTCTTTGGAGCTCGCTGGCGGCCTGGATACTTACCGGACTGAGTCTCTATGCCGGCCTTCAGGTTTTCGGCTTTGCCCGGTCGCTGACCAGGCGTCCGATCGAATTCGAGGACGGCCAACTCATTCTCCGTTACGGCCTCCTGAGTCAGACGTCCATTCAGCTTGACAACATTGACTCCATAGACCTCTCCAAGAAGGCCGTGATGGATACGGATAAGACGGCGTTTCTGTCGCCCTTATCCGCGCTTGAAAAGCACAACGTTGTCTTGGGCCTAAAGAAGCCCGAAACCCTCATCGGGCCCTACGGCACCAAAACCAGTTACTCGACCATCGCATTTCATGTCGATGAGCGGGAGCGCTTCGATCAGCATCTGAGACTGGCCCGCAAGTGAGCGTCTAGCGGTTTGGACTCACACAACTCCGCATGAACGGCAGCGCCGTCTCCAAGACCTCCTCCCTAGAGGCGAAAAAATTCCGGTGGACGTTCGCAGCCTGGCGAAGCCCATCTACGTAGGTCCCGAAGGACTCAACGACGCACCAGCCATCGTAGCCGGAAGCGGCAAGCCCTTCGCCGACCCTCGCCCAGTCCACCATCCCGGTCCCTAGGGTGCCGCGGTGGCTCTCCGAGAAGTGCACGTGCCCCAGGTGAGCGCCACAGTTCGCAATCGCGTCCTCGTGGCTGGCCTCTTCAATGTGGGCGTGGTGCGTGTCGTAGTGGATCGCAACTCTCGCGTGTCCGGCCAAATCGACAATGCGCCGCGCGTCGGCCGTGGTGTTGACCAGCTGAATCTCGAAGCGGTTGAGGGGTTCGAGGCATAGCGTGACTCCGGCCTGCTCGGCGAACTCGCCGGCCTGCGCAAGCACCTCAGCGGAGCGTTTGAACTCCTCGTCACCGGGCAAGTCGTCATGAAACAGCTTGTGCGCTGCATACAGCGGTCCACCGAGAACGGGACTGCCTAGAATGTGCGCGCACTCTATGCGGGACCGGAGACGCGCCAGTGCGCCATCCCTGATGGCCGGGTCCGGACTGGTGGGGTCCGCCTCCGGCGTAGCCATGGCAATCGCCGTGCAGGCAAGTCCAGCGTCATCCGCCATCTGGCGCACGGTGTGGTAGTGGCTCACCGGGCCGTCGCCGGCTGGGACCTCGACCCCGTCATATCCAATCGCCTTCATGCGCTCCATGAGGGAGGCATGCTCGGGTTCGACAAATGTGGTCCAGAGAAGCAGGTTAAAGCCGAAGCGCATCGCAGTTTTCAGGCGTCGTGTGAGAGCAGAAAGTCACGGGATCGGGCGTTGAACTCGCCCAGCACTTCCCAGTGCACGGCGTGCCCGGCATCCGGGTAGGTGGCCAGCTCGGCGCCGGGGATGCCGGCAGCGAGCTCCTTCGAGAAGGCGAGCGGCGTGAAGACATCGTCCTCCCCGCCAACCACCAGCGTCGGTGTGGTGATAGAGCCAAGCCGCTCCAGGCAGTCGTGCGATATGCACGCGTCCGCCTGAGCCTCAAAGCCGTGTTGCGGCTGAGGTGTCGGGTTCGCGCCGGCATCTCTCCTTCCCTGGGCAAGGTCCTCGCCGGATAGCTCGTAGTAAGGAGAGGTGAAAATCCAGAGCTGGATCAGGTCCATGAAGTCCTCGGGCCGCATATGGGCGCGTGCGGGCTTCATGTGTTCGAAGACTCGAATGGCATAGGCGTTGAGGCGCGCCCATGAACTGATGATCACGGCCGAAAGCAAGAGATCAGGCCGCAA
>JBLFXH010000316.1:0-3096 GCA_047611125.1 Rhodothermales bacterium
GCTGGCCTTCTTCCAATGCGCGCCCTGACCCATGTCCGGGCAACGGTTCGCCTGGTTCTGATCCTGCTAGTCGCATTCGTAGCGGCCGTCTTGTTGCTGCTGGCCAGCGCCCTATTGATGCCCTTTCCCAGGGCACGAAGTCGGGTCGGCACGTCCATACTGGATCTGACCGTTGCCGCTGGCTGCCGGCTCACGGGTATGCGAATCACCGTAGTCGGAGCGCCTCCGAAGCCACCCTTCCTGCTGGTGGCCAACCACCTGGGCTACCTCGATATCCTGCTGACCCGGCAAACGACAAAGACGAGGTTCATTTCAAAGGCCGAGGTAGCTCAATGGCCCCTTTTTGGTGCGCTTGCCCGCATGACCGGGACGCTTTTTCTGGAGCGCCGTAACAAAAGGGACCTTACTCGCATCAACGGTATGCTGGATGAGGTCTGGCAACAGGGCTCTGGCATTACCGTTTTCCCTGAAGGCACCTCCACCTCGGGGCGCGGGGTGGCGCCATTTCACGCGGGACTTCTGGCTTTTCCAGCGGAGACAGCGCGGCCGGTTCACACCGCCACTATTCACTACGAGACCACCGGGGGGCCACCGGCAGCCGAAGCGCTGTGCTGGTGGGGCGACATGACGTTTCTGGATCACCTCTACGGACTTCTGCGCATGAGGCACTTTCAGGCGCGGATCACGTTCGCTCCGCTGCCCCTGACGCATCCCGCCAGAAAAGACCTGGCGGCAGCACTTCGAGAGCAAGTGCTCCAATCATTTCAGCCTGTAGAAGGCGCCCCTGCCGCATGAGTTCAAAGACTCTGATACACCACAATATTGCGTACCTCGAGCAGGCCATTGGGCTGACTAAGGACGTAGCTGATGAAGGCTATTGCGAGTGCCGGCCACCCTTCTTTGCCAGCGGTATCGGTGACCACCTTCGACACGTCATCGAGCACTATCAGTGCTTCCTGACCGGGTTTGAATCTGGCGCGATTAACTACGATTCGCGGAAGCGGGACCGCTCCATCTCATCAGACCGTGTCCACGCGGCAACGGTTCTTCGAGACCTGAAGGATGAGCTGTTGGCCATCGACATGGCGGATAAGGCGGTGTCTGTTCGGCAGGACGGCTCGGACTCCGACGCGGACGCAGAGCCCTGGAGTCAATCCACCATCCGGCGTGAATTGCAGTATCTCCAGGCCCACACCGTGCACCACTACGCCCTGATAGCCTTCATTCTTCGCCTCCAGGGACGGGAGCCCTCGCCTTCCTTCGGCATGGCGCCTTCTACCCTCCGGCATCGGAAGGAAGCGGAAGGCGCAGTTGCTAGCTGACAAGGTGGATGTCGAACCCCAGTCCTCCTCGCCGCAGTAGACTCAGGTGGGCATTAAGCATCTACCTGGGCCTGCTGCTCTTCTCGTCCGCGGTCCGTTGGATGCAGGACCCTGCAGGGCCGCACGCCTACCAGCAGATTCAGCAGCTTCCGCCCGTCGAAGGCAATCGCCACATTGAGGGGCCGCCGGTAGACTTGGCCTATTCGGACGGTGGTAGCAGGGGTGTCCCAGTCCTATTGCTCCATGGCAGCCCGGTGGCTTCCAGCTCCATGATGGACATGCACGCCGCGCTGGAGCGAAGCGGGTACCGCCCGCTGACCCCCGATCTCCCTGGATTTGGGCGTTCCACGCGGGATATACCGGACTATTCTTCTAGGGCACACGCGCGCTACCTGCTCTCTTGGATGGACAGCCTCGGCGTGGAGTCGGCGCACGCGGTTGCGTATTCGATGTCTGGTGCCGTCGTCCTTCACGCCTCTGACCTGCAGCCCGAGCGCTTTCGATCGGTCTCGCTGCTTTCGGCCATTGGCGTTCAGGAACTGGAACTGACCGGCGACTACCACCTCAACCACGCCATCCACGGACTTCAGTTATCCGCGCTCTGGCTCGTCAGAGAAGCCACGCCGCACTTCGGATTTCTGGACGATGCCATCCTCGGTGTCCCGTACGCGAAGAATTTTTACCAGACAGACCAGCGCCCTCTTCGCGACATCCTGTCCCGGTTCGAGGACCCAATGCAGATCGTCCATGCCGAAGACGATCCGATGGTCCCGATCGGCGCGGCCATTGAACACGCCAGACTGGTTCCTCAGTCAAATTTCCTCAGGCTGGCCTCTGGTGGTCACGGCCTCCCCTTCTCGCAGCCTGATCGCGCGGCGTCCCTAGTTGCAACGTTTATCGACCAGGTTGAAGCTGGGGAGGGGCTGACTCGCCAGACGGCTGATCCGGCCCGCATCGCCCAGGCCGCCCAACCCTTTGATCCCGGAAGCGCCCCCCCGCCAAGTCCGTTCACAATTGGCCTCCTGATGGTTCTCGTAGCCCTGACGACCCTTGTCAGTGAGGACCTGGCTTCCATAGGCTCGGGCCTCATGGCCGCCCGCGGCACCTTTACGTTTCTTCAGGCGACGGGCGCTGCGTTGACAGGGATCGTCTTGGGCGACATGGCCCTCTACGCCGCGGGGCGCTGGGTGGGCCGTCCGCTCGTGTCGCGTCCGCCGTTCAGCTGGTTTGTCTCCTCAGAAAAGCTGCAGGTCGGCGAAAAGTGGTTTGATGAGAAGGGGATTCGGGCGGTGCTGATTGCGCGGTTCGTTCCCGGTACGCGTCTACCCACGTATGTGGCGGCCGGGGTTTTGAAGGCACCCTTCTTCAAATTCTTCGGATACTTCATGGTCGCAGCGCTCCTGTGGACTCCTGCCATTGTCGGGGCCACCATGTACCTGGGGCGCGGAGTCCTGGTTTACTACGAGCTCTTCGAAGCCTACGCCGTCTGGGTGGTACTCGGCCTCGCGCTCCTTCTCCTGATTGGCTTCCGAATCGCTCCGCTGCTGTTCTCGCACCAGGGCCGGCGGCGCCTGGCGGGACGCTGGATTCGGTTGACGCAGTGGGAGTTCTGGTCGCCCTGGGTCTTCTACCCGCCGGTAGTCATCTGGTGCATCTGGTTGGCCGTCCGGCACCGCTCGCTGCTCGCTTTCACCGCCTCCAATCCGGGCATTCCGCACTCCGGCTTCGTCGGCGAATCCAAGGCGGCCATTCTTCGAGAACTGCCCGCCGAGTG
>JBLFXH010000317.1:0-3092 GCA_047611125.1 Rhodothermales bacterium
GCTCAGCGCTGCGCTCTCCGGCAGCCTTGAGCGGCGCCAGCAGTTCGTCAGCATCCGGGCCCTCTGACGTCATGACTGCGGCCGCATGGCCACCAAGCGCAATCACGGCGGCACCGGTCAAGGTCGCGACGTCAATGCAAACTTCAGGGCTGTACGTCTTCGCATAGGACAGGGCGTCGGCCAGGATCATGCGACCCTCGGCGTCGGTGTTGAGCACCTCGACAGTCTTGCCGGAGTGCATCTTGATCACGTCACCGGGCACGTAGGCGTTCTCGCCCGGGCGATTGTCCGTTGCTGGAATCAGTCCGATCACATAAAGCGGGAGTTCGAGACGGGCGACCGCCTCTACAGCTCCGATGACGGCGGCAGCGCCGGCCATGTCCGACTTCATGCAGTCCATGGAGTCCTTGGTAGGCTTCAAGGAGAGGCCGCCGGTGTCAAACACCACCCCTTTGCCCACAAGAACGACTGGCCGCTCGTTGCGCCGGTTGTCCGGCATCCACTCTAGCACTGTAAAGGTCGGCGGATCCTGAGAGCCCAGATTCACGGCCAGAAGGCCACCCATCTGCTCCTCTTCGATGAGCTCTTTGTCCCAGACCGAAGCCAAGTACCCGTACTTCTTGGCCGACTTCTCCATGGCCTTGGCCAGGAGAGTTGGCGTCTTGTCGTTCGGCGAGGTGTTTACGAGATCTCGCGCCGTGCAGACGGCCTCGGAGATAACGCGTCCGCGCTCGGCGCCGCGCCGTACCGCCTTGTCGTTCTCGCTGGTCTGAAGCACAAGACGCGCGACCGGCGGCGGGGCGTCCGATTCGGTCATGTACCTGTCAAACCGGTAGGCACCAAGGAGGAAGCCCTCAACCACCGACTGTGCGGCGTACTCAACTTCGAGCGCTTCCCAATTGCCAAGGGCAACGCCAACGGTTTCGACCTTGGCTTTTGCTGCCAAGCGAGCGCCTTCGGCTGCGGCCTTGCGGAGTGCCTCGCCCGATAGCTTGTCGCCCGCGCCCAGACCAAGAAGCGCCACGCGGCGCGCCGAACCTGTCTCGGGGTACAGAAGGACCGAGGAACCGGCCTCACCACTGAAGTCAGGGGCGGCACGGCGAACAGAGCCGCCGAAGCCGTCGGCCAGGTCAGCTAGCGTTCCATCGGCCTGCTCTTCCAACATGGGAATGAGCAGGAGATCGACGTCCAGTTCGGAAATGGAAATGGTTGTTACGGATACTTTCATCTTCGTTGGTTCGGCCTTAGGCCCGCTTGCGCGGTGAGGCCTGAAGCATGGTTAGATACTCTTGGTCTTCTTCGGAGAGGGTGTCCTCCCCAGGGTTCTCAGCCTGTAGATCCAGATAGCGCGGCGCTAGCTCGACCACCATCTTGATGGTCTGATCGAGGGGTTTCCTTACGAATGCTCCGGAGGCGTTAGGGTGGCCCCCGCCTCCTAACTTCTGTGCCCACTTGTGGACGTGGTCCACGCCATGGGAGCGGAAGCTGACTTTGGTGCCGCGCTCGGTCTCGGTGAAGAGCAGGGTGGCACGCACGCCGTCAATGGAGAGGCCCCAGTTCACGTAGCCCTCGGTGTCCTCAATGGAGGCTCCCGTCTCCTGCAACATGGCCCGGGAAATGACCATGTAGGAAATCGCATCTCCGTGGGCCACCTGAAGGGAGTTCAGCATCCGGCTCAGGAGCCTCAATGATGAGGGGGACTTGCGGTCGAAAATCTGGCTGTGTACGTCCGAGGTGTCCAGGCCACCACGCTCAATCATGTCCGCCACCAGCCGGTGCAAATCCGGCGAGACATTGGAGAATCGGAACGAGCCGGTGTCGGTGACAATGGCCGTGTACAGCGCGGACGCAATGGTGTGGTCCACAAGCGACGGGTCATCCGCGTCGATGAGCTCGTAGACCAGCTGGCCGGTTGACGAGGCACTCTCCCGGGCATAGGACAGATCAAACCACCGTTCGGGATTCGTGTGGTGGTCAATCAGCAATTTGGTTGCCGAGGACGCCACCACGCTCTTGCCGACGGCACCAAGCCGGCCGGCCCCATTGGCGTCCATGATGGCAATCACATCGGCTTCGGCCACAGCTCGAATCTGCTCCAGACTCCCGTCGAATACCTGGATGTCATCGGCGCCGGGCAGCCATTCCAGATTGAAGGGCGTGGGATCGCAATTGATAATGGTCGCCTTCTTGCCTTTGCGGCGCAGGTAGTGCGCAAAGCCCAGTACCGACCCAATGGCATCACCATCGGGACGCGCGTGCGTAGTCAGAACGAAACTTTGGGCACCCTCAATGAGTGCGCAGACTTCCTGAAGCATGGACCGGATACGGTCTGGAGGAGTGATCGGAAAGAGCACAAAATCAGCCTCCTTTCAACGGCTTCACGTCTGAAATTGTTCGGACCCCATGGCGCCCCCCTGTGAAGATCCCGCAGGAGATGCCCGCACCCTCGAAGGGCTACTTGGAGCCCGCCGACATCACCAAACTGGTCAGAATGCCTGACCCCTGGAGGTTCATCCCTCCATCCACAACAAGCCGTGTCCCGGTGATGTAGGTGGCCAGCGGCGAGGCCAAGAAGACGGCAGCCTGACCGATGTCATCGGTCGTACCGTAGCGCCCCGCGGGGATGCTGCGCCGGAATCGCTTGTGAAATTCCTCGTCTCCGGGCGCCAGACGGGCCATCCCTTCGGTCCCCTCAATAGGACCGGGAGCCAGACTGTTCGAGCGGATACCAAAGCGTCCCCATTCTAGGGCCAGATTCTGCATCAGGTTGTCAACGCCGGCCTTCGCCGCTCCGGCATGCGCCTGGGCGAAGTAGGGTAGGAAGGCCTGCCCAGCGGAAATGAACGTGATGCTTCCGCCTCCTTCGCTAAGCTGCTCGAACGCCGCACGTGCGGCGTTGAATGAGCCCAACAGGTCAATGTCTACTACTGATTTGAACCCGTTGGGCGAGAGGTTCTCCGCCGTCGATAGGAAATTTCCCGCGGCTCCGCAGACTAGATGGGTGACCCGGCCGAGTTCCTCACCTGCACCGGCGATGGCGCCCGAGAGGGCGTCGTAGTCTCTCACGTCGGCAGACTGACACCAAGCTCGGG
>JBLFXH010000318.1:0-3089 GCA_047611125.1 Rhodothermales bacterium
TGGTCTTCGTTGACCCTAACGTCTTCGACTGGGTCCCCAATCTCTACGCGCTGTATCACATCCCGATTGGCATTCGGGAAATGGGCATGCTCTTGGTGGCGTTCCTGGCTTTCCGTACCGCCGACGCGGGTGCGATGGAAAAGAACGAGTTCAACTTCGAGCCCATTCGCGAAGTGGGCTGGCTCTTCCTGGGCATCTTTGCCACGATGCAGCCAGCACTCCAGTTGATCGCCAACTTTGCCTCATCGAACGCCGACTCGCTGGGCGTTGGCACCTTCTACTGGGGCACAGGTGCGCTTTCCGGCATTCTGGACAACGCTCCGACCTACCTGAACTTCCTGGCCGCGGCCATGGGCAAGTTTGGCTTGGACGTGAACTCACCGGCGGCTGTTGTTGAGTTCGCCAACGGACTTGAATCGGCAGTCTACCTGCAGGCCATCTCGGTCGCCGCAGTGTTCTTCGGCGCGATGTCCTACATCGGCAACGCGCCGAACTTCATGGTGAAGGCCATCGCCGAATCCAATGGTGTTGAGACGCCCTCTTTCATGGGCTACATCATCCGGTACTCGCTCCCGATCCTGCTGCCGATCTACTTCATCATCTACGTGGTATTCTATAGTGGCTGGCTCTAGTCCCTCTCGTTCTGCACTCACTCCTCCAGAGATTCAGGCCGGTTTGTCCGGCCTGAAGGGATGGACGTACGAAAGCGACCGGCTTGAGCGCACGCTCAAATTCGGCAGCTTCCGGGAGTCGATGTCGTTCCTGGTAGCCATATCCTACGAGGCCGAATCTCTGGACCACCATCCAGAGATCAACAACGTCTACGACACCGTCCGTATTCGCCTGACCACCCACGACGCAGGAAACAAGGTTTCCGCCATGGATCTCGAACTTGCGCGACGCATCGATGCTGTCGCGTGGGTCTGAGAAACTCAAGTACTAATCGATGGACCTGACCAACGCATACGCAAGCCTTCCGGCCGACCTTCTGGCCGCGGCCCCAATGGTTCTGCTTGCCATACTCGGCCTGGCAGCCGTCGTCATCGACAGCTTCTCGAATGACAACCCCTGGGTCCCCCGCCTGGCGGGTATCGGACTGGGTCTGGCGTTCATCTGGGAGCTGACCCGTATAGCGGACCCCGCCGGCACGGCGTTCTACGGGATGATCCGTACGGGTGGCTATGCGTCCTTCGTCAACATGGTCATCCTGCTGGGCGCCGGCCTGTCGGTCGAGCTGTGCGGCCCGTATCTATCTCGCATAAAGCACAACTACGGCGAGGTCTATGCCATTGTGCTTTTTGCAACGGTGGGAATGATGCTCCTCGGCACGGCAGGCAACCTGGTGGCTGTCTTTGTCGGACTAGAGACCATGTCCATCTGCCTGTACATCCTCACGGGCCTGGTCCGCGACGACGAGGGCGCCATCGAAAGCGCCCTCAAGTACTTCCTGCTAGGCGCCTTTGCCACCGGATTCTTCCTCTATGGAATCGCGCTCATTTATGGAGCGACGGGGTCCTTCGACCTCATGGAGATTGGCTCGGCGGTCGCGATAAACGGGACCTCTCCCCTGTTTTGGGCCGGAGTTGGTCTGCTTCTGGTGGGCTTCTTCTTCAAGGTCAGCGCGGTTCCGTTCCACATGTGGACACCCGATGTCTACCAGGGAGCGCCTACCACGATTACCGGCTTCATGTCGACGGCCTCCAAGACAGCGGGCTTCGCCTCCCTGATCCTAGTGCTGTACACCGCAGTCCCAGCCGCAGGCGTGACGGAAGTGCTCGCAATTGTCGCCCTGATCACCATGGTGCTCGGCAACATATTGGCCATCGCCCAGACGAACGTCAAACGGATGCTGGCCTACTCCTCGGTGGCGCACGCGGGCTATGTACTCGTCGGTCTCGCCGCTGGGACGCCCGAAGGCTACTCGGGAGCGCTGTACTACATGCTCATCTACACGCTGATGAACATCGGCGCCTTCGGCGTCATCGCGCTGCTGGAGTGGGATGAGAAAGGGGGCCGCGAGCAGACGCTCGATTCGCTTGCTGGCATCGGCCACCGTAAGCCGCTCCTGGGTTGGACGATGGTCGTGTTCATGTTCAGCTTGAGCGGCTTCCCACCGTTCGGCGGCTTCATGGGCAAGGTGGCCGTCTTCGGACCGGCCATCGACTCCGGTCTCATCTGGCTGGCGATTTGTGGTGTGCTCGCGAGTGCTATTTCCGCCTACTACTACCTGCGGGTGATTGTGGTCTTCTTTATGAAGAGCGAAGACGAGGTCCGCGTACCTGTGGCCACCAATGCCTTCCCCGTTCCAATTACCTCGGCCGCCGTTCTGGTTGTTTGCGCTGCCGCCCTCGTGGTGCTCGGTGTCTACCCGCAGCTGCTCGAGCTCACCGAATCGTACTTCACTGCGATGTCGGTAGCGACACTGCCCTAGGGTGCGCGCCTTGGCCATCGATCTAGTCCCGCACGACCCAAGTATTGGGCTCTTCGTGGCGCCCGACATTCCGTCGGACAAGCTGAAGAACGCGATTAAGGACTATGCCAAGGAGGTGCGCATCCCGGAGGTCCTGGCCCTGTTCGACGGCACCCTGCTGGGCAGCGCGAAGGACGGGGTGGTTCTCTGCAAGGAGCGCCTGGTGTTCCAGAACAACGACCTGCAAGACCCCATGGAGATCCGGTACGATGATATCGTGCGGGTGAACCTGAAGAAGCGGTTTTTGCGAGGAAGCGTGGTGCTCTTGGACGTGAATCGTGGACGGGCGACAACCGAAGTGGCTCTGGACTTCTCCGGAAAACCGGACGCAGCACCCCACGTGGCTCACTTCCTGAGCGAAGCTATGCTCAAAGGCGTGGACTTTGGACGGGGCTCGGGCGACGAGGCAGATCCAACACCGCCAGTACCTGAAGGTCGAGAGGCGGTCACGGACCGTCATGCCGTCGAGGACACGCTGGACCGACTGCAGCGCGATGGCAAGTTGACGCGTGACGATAAGTACCGCATGCTAGCGACCCTTGGAGACTGAGTGGTCTGCACCCGCGCCCGCCTGGGCGGGCGCCCCCTCAAGAGGATTTCAAGCAACCTCGTGAAGCAC
>JBLFXH010000319.1:0-3078 GCA_047611125.1 Rhodothermales bacterium
TGACCTGACGGTCGGCGTTGATCAGAGCAAGCCCAAGGCCTCTGCGGCCTTCGTAGTAGGCGCGCATCAGGTCTATGTCCCGCTGGCCGGGATGGTGGACCTGGAGGCAGAGCGCGACCGCATGCAGAAGGAGATCGACCAGAAGGAAAAATTCCTGATGGGCATCCAGCGCAAGCTTCAGAACGAGGCCTTTACTTCACGCGCCCCCGAGGCGGTGGTAGCCAAGGAGCATCAGAAGGCCGTAGACACAGGACTCGAAGTCCAGAAACTGAGGGCGACGCTCGCGGAGTTGGGCTGAGTGTGATCCCTATGTGACGCAGGATCCGTATAGTTAGGTAAACCATCAGACATCAATGCGTACCTGCCTCTTTCTGCTGCTTCTCGCGCTGCCAACCTTGGCCACCACGGCCCAGGTCAACGCGCCCGTCGACTCAGTACAGACACTCACTGAGATTGAGCTTGCAGACGGATCGGTCTTCGTGGGCACGGTCATCAGCGAGTCAGACACCGACCTCGTGATCCGGACCTCCGCCGGCACCGAAGTCCGTGTGGTCAAATCTCAGATTGTCTCCAGAAAGCAGATCCGTGGGCGGGTAGTCGGGGAGGCCTTCCGCCGATTCGATCCCAATGACTCACGCCTATTTTTCGCGCCGACAGGCAGGACTCTCGAACAGGGGAGTGCCTATCTCACGGCCTATTACATCTTCTTCGGGTTCGCGGCCTACGGCATCACGGACCGGGTGACGCTGGGCGGCGGCACGTTCCTGGTCCCCCAGGCGTTTGGCAAACTCTTGTATGTGGCGCCAAAAGTTCAGCTAATCCAGGTGCCTGGAAATTCGGTCAGCGTTGGAGTTCTGGCAGGGTTTGCCGAGCGGGAAACGGCGGGGATTGCGTACGCGGTCTGGACAAAGGGTCAGCCCGATCGTTCGCTTACGGCGGGCGTCGGATTCGCGTTTGGCGGTGGCAACTTCAACTCGGATCCGGTCATCGTTCTCGGTGGCGAGACTCGCTTGGGGCGGCGGACGAAGCTAGTGGGCGAGGCCTACATCGCTCCCACCATAGGCGGAGGGGGTCTGTTCATGGGCGGCATTCGGTTCTTCGGTAGGAACATCGCGGCGGACATTGGCCTGCTTGGCTTCGCCACTGAAGACGGCGGAGTCCCGGCCATTCCCTGGGTCAGCTTCGCCTACAACTTCGGACGCTAGGGGTAGCGCGCAACGCTTGAACATCCTAGGCATCTCCTGCTGGTACCACGACGCGGCGGCCTGTCTGCTGCAGGACGGTCGGATCACTGCCGCGGCTCAGGAGGAGCGGTTCACAAGGAGGAAGCATGACCCGTCGTTTCCTACGAACGCGATTGCCTACTGCCTAGAGGAAGGCGGAATCGAAACCGCGGATCTCGACGCCGTAGCCTTCTACGACAAGCCGTTCCTGACCTTCGAGCGTCTGCTTGAGACCTACGTCAGCTTCGCGCCCCGAGGACTGCGGTCCTTCCTGGAATCGATGCCCATCTGGCTGAAGCGCAAGCTCTGGATTCCGGATCTGATCGCCAAGGAATTGGGATACGAGGGCCAGCTGCTCTTCCCCGAGCACCACCTGAGTCACGCGGCCAGCGCGTTCTACCCGTCGCCGTTCGAAAAAGCAGCAATCGTCACCACAGATGGCGTAGGGGAGTGGGCCACCACCTCCATCGGCAAGGGCAGCAGCAACGCCATAGCCCTGACGCACGAACAGCACTTCCCGCACTCGCTGGGCCTGCTCTATTCGGCGTTCACGTACTACTGCGGATTCAGGGTCAACTCAGGCGAATACAAACTGATGGGCCTGGCGCCGTACGGCGAACCTCGCTTTGAGCAGACCATCCGTGACCACCTGATCAACCTGCGCGATGACGGGTCCTTCCGGTTGAACATGAAGTACTTCACGTTCGCACACGGACTGACCATGACCGGATCCGCGTTTGCAGATCTCTTCGGGGCACCGCGAAGGAATCCAGAGAGCGCTCTCACCCAGCGCGACATGGATCTGGCTCGCTCGGTACAAGTGGTCATTGAGGACGCCATCCTCAAACTGGCCCGCCACGCCCACGAAACCACGGGCGAAGAAAACCTATGCCTGGCGGGAGGCGTGGCGCTCAACTGCGTGGCCAATGGCCGACTCCTAAGAGAAGGGCCGTTCAAGAATGTCTGGATCCAGCCCGCCGCCGGCGATGCAGGAGGCGCGCTCGGCGCAGCCTTGGCGGCATGGCATGGATACCACGACAAGCAAAGGACTCCCCAGGTCTCAGACGCCATGGAGGGATCCTACCTCGGGCCCTCCTTTGATGAAGATGAGATAGCCGCCTTCGTCAAGAGAAAGGGCATCCCCTCAGAGCGACTGTCAGACCGAGCGAACCGCGTCGCGGGTCTCCTTGCAGAGGGCTCGGTAGTTGGCTGGTTCCAGGGCCGGATGGAGTTCGGTCCACGCGCACTAGGCAATCGCTCAATCCTAGCCGACCCCCGAGGCCGCGAAGTCCAGAAGCGGGTCAACGTCAAGATCAAATTCCGCGAGAGCTTCCGGCCATTCGCCCCCAGCGTATTGGCCGAGCGCGCCGGAGAGTTCTTCGACCTTGACGCCGAAAGTCCGTACATGCTGCTAGTGGCAGAGGTCCGCAACGCCAGCGTAAAGGGCACCGGCCTCGATCGGCTCCAGTACATCGATTCTCCGATCCCCGCCGTGACCCACGTAGACGGCTCCGCGCGAGTTCAGACCGTCAGCGCGCAGACCAACCCAGCCTTCCACGACCTCCTTAAAGCCTTCGACCAGAAGACCGGCTGCCCGGTCCTAGTCAACACCAGTTTCAACGTCCGCGGAGAGCCCATCGTCTGCACCATGGAGGACGCCTACCAGTGCTTCCGCGATACCCATATGGACGTGCTGGTCCTGGGCAACCACCTCATCACCAAGAAGATGCTGGGAGATGAAGTGACTGCGCTTGACGCGGAAGCCATAGCCGCCCGATACGGTCTGGATTAACGCCCGGTGGAATTCACCTACCCACGAACGCGAATTTCGTTTATTCAACCGTACCCTTGCTGA
>JBLFXH010000320.1:0-3071 GCA_047611125.1 Rhodothermales bacterium
CCCCGAACAATGAGCACCTTGACGGTTGACTCGTAGCCTACAAAGGTGGCCACCAGATTGTACGAGCCGTTGGCCACACCATCGAGTGTGTAACGGCCGTTCACATCTGTGGCTGTGCCTTGCGTGGAGCCCTGAATCAGAACGTTTGCGCCGGGGAGCGGATCGCCGGTCTCAAAATCAGTCACAGTTCCGGAGACGCTGGACTGCGCCATGGACAGACTGGTCGTAAGGAGTGCTAGTGCGCCGAAGGCGGCCAGCACTCGTGTGTACCTCTGGATCATTGCAGATTGGGGAGGTTATTGGATAATTGTCTAAGTGTAGTCCCACGGGACCTGCCATTCTAGCATTGTGGAAAACTCGGCGTGGTGAAACTGCCCCGAATAATCCGCTCTGGCGGGACTACCGAGTCCGCTTCTCGAGCGCGGAACTGGCGGGCGGAACGTATTTCTTCGGCACCAGATCAGCCAGGCGCTCGAAGGCCATGTGGCCGTAGTACACCACGCCAGAGGCATCCCCAATGCCTCCGTCTGAGTCCATGAGCGCCGAATCGTTCGTCAGCGTAATCCAGGACCTCTGATAGTCCGCCCGAACCGGTTCGGGAAGACCCATCAAATGCCGCCTTTGGGGCGAGTGCCCACCGCTCTTGCTGTTCCTCAGAGTTCGGCGTCATCTCGCTGAACAGGGCCTCGCCCTCCTGGCGGGTCTCGTCCCCTGAGCTCTCGTAGGTCCGCAGGAAACAAAGAATGCGATAGCCCCCCTGTTTTCAAACACCAGCGGTGCATCGGCCCTGGCAGTGAAAACGCCTCTCCCAGTTGGGGTCGAGCTCTCCGGTCACCACGATCTCCTCGAGGTCTACAATTCGAGGCTGGAGAGCGAAGTCCATCGAAAAGGAAATGGGTCGCCGAACCACAAAATCGTGTGCCTGTCGGCTATATCCCACCCGGGATATGACCATCTCTGCGGTTGGCCCCGAGCGGGACACCCTCCAGGGTGAAACGTCCTTCCGCGTTGCTGGTGGTGCCGGCCGTGGAGCCAGAGATGAACACGTGGACATCCGGGAGTCCGGATCCCGATTCCGCGTGGGTCACCTGGCCTGCAATGCGGGCGCCGCCCCGCGTCTGCCCGGAGGCCGCGGAGACCATCATGAAACAGAAGATGAGAACGGTTGCCTGAGGCATGGCCCTCTTTGGTCGCATGAGCTACTTCGCTCAGGAATTACCATGTTCGCTCCACGGCGCCGTTCCCATTCTACCGCATATCTGCCCCAAAGCGCGCCCGAACCACGGATGAGCGATACCCGAATACCCTGCGGAGTTCGTCGGCTATGTAGACGGAATTGGCCAGACGCCCGATCGGTCCAGCCGGTGGCGAATAGTAGACCCGGTCCGTCATAAGCGTCCCCTCGCCATCCCGCTCAAATCCGTGTTCGTGCCACCAGCCGGAATACGGTCCCTTGATCTGGGAATCGACGAACCGTGCGCCTTCCTCCCAGGCATCGATTCGCGTGGTCCAGCCCAAGGGGACAGGCCCAACCTTCAGCCTATACTTGATCACGGCCCCGGCACCCATCCGGTCCGGCTTCTCCGTAATCCGGAACTGCATGGCCGAGGGCGTGATGAGTCCGAGATTTGCGGGTCGCGAAAAGAACGGAAAGACCTCCTCAACGCTCTGATCGAGCCTCACCTCGGTCTTGAGTACAAATGCAGGCGGGTTCTTCCGGAGGTAGTCCGAGTCCGGGAACGGACCTTCGGCGCGTGATATGTGCACAAAGTCATTGTCAAGCAGGTCACTGAGCGCCGACTTCAGGTCTGGAAACCGGAACTCAAACCCCTGCGCGAGGGCGCGCTCCGGCACGACTCGCTGACTGTCCAGCAAAACGGATGAGGCCTGGCCAAACAACAGCTTCAACGCAAACTTGGGGACCGGCAGAAAGGCGGGCCGCCCAAGGGCTTGGCCTAGAGCACTCGCAAAATCTCGGAAGGTCACCGGGTTTGGAGCGGATCCGTTGATCGGCCCAACGTAGGTTTCGTCCCCGATGGCCACTGCGATCATCTCGATGATGTCATCCAGATGAATCCACGGCACGAATTGCGTCCCTGGACCAAGAGGACCTCCGACACCAAACTGGAAGGGCGGCAGCATCTGATCCAGTGCTCCTCCCCCGCGGCCGAGAACCACGCCGGTTCTCAGGAGAACCACTCGCGTTCCAAGCAGCTCAGCTTTCAAGGCCGCGGCCTCCCAGTCGCGGCAAAGGTCGGCCAGGAAGCCGGTGCCAGGCATCGACGCTTCAGTTAGCACCTCGTCACCGCGGTTGCCATAGAGCCCGACCGCACTGCCGGAAATGAACACCTTCGGGGGCGAAGACGTCTTTGCCATGGCATCCACGAGCGATGATGTCAGGTCAACTCTGCTCCGGCGAAGTCGGCGCATCTTGTCTTCGTTCCAGCGCCCCCCGAGGATCGGCTCTCCAGCCAGGTTAACCACGGCATCCGCCCGTTCGAGGGCTGCTACTAGCGCTTCGTCGCTGGCACTCGCCTCCAGCAGATCGGCCTCCATGCCCAGCAGAGACCGGCCCTTAACTATGCTGCGTGTCAATGCGGTCACAGAGTGCCCGTCGCGCCTGAGCCTAAGCATCAGGGATCGACCCAAGAAGCCTGTTCCGCCTGTAATGAAAACGTTCATACCGATCAATATAAACGAAATGGACGAATAATGCTTGTTTGTTCGTTCAAAACGTCCGATATTTGGGACATGGACGATTTGATCACCACAACTGAAGCGGCGGATTTGGCTGGTGTCGGGGTCAGCAGTATCAAGCGCTGGGCCGATCAGAAGAAGATCCGCTCCGTTAGAACGCCTGGCGGCCATCGCCGAGTGCACCGGTCCGACATCGTTCGATTCCTCCTCGAGAAAGGTGAGGGCGATGGGGGCCCCACCGCCGCCCGGACCAATGGGTGGAAGCGGGTGGGGACAATGCCCCCGTTCATGGCACCAGTCCCCGCACTGGATCTGACGCCGCCAGCCGAAGGTGATTCCGCGGGTGCCGGCCGATACTGGGCTGAGGCCATGCT
>JBLFXH010000321.1:0-3038 GCA_047611125.1 Rhodothermales bacterium
GCTGGGTCGGCGGATAGAGTCCAGTGGCGCGTGCTCACGGTGAGTGGCCTGCCGCTTGTCTGTTGGGTGGTTACGACAAGCGGCGACTCCGCTTGAATCCATCCCCGTTTTTCCATGTAGGTGGCCCCAAACGGCGTAAGCGAACCGAAGTGGAAAACATAGTACGGTTTCCGCTTGTGCTGCCGTTCGGGATGGGGTTGCATGGAAGGAGGTTAGTTGCCGCGCGCCGTTTCGAACTGGCGCTGCTTCGAGCCACACGCGAGCTCTGCTCGGGAGGACAAGTCTGACGCCGCTCCGCGCCGCACCCCGCCAACCCCTAAACGCAGAGCGGCCGGCCTCGCAAACTGCGACGCCGGCCGTGCCGATCTCAAACGCTCGAGCGGACTACTTGACAGCGTTGAACTGCGCCTCGACCTGCGGCCAGTAGCGCCGGCTGAGCCGGATCTCCTTGCCGCTCACCAGATAGACCATGTAATCGCCGTGGAAGTAGGGACGCACCTCCTGAACGAAATCCATGTTCACGATGCTTGACCGATGGATCCGGGCAAACTTGGACCGGGGAAGCCGCTTGGTCATCCCAGACATGGTGGCCCGGATGAGGTGCTTCTTTTCATCCGTGTGCAGGACGACATAATCGCCGGCGGCCTCAATCCATCGGATCTCGTCGATGCTGACGAACTTGATGCGATCACGGTCCCGGACGAGAATCCGGTTTGATTGAGCGGTCCCGTCCGGTTCACCAGACACCTCCCTTCGAGAGGCCGCACCCGCCACCAAGGCCTCCAGCCGCTCGCTCAGGTCGTCCTCCCGGTCCTGACGCAGCCGCGTGCGGGCCCGGTTCAGTGCTTCCTCGAACAGGTCGTCATCGAATGGCTTGAGCAGGTAGTCAAGTGCATTGGTGCCGAAGGCCTTTAGAGCGTACTCGTCGTAGGCCGTCGCAAAGACCACATAGGGCATATTGGCAGCGCCGATCTCAGCAATGACATCGAATCCACCGAGGCCGGGCATCTGGATATCCAGGAAAACCAGATCGGGCGATTCGGACTCAATGAGTTCCACGGCCTCCTGTCCATTGGCGGCTTCGCCGACCACGGTGATGTCATCCTGGGGGTCAAGGAGGAGGCGCATGGTGTCGCGAGCCAGGGGCTCGTCGTCCACGATGAGAACTTTGATGACTGAGTTCATATCAGTTGATCAGAAGAGGGTTCGAAAATGGGTTGCTTGACGGCAGGAAGAACCACAATCACTTCGGCCCCTCCGTCGGCGGCTGACCGCAGTTCCATCTCGTAGGCGTCGCCGTAAAGCCGTTCCAGACGCTTTCGGGTGGTGGAAATGCCGACTCCGGTTCCTTTGCCTTTGGAATTGCCAGGACCCGGTCCGTTGTCGCGGACGGAAAGGATGAGGCGGTCTCCGTCCAGACAGGAGGTCACCGAAATCAAACCCGGTTCTCCACGCTGGGCAACGCCGTGGTGGATTGCGTTTTCAACGATGGGCTGCAAGATCATGTTGGGCACGTACAGGTCTTCCGTCCCGGGCTCCAGGTTGACATCCACCTTCAGATTGTCGCCAAATCGAACCTGTTCGATGTCGAGATATTTCCGTGCGAAGTCGACCTCCTCACGAAGTCCGACCTCGTACATGCCTCGATTCTCCAGCGCCAGCCGCAGGAAAGCGCTGAGTTTGACTGTCATCTTGACCGCCTTCGGATTCTCGCTTTTCCGGATCAGCGCGGTAATGGAGTTCAGCGTGTTGAACAGAAAGTGCGGATTCAGCTGCATCTTCAGCGCCCGAAGGTGCGCCTGAGCCAGTTCGATCTCCATCGCTGCGGCCTCGGCGTCGCGCGATCGGAGTTTTCGGAAGCCGGTGATCGCCTGATAGACCCCCAGCACCGTCCAATAGGCCAGAACATTCGCGTGGATCCTTGAGGTGATATGCACCTTGTACAGACCGACGTTCAGCGTGTCATGAAGACCGACTCCTCGGAAGAGCAACAGGTTCGCAAGCGAGTGAAGCAAGATCATCAGAACCATCGCCGGTACGTGTACCAGGAGAACGTTCCGCAGCCAGTTGTCCTGCTCGAGTGGGTAACGGTGGGCCGCCGCCATCACGGCTGGCGTAAGAAGCGCCCAGAAGTACCAGTTGGGCAGCGTCGAAGCTAGCGCGAAACTCCAGACCACGGCTTGCCCTGTGACAACCTGGTTCAGGTAGTAGAAACTCAACGCGGCCAGTCCCGGAACCGTCCAGAGCGCGAAAATAAACGTCCAGCGCCGGCCGATTGACCACGCGGCCGGAGGAACAGGGAGGCGGAGAGTATCAGGCATAATCAGAGGAGATTTGGGGGCAGATAACTCGCGGGGCTTTCACGCCCGCGGCAGCCATCCGTTCGACTATCGACCAGCATCCGAGGTCATCATCCGGCGGCCGAGAGACGCATAGGCGGCATCCAGGCCTTCCCGGAGGCGCCAGGCTTGGTCTTCGGCCACGTGCACGCGTGAGGCACGCTCAAGTCCTGACTCCAGAGCGACACGAGTCCGTTCAGGCAGATCGCCATTGGTCAGCAGAGCAGTGGCGGCCACTTCGTAGATGGCGGCGCAGGCGCGCTCCTGTCCGGCGTTGTAAAGCGGCGCACCGCGGTCGATGGCGAGGGCTATAGTATTCCGGGCTTCGCGAGCGACCCGCTGCTCGGCGTCAGACATCCGGGAGGCAGTTGCTGCGCGCTCGTCGTTGGCCGGGGGCAACAGAACCGAGTCGATGACATGTATGATGCCATTCTCGGCCGTGATATCAGTCTGGACGATCGCAGCTCCGCCGATCGAGAGTCCGATAGGGAGCCGAACTCCGGAGGCCGTCTGCGCTGATCCTGTTGATAGTAGATCGGAGGACGCTATGCGACCAGAAATGACGTGGTACGTCAGGATGGAGATCAGTTGATCACGATTCTCGGGGCGAAGAAGAGTCTGGACCGTGCCGGCGGGAAGGGCGGCGAAGGCGGCATCCGTTGGCGCAAAAACGGTAAATGGACCGTCACCCGATAGCGT
>JBLFXH010000322.1:0-3017 GCA_047611125.1 Rhodothermales bacterium
AGCATCGCTATCTGGTTGAGCCATCCTCGGCGGTGGCTGTCGCAGCTGCGCGGCATCCGAACATCAAGGCGTCTGGGCCGACCGTGGTCGTGCTGACGGGAAGAAACATTGGAGTAGACGTGCTGAGCGGAATATTGAAGTAAGTGCGGTGGGACTGGTTTTGTCCGAACTTGCCGGACTACCGAAACCTCTCCCTGCCGACATGACGCGCTTCCTCTCGTCTCTCGCCCTTCTCGCTCTCCTGGTTTTTCCAGCCTCTGCGCAGGAAATGACCTCTGATGTGACGGCGACTACGGCCCAGGCCCGAGCAGCGTCGGTCGCCAAGCGGGCTTCCATGCTGGAGGCCTCGACCGTATCCAACGTGCCCTTCAGAAACGTCGGTCCCACCGTGATGAGCGGACGCGTGGTCGACATCGATGCCTGGGTCGAAGACCCGACGCATTTCTTTGTGGCCTATGCCTCGGGTGGCCTTTGGAGGACCACCAACAACGGCGTCTCGTTTGAGCCCATCTTCGACAATCAGGGCGTCATGACCATTGGCGACATTGCTGTCGATTGGTCTGGGTATCCCGAAAACGACCCCTTGATATGGGTCGGGACCGGCGAGAACAACTCCAGCCGCAGTTCCTACGCCGGCAACGGGGTCTACTCCTCGACAGACGGAGGAGAGTCATGGACGCATCACGGCCTTGACGGAACGCAGCGCACGGGCCGGATCCTGATCCACCCCACTGACCCAATGACGGTCTACGTCGGTGCCCTCGGGCCGCTCTACCACGCCAGCGCGGACAGGGGCTTCTACAAGACGGTAGATGGAGGGCGCACGTGGAGCAAGACGCTGTTCGTCAATGACAACACCGGTGTCATCGATCTGGTGGCCCATCCGACGAATCCAGATGTCATGTATGCCGCCACCTGGGAGCGGTCTCGGCGCGCCTGGAATTTCGTGGAAGGCGGCAACGGCTCCGGCATTTACCGGACGGACGATGGGGGCGACAGCTGGACGTTGCTTTCCGGCCAGGGAAGCGGCTTTCCTCAGGGCGAAGGCGTCGGACGCATCGGATTGGCCATGTACGCCGCCCAGCCGAACGTCATGTATGCCCTGCTCGACAACTACTTCCGCCGGCCCGCAGTCGAGAATGAGGACGAAGACGAGGGCCTTTCTCGGGACGATCTTCGGACGATGTCGGCTCGGGACTTCCTTGCCCTTAATGACGACGAGGTTGAAGGCTACCTGCGCGGAAACAGATTTCCGTCAGAATATGACGCCGGCAGGATCAAGGGCATGGTCCGCAGCGGCCAGATCATGCCGCTCGCACTGGTCGAGTTCGTGGAAGACGCCAACTCGCTGCTGTTCAACACCAGCGTGATTGCCGCTGAGGTGTACCGCTCGGACGATGGCGGCGCCACCTGGAACCGCACCCACGAGGAGTATCTAAATGGCCTGTACAACTCGTACGGCTACTATTTTGGCGAAATCAGGGTCGCCCCGGACACGCCAGATCGTATCTACATTATGGGCGTGCCGCTCCTCAAGTCAGAGGATGGGGGCGCGAACTGGACGAGCATCGGTGGAGCAGGAGTCCACTCGGACCATCAGGCCATGTGGGTTAACCCCCGCCGGATTGGTCACGTCATCAACGGAAACGACGGCGGCTTGAACGTGACCTGGGACGACGGCGAAACCTGGCTGAAGCTCAATTCGCCGCCAGTCGGTCAGTTCTACGCGGTTCAGGTTGACAACGCAGAGCCTTACAACATCTACGGAGGGCTGCAAGACAACGGCGTCTGGTTCGGTCCCAGTAACTATCAGGCGAGCCGCGGCTGGTATGGAAACGGCCAGTATCCGTACGCGCGTATCGCGGGTGGAGATGGGATGCAGGTCGAGGTGGACACGCGGACGAACGATGTGGTCTACACCGGCTCACAGTTCGGGGCCTACTCGCGAATCAACACGGAGTCTGGACAGCGTTCCGGGATCCGGCCGCGTCATGAGTTGGGAGAGCGCCCGCTGCGCTTCAACTGGCAGGTGCCGATTCATCTGTCCCGTCACAACCAGGACATCCTCTACTACGGGG
Source organism: Rhodothermales bacterium (assembly GCA_047611125.1). GTDB lineage: Bacteria > Bacteroidota > Rhodothermia > Rhodothermales > UBA10348 > JABDJZ01. The sequence goes on from JBLFXH010000322.1 coordinate 2,079, forward strand.
CGAATAAGCTTTACCGCTCGATGCAGAATGGTGATGACCAGCAGGCCATATCGGACGATCTGACAAAGGGTGGCAAGCAGGGAGACGTTCCTTACGGGACGCTGGCTACCATCGACGAATCGCCGCTCCGTTTTGGTCTGTTGTACACCGGAAGTGATGACGGCTATGTGCACGCTAGCCGTGACGGCGGCGCTAGTTGGGCGAGGGTTTCGGATTCGCTGCCGCAGGATCTCTGGGTCTCGCGGGTAGAGGCCTCCAGCCACGTCGAGGGCCGCGTTTACGTGACGCTCAACGGGTACCGATCGGACCATTTCGATGCCTATGTCTTCGTGAGTGAGAACTACGGATCGACGTGGTCGCGCATCGATGCGGGCCTGCCCGGCGAGCCGGTCAACGTGATTGTCGAGGATCAGGAGGTGGAGGACATGCTGTACGTCGGCACCGATCACGGTGTGTATGTCAGCCTGGATCGCGGTGCCTCTTGGCAGCCGATGGCTGGTGGTCTATCGGGATCGCCTGTGCACGATCTCAAGATTCAGGAGGCCGCGAATGACCTCGTTGTAGGTACTCACGGCCGTTCTATTTACATCGGCAATCTGGATGAGCTGCGCCAGTTGACGCCTGCCGTTCGGGCGATGGCCATGCACCTGTTCGAGCCGGCAGATGTGTCCCACAGCACGAACTGGGGTCGCCAGTTTTCGAGTTACTCACCGGCCAATGAGCCCTCGACATCGGTGGCTTTCTGGTCTTTGGCCGCTGGCGATGGGACGCTGCGCCTTTCGAATGCCGATGGCGATCTGGTCTACGAGGGCGAGCTTGCCGTGGATGCCGGTCTGAACTATGCGGACTACAACCTCTCGGCCTCAGATGCGGATGCGCTGCCCGGGGAGCCGTCTGAGGCGGACAACGGGAAGCACTATCTGACGCCGGGGACCTATA
>JBLFXH010000323.1:0-3006 GCA_047611125.1 Rhodothermales bacterium
GATGTGACGGACCGAGTGGTGCATCAGGTGATCCATGAAGACAGCTCGGATGCCTCACCCAAGCGCGCAGAGGCAACTACGCCTCGAAGCCGGGGCGAATCGCAATCCAAAAACACTTACGATCTGCACTGCCTCCAGGCTACAGTATCCCGCTGGCCGCGGATATATTCTGGCATGCTAAACCTCCTTTCCGTCGTCGGCACCCGACCCAATTTTATCAAAGTGGGCCCCGTCCACTGGGCCGCAGCCAAGTTGCCGACCAAAGTCTCCCACCAGATCCTCCATACGGGCCAGCACTACTCCCCCGAAATGTCCGACATATTTTTCCGCCAGCTGGGCCTGCCCGAGCCGGACGTCTATATGGGACTCGGTGGCGGATCACATGCGGAGCAGACCGCGAAGATAATGGTGGCGTTTGAGGAGCATGTCTCGGCCAATCGTCCGGATGTCCTCCTGGTCTATGGCGATGTTAATTCCACCATGGCCTGCGCGTTGGTGGCGGCGAAGCAGCATATTCCACTGGTGCATGTTGAGTCGGGCCTCCGCAGTGGGGATCGCACCATGCCGGAAGAAATCAATCGGCTGGTGACGGACTCGATTTCTGACTTGCTTCTGGTCTCAGAGCCTGCCGGAATGGCTAATCTGGCGGGGTTGCCAGAGGAAACGGTCGTCTACGTTGGCAATGTCATGATAGACTCACTCATGCGGTTTAGGGCCCGGGCGGAGGACTCGAATATCCTGGAGGAGCAGGGGCTTCAAAAAGGCAACTACGTGCTCGCCACGCTCCATCGGCCAGCGACTGTAGACAACAAGGCGGGGTTGTCAAAGGTCTTGGATATTCTGGGCGAGGTCGCCGAGAAGCCGGTCCTGTTTCCGATACACCCACGCACCCGGAAGAATCTGGCAACTTTCGGACTTCAGGCTCGCGTGGATGCGTTGGCAAACCTGCGGCTCATAGACCCGATCGGCTATATCGACTTCCTCCGTCTTCAGATGGATGCAGAGTTGGTTATTACGGACTCGGGCGGGATCCAGGAGGAGACTACGTTTCTAAACGTGCCATGCCTGACGCTGCGGCCGAACACCGAGCGGCCGGTCACGGTTAGTCGGGGTACTAACGAACTACTCCCGTTGGACGCGGAAATCGTTGCAGATCGCGTCGCGAAAATTCGGGCGGGAGAGTGGAAGCAAGGGCAGACGATTGATGGCTGGGACGGGCGCGCCGGGGACCGGGTCATCAGCGCTGTGCTGGAGCGGTTTGGTTAGGCACGGACGGGGCTGCGCCTACATCAGGTTTGTGTAATTGGTGCTGGAGGCACTAGAGGTCCGGCCGCCACGCCGCCACCGATTGGACGGACTAGTCGCCTCAAGCGGCTCCGAGGATTCCTCCTAAATCCCAACCTCCAACCTCAACACCCCTAGCCGCCCAATCTCCGCCACGTCCACAAACTCCCGGTGTCGCCGATCTAGCACATTCTGGACGCTCAGCGAAACCCGAGACCCGGCCCTCACGCGATACGCAATCGCCAGATCCACCACGCTGTACGCGGACGTCGTGCCCAGATAAACATCTGACCGCACCGGAAACCCGCTCGCGCCGCGGACCCGTCCCTGCCCTGACCAAGCCCCGCGCGAGTACCGCACAAACCCGGCGAACTTCCGCGCCGGCGCGTTCAGCGCCACCACGCCGCCATCGGACCGAAACTGGTCATCCGAGACCAACGCGACAGATCCGCCGACCTGCAAAGACGCGGACAAGTACTGCATCACGGAGACATCGAGTCCCAGCAACGAAATGTCGCCAAAGTTGCGCCGCATCAGCACGATCGCCCCGGGATCGAACCCCTCGGTGGGCGTCACCGTCCCGAACGGAATCGCCCCGGCTACTCCGGTAGACACAATCGTAGCAATCTCTTCTGCCGCCGTCCCATTCCGTCCACCAAACAGAGGCGCCTCGTCCAGGGCCAGCAGCGCAGCGGCCGCCTGAGGATTCGCTTCCAGCAGTGCAGGCAGCGCATTAAGTAAGGCCGCATTCAGAGTCCCTGCCTCCAGAAATACATTCGGAGTCCCCACGAAAAGCGGCCCGACAAAGTCGCGGACCCGGCTCCAGTATCCGTCGATAGCCACGACCGTCCCGCGCCCGACCAGCCCTTGGTAGCCAAGCTCAACCGTCTCGGTTCGCGTGATCCCAAGCGGCTCCTGATCCGACACATCGGAAACGGGGAAGAACTGCTGGGACTGGAGGTCCAGCACCTTCAGTTGATTGAGCACGGCGGGGACCGTAGTGGGCAGCACCAATTCGAGAGCCGCAGAGACGGCCTCCACCGCATCGGGCGTCAGGAATCCCTGGGCGACCAGGTTCTCAGCCAATCCGGAGACGGTGGCAAATCGAGCCACGTCCCACATCACGGCCGTCATCGTGGGGTCATTCAGGTCAAAGCGCCGATTCGGGTCACTTGCGAACGGTGATGTGTACTGGGGCAGCCCGCTAGCGCCGCGGGGAAAGGTGAATCCCGTAATCATGCCCTGTGCCCTCAGATCCGTCGCGCCGGAGACGCCGAATTCTGATCCGAGTCCTCCCAGGCCGAAGATGTCGCGCACCCCGAGGATGTCGCCGAAGAGCTGATTGGATGCGGGGCTCTTGAAGGCTCGGTTGTACGTGGCGCGGAAGTTGTGCTGACTCCGAGGCTTGAACACCACCGCGGCCCGCGGACTGAAAAACGCGCTCTCCAGCTTGTCGTGATAGTCCACCCGGCCAGCCAACGTGAGGGCCCACTTTATCGATAGATCAGTGTCCGTCTGCAGGTAGACCCCGGGCTCGGTCATTGTGTCGATGTCCTCGTATGCGCCCGACACGGTTCCCTCGTTGCTCGGCACCGTCCGAAACCAATCGGCCCCGTAGGTGAGTCGAGTTCGAGTCCCAAGGTCTGCGCCGTGCTGCGCCTGAATCACGTACATCCGACTCTTGTCGATGAAGCTCTCGCCCGTCCTCAGGAAGTACGAATC